>NZ_JBLJAK010000037.1:0-47779 GCF_047530105.1 Serratia sp. T13T92 | reverse complement strand
AACTATGGCCATGATCCGTGCCTTAAACAAAATGACGCGTGCAGGGATGCCAGAAAGTGTGCGGATTGCCTGAGGAAATCAGTGACGAGAGGCGCTTTTATCTAAATCCGAATTATTCAACAAAGCCGCATTTTAGTGACGTCGGCCGGATCGGCTGGTAGCCAGCCGAAACCTGCCAGCCAGAACATCGCCCGGCAGTGCTGCCCGCCGCTGACTTTTGCCACGCCTTGCTCATCAGCGCTACCAAATGCCTTCTTCGAATAGTTCCCCAACTTGCGGGATGCGCCCAGGCGAATACCAAACATCTCACGGGCCGGGATCCCGCAGGCACGGCACAACGCGACGAACACGGAGTTGATATCGGTACATTTCCCGCCCAGCTTGCCGGCCTTAAGGATTTGGCCCACATCACCGGTCCCGCAGCCAATCACCGCATCGTCGCGATGCATATGGGTTCTTACCCATTCATGAATTAGCCTCGCCTGCTGCAGAGGGGATTTCTCACTGCCAATAATCTTTAACGCCGTTTCTTTCACTAGCCCATCCACCGGGATATGTGGGGTCGCGTTAAGATAGGGTTGTACTTCTGCGGGGAACACCAGATCGGTTTGCGGGAGGTGCCATTCGGCCAGTTGGTTGCTCTTTAGCGGTTCCCAATCCAAGGTTTCAATCAGCATTTCCACTTTCAGTTCCATCGGGCCTTTGGAGTCCGGCCAGGAAGCAAACAACGTTTTAGCTGCGTAGGTATTATTCGCCGTGAGGTAGGCCTGCTGATAGTTGCCGGAAAAAGAAATGTGCTTCAGTTGCTGGAAGGCGGTGTCCACGGGGACCGGGATCCACAGATTGGCCTTACCTTCTGAGCCTGCTGGCGCTTTCAACTGGTAAGTTTGTGTCATCACAAAACGTCTTCTGTTATCCACGCAGGTTGACGCAGGGATATCCGTTTTACGCGACTCAGACCAGACCGGGCTTATCAGCCCAAAAGAAGATAACGCCGCCGCACCCTTGAGAAATTTACGCCTTTCCATCACCGTTCCTTTTTTATTATCAGATAGCGCCAAAGCCTTGCCCACCGCCTTTGGGAGGGCAATAGTATGCACCCAGGCAGCACAAAACGACATACCGCTTACACAAAAAGACATCAGGGAATATACGGTAAACGGCATGAGGGAAAGTGGAGACGTCTCAAGAATAATAAAAATACGCTACGGAGCGAACGATCGAGTCGGAGGTGGGATTACTCCCACCGTCCTTACAACAACATTATACGATAAACCGATTCACTAATTGGGTCATCGCCGCCGCTTGGTTGTCCAGTACCTGACTGGCACTGGCCGCTTGGGAAACCAAAGCCGCATTTTGCTGGGTGACTTGTTCAAGCTGATTCAAAGCCAGATGAACCTGCCCCACCCCCAATGATTGTTCGTTGGCGGCCTGAGCGATATCGCTAACATATTGCTTCATCAGCCCAGAGTTATCTGCTGCCGCTTTTAGCGCGATCCCGGAAGCCGAAACCCGGGCGACGCCTTCTGCAATTTTTTCCATATTTTGATTAATCAGCTCTCGGATCTGGCTCGCCTCTTTAGCACAACGTTGAGATAAGTTACGCACCTCACTCGCTACCACCGCAAATCCCCTGCCGGACTCGCCAGCTCGAGCGGCTTCTACCGCAGCATTGAGCGCCAATAAATTGGTCTGAAAAGAAATGTCGTCAATAGAAGCCACGATACGTGAAATCTGCTCACTAGAATTACGGATCTCCGTCATGCTCTGGCTGGCTTCATTCGCCACACGATTCGCCTGCATGACATCACGCTCCATCGCCAGCGTGAGTTGTTCAGCTTCGCGGGCGTTATCTGCAGTCTGGGCGATCGCCGTGGATATTTGTTCCATACTTGCCGCAGTTTCAACGATAGATGCCGCCTGTTCATCAGTACGTTGCGCTAAATCCTGATTACCAGCGGCGATATCACCGCTAGCATGGTGAAGCACCTCCGAGCCGGATTTAATCTCTTTAACGATATGCTGAATATTTTCAATGGATTGGTTATAGGCATGATTCAATGCTGACAACTCATCACTACCCGGCACGCTAAGGCGTTGGGTCAAATCCCCCTCCATTTCACCAATCGTTTTCAGCGTTCCTTGCAGTTGCAGATGGATACTCCGCGCAACGACGATGGCTATCGCCAAGGCCACTGCCAGGGAAAGAAGGCTGATACACAGGAAAGTTATCCATTCGCTACGTGCCGTGCGTGACAACTCTGCAGCATGCTTTTGCAAGGTGTCAGCGGTTTGATTCTCTAGTTGACGCAGCACTTCAATGCGCAGAGTCTGAGCCTTGAACCAATCGGTAGGATTAACTTTGAATCCACCGGTGGCGACTTTATCGATCGCAATCTCACGAAACTTAAGGGCATCGGCTGCCGATGCAGAGCGTAATGCGCCATCAAGCGCCGCCGCCTGCTCCGCGGTGCTGAAACGACGAGTCGCAGAAAGCCAGGCCTCTTGTTTTCCTACCACATCGCTCAACTGGCGGAATTGCCCATCACCAAAACGATCGCCAGAGAAAACGCCGGAGAGTAATGCTCGCTCTATTCCCGACTGTTCTTTCAGGTTAAGCAGGCTGTAATACGCTGACAATTCTTGGCCGATTTTGCCCGATGTCGTCAAATGCCCGATACCGCCGACAAAATCCAGCACCTGCGCGATGGTCTTAGTATAGAAACCAATGGCTTGTGGTGCTGCGGTGTGTAAATTGCTGACGTTATTGCGCACCTCGCTCAGCAATTGGGTTTGGTCGTTAAATAACTGAATCGCCGATGTATCAATCCCTTCCAATGCGCGGCGATCCGTTTTAGCTAACAGCTGGCTAAATTTCGCCATAGCCGCATCTGTCAGTTTACGTTGTTCCGCTAGTTCAGCGCGAAACTGCCCGCCGCCAGAGCCCAGGTAACCTGCGCTCATACCACGCTCTTTTTGCAGCTCATGCACGACATCCCCTGCGCCACGCGCAATTGCCGTTAGCTGAACGATGACATCCATCTGACGTTCGGTGTTGATACGGGTTTTCATCCCCGAACCGGCAAACCAGCATAAAGCCAGTAGCAGTGGAAACAGAGCAATGAAAAGCTTCATTCTCATCGATATACGGTAGATCCCTAACATCCGGTTTCGTCCTATTTAGCTGACAACATCAATAGAACAGCTATCGGCCTGCTTTAAGCACCCTTTAACCACAATGATGGAATTGTTATTATTGCATTGATAAATAGCATTATTTTTATTAAAGCATAAAGGCAGCCAATGCGACCTCCCTGCTTTGCTCTACCACTTCATCCTCACTTCACACAGCCCCGATAAAATGGCTAGATTCTAACTTCGAGGGATTGAACGTGATTTTTACCAAACGCCTGTGGGCTATTCTGTTTCTCACCATCGGCCTGATGACCGTGCTGGTCAGCCAAGCTCGCGAGCTACCTGCGGTGCAGGATGGTGACATCATTTTCCACACTTCCCGCTCGGCACAGAGCCTGGCGATACAGCAGGCCACCGGCTCGCGTTACAGCCACATGGGCATCATTGTGCTGCGAGATGGCAAACCTTACGTATTCGAAGCGGTATCGACGGTGAAATACACGCCTCTGGCCGCCTGGATCGATCGGGGAGAAAAAAAGCATTTTGTCGTCAAACGGCTAAAGAACTCCAAGCAAATGATGACGCCGTCCGCGCAGCTAAAAATACGCCAGCAGGCCAAAAGCTTTGCAGGAAAGCCCTACGACATGCAGTTTTCCTGGTCTGATGAGAAGTTATATTGCTCAGAGTTGGTGTGGAAAATTTACGATCGCGCACTAGGGATACAAATCGGCAAGCTGCAAAAAGTGCGTGAATTTAACTTTGGTGCTCCTGCCGTGCAGAAGAAACTGAAGGAACGCTACGGAACGCAAATCCCGTGGGACGAATCGGTTATTTCGCCGAAGGCGATGTTTGAATCACCGCAGTTAGTCACGGTGATCGCGAATTAATCTACGGTGACGTCCCCCATCCACATGGATAGGGGACTGTATGTGCTACACATTAGCTCCGCGCTGGCACCCTTGCACAAACCAGGTTAGCTTGCGTCCTGCACCCGCAACTCCACCTCATGCGCCTCGTCCGCCTGCGGGATCTCCAATTTACTCAGCATCCGCGCCATCGCATCAGTTGGTACGCTGTACTCCCGCTCGGCATTCTGCCGCTGCCACTGGGCATACGGCACTTCCAGGTAAACAATCTTCACCCTTGCGCCATAGGCGATAAACAACTCAACCAACTGGCTACGCAACTGCCGGGTAATATTGGTGGCATTCCAGACAAAAGGTTCGCCCCGCCGTAGCAACGTCTTAGCCTGCAACTTGGCCTGCTGCACGACCCAGCCGGTCGCGTTTTTGTCGGTAGGAGACAACCGATGTTGCCGGCGGATGTTGTCCAAGCTGATAACCTCAATCCCAGCGGCATGCTGCGCGATATAGCGATCTTTACCCATTCCCGGCAGCGCACAGAGTAACGTCACTTCGCTCTGAAATTGCTCGTAGGGAACAAAATCCACGCTAGCCTGCGGATGCGTCAAATAGTGGTAACGCTGGTTATCGCTAGCAAAAGGACGCGCTTGCCCCCAGCATTGCTGCTCCTGACAAAACAGTTCGAACAGCTCGATGTTATCCAGCAGGCCGTTTTGGTCGTCACACTCGCGGCCCAACACATCTGCCCGTGCCAACATCGCCAGCAACCGTGTATCCAACCGTAAGGCCGCTAATAACAGCGCCCGCTCCGGCGATGGCCGCCCCATGATCCACAACGGCAAACCATGAAAACGTACCAAGGCCGCTACCTGTTCACGCAGTTCAAACGGTGTCACGATATCCCGATAGAGGATCGTGCGCGTGGTCAGTTCACCGCGTTTAGCGTGGTTGGGTGAGGTCACCGAACCATCGTCGGCAACCCGCGTGGTACTGCGTTTTTCTACATCGTGCAGCAAGGCGGCAGCCCAAACCAGCTCCTGCTGTTGCTCTGGCAACGCCAAAAACTGCGCAGACTCGGTCAGTGCCGCCAGCACGCGCTGGGTATGGATTGCCACATCGCCTTCCGCATGATGACGGGGATCTTGTGGCACCTGATGCATATCGGCCACCCAACGGAATTTATCCGCCAGCCTGCCCCACTGCTTGTCTTCACTTAAGCACCACATGGTTTATCCTCCTGCTGATACTCGTACGCCATACGCGCTCGTTGCCAATTCACTCTCCAGTGACGATCGGTTTTCACATGGTTTTTACGCACGTACTTAAATACGTTATGGGAAAACTGAGCCACCGGGAATTCAGCCGCATTGCGGGTGACAATCCCTTCCATGGTGCATGGCAAGCCGGTATGCACATCGTGCGGCGCAAAACTCCCTACTCCCCGCACCTGCTCCAATATTGCCGAGCGGTATTCTTGTTCCGTCTGGCGCGGCACGTCCTGTACCACTTCTGGTACACAGGCAAAATCAAATAATGCCGCGTAAAACTGCACTTCTTGCCAACTCAGCCACATGTCTTTACAGCGCACGGCGAATAGATAAAAGTCCTGTTGCAGGCCACGATATTCGATCGAATGGGTGGCATACAAATTCTCCCCAAACAGCTCGATATCGCCCAGGTCATTTTTAATCAGTTGCCAACGCTGGCGGATCTGGCGCGTCCAGGCCGAAACCGTCGGTGCCGCATGGGAGCGTGCAAATACGCCATATCGATTCAGGCAGTTATTCTCACCATCGAGCTTTTCCGTATGGATCAGTGAGGGGATTAACGGTATGTCTTGCCAATAGTGTTTATTGATCCGATCGTCACTGGTGGTTCCCGGTGAGAACGGATAATGGTACGTCCGACCATATTTATGTGTTTCCATTTCTTTTCTTCTTATAGCTTTACCAGCCTGCCCCATCAGGCCGATATTGATTAAGCGAGCGGCGTAAAGCTTTCGCCTTTAAACATCCGAACCGGTGAACCGCGCACTATTTGATGGTGAAACATCCGTCGTTCAGCACGCTGTTCGTCCAGTTGCTGTTGCTCAAGCTGTTCCAAACGGTGAGCGATCAGCAAATACGCCAAACGCTTATTGGCATGTTGGCTGCGCTCGGTCTGCACTTTGACGCTAATGCCGCTAGCGATATGGGTGGCGCGAATAGCCGACTCCGTTTTATTCACGTGCTGCCCACCCGGCCCGGAGGACTTCAACGTCTCAAAACGGATCTCGCTCTCTTTTGGCACTGCTGCCGGAGAGAAACGCGCTGCACCAATAAACCAGTTCTTTCTGGAGCGCCCTGTACGCCACGGGCTTTCGCAAATCCACTGCAATGTCCCGTACCACTTGGCGGCCAATGGCTCCGCCGCTTCGCCGTTAAGCGTCAATAGCACCGAACGCAACGTGCCGGGTAGGCGGCCCTCTTCCCGCTCAACCTCACACAGTTCCACCTGCATGGCCTGAGCCTCTTTGTGGAGCTGGCGCAGTGCCAAACTCACAGCCAGGCAACATTCATCCGGCCCCTGGGCGGCAGAAATCTGTAACAAGATCATGACTGCCCCCCGCTGGTTTTGTAGGTCAACACCGGTTGCATACGCGCCACCAACGTGACCAATCCGGCCTGCTGCAAGGCACCCACTACGCTATCAATCGGCTTGTAGGCTTCTGGCGCTTCCTGATAAATCAGTTGGCGGTCGCGACAAATCACCCGGCTGCCGAAGCGGGTTCTGGCCAACTGCTCGGTGCTGAAACGCGCCAATAAACGGTCTTTACACTCGGAACGCATCCATTTTCGCCCGGCACCGTGCGCCAGCGAATACAAACTGCTGGCGGCAGGTAGCGGCTGGACGATATAGCTGTAATCACCGCGCGAACCGGGGATCACCACCAGCCCTTCATCCGACGGCGTAGCCCCTTTACGATGCAGCCAACCAGGCACGCCCTCGATAGTGGCCGCCGCCAGCAGGTTATGATGGATATCCAGCAGGCAATCGCCAGCAGTGCGTAACCGCTGAAATATCCGTTGGGCAATCAGTTGCCGGTTTAAGCCTGCAAAATCCAACGCCTGTTGATGCTGTTGCAGATAATCGTTGGCCGCATCGGTATTTTCCAGCAGGCCATGATGCCCATGGGCGCGCACATGCTGTTCCAGTATTAGCTGGCCCAAACCACGCGAACCGCTGTGCACCAACAGCATCAGACGTTTTTTATCGAGACCGGCCTGCGGTTGATATATTTCGTCGATGCGTAGCAGTTCAGCAAAATGATTACCGCCGCCAATGGTGCCTAATGCACGAGAATAATCGCCAAGCGCTGGCGGAATATCCCCCAACTCTTCTTCCTCTAGCGGGCCGTCAATATTGCCCAGGTTTTTTTCCAGTTTATCCAGCGACTGTTTCATCGCCAGCAAATCTGTTTGCCATAGCGACATACCGCAACCGATATCATTACCGATTAACGCCGGGTAGAAGCGATGTTGTGAAAAGAAAGCGGCACCGACCGGGTAACCACGGCCAGGATGCAAATCTGGCATCCCGACCACGCGCACCATATCCGGCAGCTTGGCGGTAATTTCTAATTGTTGGATTGCATTTCCTTCAATCCAGGTGTGTTCCGACGCGATCAATGAAACTCGCGGCGTAACGGAGCCAATAGTATTGCTCATAACCAATCCTGATTAATATTTTATCTAATTTTTTGGATTTGGCGGGCGGTAGCCCTAGCAATACCTGGAGAACAGGAAATTATGCCTGAGGATACGACCCGCAAAGGGTAAACAGTGCTTGATAATTCATGATGTACCTCCTTTGCAAAGTGAATGAATGGGAAAACGCGGCGATAGTACATATAAACTCCAGCGTTAGCAATGGTTGTTCGCATCGACCATTAAAATTTAATTCGGGGTGCCGAAAAGTTTGACCCAAGTCAACGTTACATTTAATTGGCGGCTTGCTGGATAGACTCTGCTGACGATTGTCAGTATATAAATGCAAATGGTAATCATTTTCAGTTAAACTATGACAGGTGTGAGTAGCTGCGCTTCCATGCGGCCCTGCCTCCATCAGTTCTGCCCCATTGAAGGAACTTGAGTTGAAACATGACACTGAGCTGGATTTAACCCCGCATTTTGCACTGGCAGGCAATCAGCCGTTTAAAGATCGCCGTGCCATGATGCCGTTGCGCGGCGCGATCCCCGTGGAAAAACCGCTGCTGGCATCAACCTGGCAAAACGTCATCGGCCAGACCACGCCCAGCCGTAAGCGTCTGGTGTATCTACACATTCCGTTTTGTGCCACCCACTGCACCTTCTGCGGCTTTTACCAAAACCGTTTCGAGGAGGACAGCTGCGCCCGCTACACCGATGCGCTGCTACGCGAGATCGAAATGGAGGCAGACAGCCCTCTGCATCAGTCTGCGCCAATCCATGCCGTCTATTTTGGTGGTGGAACGCCTTCGGCGCTTGCCGCACGGGATCTGGCTCGCATCATCACCACACTACGCGAACGTCTGCCGCTTGCCCCAGACTGCGAAATCACCATCGAGGGCCGGGTGCTAAACTTTGACGATGAGCGGATAGACGCCTGTCTGGATGCCGGAGCCAATCGCTTTTCGATTGGTATTCAGTCGTTTAATAGCCAAATCCGCAAAAAAATGGCCCGAACCTCCGACGGCGCAAGCGCCATTACGTTTATGGAAGGGCTAGTTCGTCGCGACCGCGCTGCCGTGGTCTGCGATTTGCTATTCGGCTTACCCGGTCAGGATGCGAAACTTTGGGGCGAAGATCTGGCGATTGCCCGCGATATCGGCCTGGACGGTGTCGATCTCTACGCCCTCAATCTGCTGCCCAATACGCCGCTGGGTAAAGCAGTGGAAGCTGGCCGCACCTCCGTTCCCTCACCTGCCGAGCGGCGCGATCTCTATTTGCAGGGCTGCGATTTCATGGACCAGGCAGGCTGGCGCTGTATCAGCAACAGCCACTGGGCGCGCACCACGCGAGAGCGCAATTTGTACAACCTGTTGATTAAGCAAGGCGCAGATTGCCTGGCCTTTGGCTCCGGCGGCGGGGGTTCGGTCAACGGCTATTCCTGGATGATCGAACGCAACCTCACCACCTGGCATGAAGCTATCGCCGAGGGGCGCAAACCGCTGATGATGATGATGCGTACCTCAGGTAACCGAAGCCAGTGGCGTCAGCCGTTACAGGCTGGCGTGGAAAATGCGCGCATCCCGCTGGATGAACTGACGCCTGATGCGGAAAAGCTGAAGCCGCTGCTCGCACAGTGGCATCTTGCGGGGTTAACCCGCGACACTACAACCTGCCTGCGCCTGACCAACGAAGGGCGCTTCTGGGCAAGCAATATTCTGCAGTCTCTTGATGAGCTGCTCCAACAACTGGATCTGCCGCGTATTGCGGTAGCCACCCTCTAACAGGAGTGAACGATGAAACCATGGCTGATTTTTGGCGCTGGCGGCAAAGGGGTCGGCGCGCTGACCCTGGAACTTGCGCTGGCGGAACAGCGTCCGGTGGTTGCGGTGGTGCGTAATCCTGATGCCGCCGCTCGCCTGCGGGAGAAAGGCGTACAGGTTTATCTCGGTGATGCTTGTGATGCCATTGCTGTCACCCGCGCTTGCGAAGCTGCGGGTACCAACGCGACGATCATCTCTTCAATGGGCGGCGCACAGGATTATCTGGCCCACCGGACAGTGATTGATACGGCGGAGAAATGCGGGATATCGCGCATGATCCTCATCACCTCGTTGGGCTGTGGCGACGGTTGGCCGTTTTTATCACCACGCGCCAAAGCAGGGTTTGGCCAGGCGGTACGCGAGAAATCGCTGGCGGAAAGCTGGTTACAGACCAGCACGCTGGATCACGCCATCTTGCGCCCCGGGGGGCTGCTAAACGGCAATGCTACCGGCAAGGCGCAACGGTTCCAGGGGCAGGAAGTTCATGGCTTTGTGATGCGTGCGGACGTTGCTGCACATGTCC
Organism: Serratia sp. T13T92; assembly: GCF_047530105.1. Classification (NCBI taxonomy): domain Bacteria; kingdom Pseudomonadati; phylum Pseudomonadota; class Gammaproteobacteria; order Enterobacterales; family Yersiniaceae; genus Serratia; species Serratia sp. T13T92. Next base: position 37,746 of record NZ_JBLJAK010000037.1, on the reverse strand, counting down.
AGCAACTGGCAAATGCCCCCGCACTCAATCAACAGATCTATAGCCTGGTTGAACCGGGTCTAAAACCGGCGTAATCCCCCACGCGGCGCTGCCCCATCAGCGCCGTAATCACTCCGCCAACGCACGCATCACCTTGATGAGTTCCGATTTACCTTCAAAGCCAATCCCCGGCAGTTCAGGCATCACAATATGGCCGTCTTCCACCTTCACCGAGTCCGGGAATCCGCCGTAAGGTTGGAACAGATCAGGATAACTTTCATTGCCCCCCAGCCCCAGCCCCGCAGCAATATTCAATGACATCTGATGCCCGCCATGCGGAATACAACGGGAGGGTGACCAGCCGAACTGCTCAAGCACTTCCAAAGTACGGAGATATTCCACCAGCCCATAGGAGAGTGCGCAGTCAAACTGCAGATAATCACGATCGGGGCGCATACCGCCGTAGCGCAACAGATTACGGGCATCCTGGTGTGAAAACAGGTTCTCTCCGGTCGCCATTGGCCCCGGATAGAACTCGGACAGCACGGCCTGCAAAGCGAAATCTAGCGGGTCACCCACCTCTTCATACCAGAACAGCGGATACTCCCGCAGCATCTTGGCGTAGGCAATCCCGGTTTCTAAATCAAAGCGACCGTTGGCATCCACCGCTAGCCGCGCCTCGTGACCAATCTCTTGCAATACGGCCTCGATACGACGGCGATCCTCCTCCAGCGGCGCACCACCAATTTTCATTTTCACCACGTTGTAGCCACGATCCAGATAACTACGCATCTCCTGACGCAGCGCGGTGAGATCTTTGCCTGGATAGTAATAACCACCAGCGGCATAGACGAACACTCGTGGATTAGCCACCGTGCCTTTCATGTCCGCCAGCATATGGAATAACGGCTGACCGGCAATTTTGGCGGTGGCATCCCAGATCGCCATATCCAGCGTTCCCACAGCTACCGAGCGTTCTCCATGGCCGCCGGGCTTTTCATTGATCATCATCGCCTGCCACACCCGGTGCGGATCGAGGTTGTCGCCCTGCGGGTTGAGCAAACTGTCAGGCTCAGCCTGCAAGATGCGATCGCGGAAACGCTCGCGGATCAGCCCCCCTTGCCCATAGCGCCCGTTGGAGTTAAAGCCGTAGCCCACCACCCGGCGGCCATCAACCACCACATCGGTCACTACCGCAACCAGGCTGGTGGTCATCTTGCTGAAATCGATATAGGCATTCCTGATCGGCGAGGCAATCGGTTTGGTGATTTCCACCACGTCTGTAATACGCATTTTTCTCTCCAACGATCGTGATTCGCAGGGGTATCGTTGATGCATTTTTCGCATCCTAGACTGTCAGGCATTGGCACCCTGCCGGTTTCTTGCCATAGTAAGCGGCTAGAACATCACCGGCCAATGCGAAAAAAGGATAGCTGTTATGCAGAATCGGCATCACTTGGAACTCACCTGGCTTGAGGATTGCGTAGCGCTGGCCGATACCCTCAATTTCTCCAAGGCCGCCGAGGCTCGCTATGTCACCCAACCGGCATTCAGCCGCCGCATCCAGTCGCTGGAAGAGTGGGTCGGCACACCGCTTTTCGAACGTAATCGGCGGGGAGTTCACCTCACCAAGGCCGGTGAGGTGTTTTGCAAACAGGCCCCCGAGTTAATCAGAGCGCTCTACACGCTGAGGAGCGAAACCCTGGATGCCACCGGGCAATATCAGCCGGACGTAGTCTTTTCAGCCACCCACGCCCTCTCATTCTCTTTCTTTCCGGCGTTGCTCAGGCGTAATGAAAAGATGGCCAGATTAGGCTCTTTCCGCCTGCTGTCCGATACGCTAAAAGCCTGTGAGAACCTGTTGGCACGTGGGGAGGCGCAATTTTTACTCTGCCATTATCATCCGCATATGCAGATGACTCTCGACGCGGAAAAGTTTATTAGCCTGCGCCTGGGGGAGGATCGATTGCTGCCCTACAGCCTGGCTCTGCCGGGTTCCGCAACGCCGATGTGGAAAATCGGGGAGCAAAAATTCCCTTACCTGTCGTTCAGCAATGACTCGGGGTTGGGGCGAATTATCTCCAACAGCGCGGTGATTAGCCGGGCCAAACGAGGGATGGAAGTCGCTTTTACTTCGGATCTCGCCGCCACGTTGCTCGCCATGGTGGCGGCTGGAGAAGGTGTCGCCTGGCTGCCGCAGTCGCTGGCAGAGGCCGACGTTGATAGCGGCAAGATCGTGGTTGCCACCGACCGCCCCGACGATCTTTGCCTGCCCATTGAGATACGCCTCTACCGGCCCGTGACCAAGATGGCTAAATCCGTTGAGGCACTATGGCAGCTATTTGCCAAGGAGGCTGAATTGGCCCCTCACCCCAACCCTCTCCCACAGGGAGAGGGAGCTGTCCGGCATCTTTGATAAGGTTGTGCTGCTTCGGAAAGTAAGGGGCAAGAACAAGAAAGGTAAGGTATTACACAGAACAATTAACGAGCTCAATCGGTCCCCTCTCCCTGTGGGAGAGGGCTAGGGTGAGGGGTAAAGTTATAAATTGCTCACGCGCTTATCCTTTGGATACTTCACCGTATAAGACAGGGTGAATTTCTCGGACTGATTCGCGGGTAAATCCAGTGCCCACTGCACGTTACCGGTGTCTTTATCGTAGCTGGCACCGTCGTACTTCAGCCCGTCGATAGTCATCGCCGAATCCCGGCTCAGCGGCATCTGTTCCATCACCACCAGCTTAATCGGCTCTTTGCGGGTATTTTTCACGCTGATGACAAAGGAGTACTGTTGGCTTACCGAATTGCCAAAGAACTCCGCCTTCGAGGTCAGTTGCTTACCGTTTTCGCGGTTAACGATAATCTTTTTGTCCCGGCCCAATGACAGATCCAGCGTCTCTTTGGCCTCCGCGATATTGATATACCCCTGGCCGACAAACGAACCCTCGAAGAAAATACTGGACTTGCCCGGCAACAAATTAAGCTGCTCCCAGTCTTTTAACTGTACCTGCAAGAAGGCATCAGGCTCAATTTTCGGCACCACCACGTAGCGATAGTCGCCCTGAACGTCCACATCCTTGATGGTGACAGAATGCCCTTTACCATCGGAGGCAATGTTATAAGGCAGGGAAATGCTAAAGCGGGTATTCACACCGCCAGCGTCGGTGACCACATAGTCAGAGAGGGAGCTTTTAGCTCTGGGGGCCATTGCTCCATCAAGTTCTGGAGCATTCGCGCCAGCGGCCATTTCCGCAACGGGAGCCGGTGCCGGTCTGGGTATCGACCTTGCCATCTTGGAACTTGAGTAGTCCTGATAAAAATCGAGGTACCAAGGTTGTAGCTCCGGCGCCTGCGCCCCTTCGCTCGGGTTGCCGCTGGAAAGCGTCAGGTTGACCTTATCCCAGTTGATGCCGCTGTTCTGAAACACATTGGCCTTGTAGCTCAGCTTGACCGGCTGGGTAATGCTGTTGACCCGCACATCATAAGTCGGCACCCAACCTGCATCTGGGATCACATAAGACAGCTTAACGTTACTGGTCACGGCTTTCGCAGTGTAAAACTTCACCACCACCTGATTCACCGTTTGGCCAGTCTTCTGCTGAGCCTCGTCCAACTGGCTCTTCAGCTTTTCGATATTCTTGTCAATCGCGGCGATTTTCTCTTTAATCTCGATATCCGCCAGCAGCACCTCGCTCATGCGGCGACTCACCAGCTCAAGCATTTGATTAACCTGCTCAACGGAAGCTCCCTCTTTCTCCGAACCCAGCGCACGGTTACTTTCCAGCACCGCCAACTGCGCCTGGATCACTTCCCGCTGCACGTTCAGTTTGCTTTGCTCGCGCACCTCATCATCAATCTGCTTGGTTAATTGATCCACTTCAGGCGACACATGTTCGGTAAGAAAATCGCGTTTTATGCTGAAAGATTGCACGACCACGCCGTTATCGGCATCAAGCATCAGGCTCTGTTCGTTCAGCCCGCTGGCAATATTGGTAAAGACGACTTCGCTTTCCCCCGCCGGTAGCGTCACTTTGCTGCTGTTGAATAACTCGGCACCGCGAATAAAGACCGTCACGTCGTTGAGCGTGACGTTTTGCGCCTGCGCCAGGCCGGTATAGGCCAACAGCACCGAGGCCGCCAACAGCGTGGTTTTAAATCCTGGGAAGAGGGTCATCGTCATTTATCCTTAACAAAGAGGTTCCGTGCAGAATATCGACGAATTATAGCATGCAGCCTGGTGGTAAGATTTCTGAAAAATCATCGCGTTCAAAGGGAAAGCAGCGATATACGTGTCATTTAGCCACGTCGCGGGGATCATGAAAGAAAACCCATTCCACGCGGTTATCACGCAGAATGGGTTGTAGTGAGGTAAGGGATAATTTACCGCAGGTTCGGCGCAGAACCACGGGCCGCGCGCTGTTGCTTTTCCAACTGCATGGCTTGCAGGTCTGCTGGCCGGATCAGGGTTAACGCCGCCGTTGGGCACACCTCAACACAGGCCGGCCCCGCTTCGCGCCCCTGACAAAGATCGCATTTATTCGCCTGAGCCCGTTGGTACGCGACACCATTGCTGCCATAACCCTGATTGACCACCACCTCCATCGCACCATAAGGGCAAGCCACCATACAGCTCTTGCAGCCAATACAACGCGACTGGATCACCTGTACGCTACCATCCTGGTTATAGATGGCCTCGTTCGGGCAGGCGTTCAGGCAAGGGGCATTCTCACATTGGCGGCACAGCATCGGTACGCTGACGCTAAGGGTTTTCATCACCCGTAAGCGAGGATTGAAGTTTTCCGCCGTCATCGGCAACGGATTATCCCCCAGATGCGCCATCACGCAGGCAATCTCGCAGGTGCGGCAGCCAATGCACTGTTTCATATCGGCAATGACAAACTGATTCATACCGTTCTCCTTGAGCCGCGTTAGAGCACATTAAGGTAATAACCGATGCTTTCGGCCGCCTTGCGCCCTTCGGCAATGGCGGTCACGATCAGATCGGCGCCGCGCACGATGTCACCACCGGCGAAAATCTTGCGGTTACTGGTTTGGTACGGATAACCCGCCACCGTTGGCGCCACCACGCGCCCTTGCCTATCGAGCATCACGTTATGTTCTGCCAACCAACCCATACGATGCGGGCTAAAGCCAAAGGCCATGATCACCGCATCCGCCGGTACGACATGTTCGGAACCCTCAACGGGTACCGCCTGCCGCCTGCCCTGGCTGTCTGGAGCCCCCATTTCGGTTCGCCGCATCTGAATGCCGCTGACCTTACCTTCCTCATCGATCACGATGCTTAGCGGTTGCAGGTTGAACATGAATTCTGCGCCCTCTTCCCGCGCATTTTTCACTTCCTTTTTCGACCCCGGCATACTCTTTTCATCACGCCGATAGGCACAAATCACCTGTTCAGCACCGTGACGTAGTGAGGTACGGACGCAGTCCATAGCGGTATCACCGCCCCCCAGTACGATCACCCGCTTGCCCGCCATATTGATGTAAGGACTTTGCGGATTCTCGGCATAGCCCATTAGCTGTTGCGTGTTAGCGATCAAGAATGGCAAGGCGTCATACACTCCCGGCGCACCTTCATTTTCCAGGCCGGAACGCATCGATTTATAGGTCCCCACGCCAAGGAACAGCGCGTCGTAATCATTGAGCAGGGTTTCCATCGAGACGTCTTTGCCAATCTCGGTATTCAAACGGAACTCCACCCCCATATCGCTGAAAATTTCACGCCTTCTGGCCATCACGTCCTTTTTCAGCTTGAACGCCGGAATGCCGAAGGTCAGCAACCCGCCAATTTCCGGATAGCGATCGAACACCACCGGCTTGATGCCATGGCGCACCAGGATATCGGCACAGCCCAGCCCCGCCGGACCCGCGCCAATAATGGCAACGCGCTTGCCACTGTCTTTCACCGCCGACATATCGGGCCGCCAACCCATCTCAAAGGCCGTTTCGGTGATGTAGCGCTCAATGTTGCCGATGGTGACGGCTCCCCCGTGCTCATTGAGCGTACAGGATTGCTCGCACAGTCTGTCCTGTGGGCATACCCGGCCACACACTTCCGGCAGGCTGCTGGTTTGATGCGATAGCTCCGCCGCTTCCCAGATGCGCCCCTGGCTGGCCAGCTTGATCCACTGCGGGATCTGGTTATGCAGCGGGCAGGTCCAGGAGCAGATACTCTGCTTGCCGCAGCTCAGGCAACGTTCGGCCTGTTGCTGGATCTGCTGCTCATTAAAGGGTTGGTAGATTTCGGCAAAGCTGGTTTTGCGCAGCTCGAGTGGGATTTTACTGGCTTCCAAGCGAGGTGCCCGAGGCTGTTGCAGTAGATTACGGATCGGCGTTGATTTCTTCGGGGTTTTCGCTTCTGGACTCTGATTAGCGGCACTGCCAAACAGTTGGCTATGGTGATCGCGCGCCGCTGCACGTAGCCGCTTTTCTCGCTGCTGGTCCAGCAACGTTTGGTTGTCCACCAGGCTTAGTGCATGGGTGGGACAGGCACGTACACAGGCAGGCTCATGGTTCAGCTCGCTGCACAGGTCGCATTTCTGTGCCTCGACCTTCTGATAGCTGTCTGCCAGGCGATGATTGGCGGGCTGCACCGTTTCGGTCACTACCGTCATCATGCCAAACGGACAAGCGACCGCACAGGCTTTACAGCCGATGCATTTCTCCTGGCTGACCTGGATGCTGGTATCACTCTGTTCAATGGCCCCGGTTGGACAAACATTGGCACAGGGCGCATCTTCACAATGGTGGCAGAACACGGCCGTATTACCATGGGTGCCCTGAATAACCTTGACTCTTGGGGTGAAATATTCGCGCTTGCTTGGGTATGCCCCTTGATGATGCGCAGTCACACAGGCGACCTCGCAACTCCGGCAGCCAATGCAGGCTTCTGATTCCGCAACGATAAATTGATTCATAGGTATCCTTTCCGAACAGGCTGACTGAAAAAACACGCTTTCGTTGACGTTATCTCCTTATCTTGGCTGGCGTAGGCAGGTGTCAGTAAGGTTATAACCATGTAAATATAGTGGTTATATTTGATCCATTTCCATGACATTTCGCATGAAAATGGCGTAATGCCCCCATCCGCTCTAAACCAGGCAGGACAACTCTTCGCTTTAATCACCCATTGTCGTATTGGATCGCATTTACACAGCACTACTGGTTGTTATTTCGCCATTGATACATTAATATTATTTATATATTCATGGATTTTTTGTTGTAATTGAGCGGAATATATTCATGTAATAAATGGAGGAAGTGCATGCCAGGGATAAGCAATAAAGCCAGCGGGCTGAGGTTTACGGTAAGTGTTGGCAACCTGCCAGCAGAGGCTTTTGTGGTGGTGGGATTTACGCTGCATGAGCAATTCTCCATCCCGTTCGCGCTAGAGCTTGAGGTGGCTAGCGCCAAGCCCAGCGTGGAGTTCCGTTCAATCCTGGATAGTAACGCGACCCTGACGATTTGGCGTGAAACCGAGGTGCAACGGGTCGTTAATGGCATCGTTATTTCCATTGAGCAAGGGGACACCGGACTTCATCAAACGCGTTACCGGTTTAGCATCCGTCCCTCGCTCTGGCGCGCCGGTTTGGGACACCGTTCACGTATTTTCCAGCAACAAAATTTTCTGGAAATCCTGGAAACCCTGTTAAAAGAAAACAAGATCAGCGACTACGCCCACGCGTTGCGCTATCCCCATGCCGTACGTGAGTTTTGCGTCCAATATAATGAAAGCGATCTCGATTTTATTAACCGCCTGGCCGCAGAAGAAGGGATTTACTATTTCTTTGAGCACCAAAATGGCAAACATACCTTGGTGTTTTCCGATGATTGCGCCGCACTGCATGACGGGCCGACGCTCCCCTATTATCCCGATCAGCCATCTACCTCGTTGGAGGAACCCTGCGTCACCACCTTTAAGCGCCGGGAAAGTTTACGCCTCTCCGAAGTGCTGTTGAAAGATTACACCTTTAAAGATCCCTTGTGGTTGGCAGAGTTCGGCGATGATGCCCGCGATACTGAGCATCAGCCCGGTCGGTATTTCCATTACGATTTCCCTGGGCGTTTTAAAAGCACTCAGGTGGGTAAATCTTTTGCCCGCTGGCGCATCCAGGCGCTGCGTAACGATGCTCATCAGGGCGAAGGGGCAAGCAACTGCCCGGCACTGCAACCCGGCGTACGCTTTACCTTGGAAAACCATCCTCTGGAGGCGCTCAACACGCGTTGGCAAATCACCCAAGCTAACCATTCAGGGCAGCAACCCCAAGCGCTTGAGAGTCACGCAGGCGGGACGGGAACTATCGTAACCAGCCAGTTTGCGTTTATTCCCCACGATCAGACCTGGCGCCCTGTTTTACTGCCCAAGCCACGGATTGATGGCGCACAAATCGCCATTGTCACGGGGCCAGCCACTGAAGAAATCTTTTGTGATGAGTTCGGTCGGGTGAAAGTCCGTTTTCTCTGGGATCGCTCGGGCAGAACCGACGACAGCAGTTCCTGTTGGATCCGGGTATCACAACCCTGGGCGGGGCCACGTTGGGGCATGTCGGCCGTGCCACGCGTTGGCCATGAGGTGATCGTCGAGTTTCTGAATGGCGATCCCGATCAGCCCGTCATTATCGGCCGCACCTATCACGCCAGCAACCTGCCCCCGGGCAAGCTGCCGGGCACCAAAACCCAGATGTCGATCCGGTCGCAAACCCATAAGGGCGAAGGTTTTAACGAACTGCGTTTTGAAGATGAAAAAGGCCAGGAAGAGCTCTATCTGCATGCGCAAAAGAATATGACAACCGAAGTGCTGCATGACAGTTCCGCACGTATCGATCACGACGAGAACCGGCGGATAGGCAACGATCGCCGACAACAGATTGTCCACAATGATTTTCTGCAGGTTAATGGCGAAAAGCGTGACCGGGTAGAAAGCGATTATTCCCTGACCGTGAATAGCAATTTCCACATTAACGCCAGCAACGCCTTATTGACGGAGGTTGGGCAGGAAATTCACCTGAAGTCCGGCACTAAAATAGTGATAGAAACCGGTACGGAGATCACCTTAAAGGCCGGCTCCAGCTTTATAAAAATCGATCCCAGTGGCGTCATGATCGGCCCCACGCTCAATGTGGGTACCGGCAGCCCGGGCTCCGGCAGAGGATGGGGTGGCAGAATGCCCGATGTTATTCCTATCCCAGCCAGCGTCCCTGCCTTTGCGCTAAATCCTGCACAGGTTAGTGCGTTTAAACAACCGCGAGCATTTTGCGAAGAGTGTGAGCGATGTAAACAACAGGGTTGCGCGATTTAATCGGGACAGCTTGCCGGAGGAAACGAAGATATGGAGAGTCAACTACAGCAATGGCTGGCCAATTGCGCATCAGGACAACGGTTGTATGCGGTGTTGTCCAGCGTTAGCGATGCACAGCCATTGAAACACTACTATCAACTGGATGGCTCCCGCGTTGCAGAAGGGATTTATCACTATACGTCCTACAAAGATTGGCACGAAGTGATGCCCTATTTGGTGGAGCTGTCGATTAATAGCCCGTTTTTAGCGTGGGTGAGTGAAGCATCCTCAACAGACTGGGGATGGCTGGCAGTCAGTGAACAGCCGCGTCAGCGCATTCTCGACCATTTACGGGGCCTGACGCAGATTAATTTGCCAGATAGGACGACGGTATTTTTCCGCTATTGGGACGCCCAGTTTCTACCGTTAATCCTGGAGGCCTCCACCGAGTCCCAGCAAAATCAGCTGATGGGGGTGTTCAGCTCGCTTTGGGTCCGGCAACAGATGATTGAATTACCTGCCCAGGCAGCTCCAATTCTGACAGGGATCGTGTCGCTGGAAGAAGCGCAACTCGCCAAGTTAAAGCAGCAAAACCAGACCGAACAGGTTAGCCAGCTACAGCGCTACTTTACCGATAAATATCCGAAGCGCGCTCGCCTGCTGGGCGATGTACAGGTCCAGCGGGTCATTACGCTTATCGCGGAAAAATGCCAAACGCACCGGCTGGAGCGTCTTAACGATCGTTGCCAATTCCTTGATTTAGCCTGTAGTTTAGGCTGTCATTTTGATACCGATCTCCAGCTTGAGCATATCGTCGCACCCTATTTGACAACCGCAGTAGAGGAGCCAGGGCTGTTGGCCGTGTTAAATCAGCAGTTGGGGCTGGTTTTTGTACGAAGCATGGGCGAGCGGTTAGAGCTCTACCTGGCAGTGCTGGAAAGGCTAAAAATCCTGCAACTTAACCCAGTTGCCCTATATGTTTGAAGAGCAGCACGTGGTGGATTATGTACGCTCACTTTACCCTGAGCGGGCGCAGTACGTTCCCATACATCAGATGTTTGGCCTATTAGCTCAAAATCAAAATTGGTTCCAGGAGCATGGGATCACCACGTTCCACGGGCAGGCGGTTATCCTGGCATTACAGTTCTTCCTGGGCCATAAAGTCTTTGACGACCCACTCTATCCTTGGGTTAAGGCTCATTTTGCTGATAACCCCATTAATCAGGAAGACGTACGGCTCGCTGAGTTGGTGGCCTACACTCAACGACGCATCAGAAAGGAACTATTGATGTTACGTAAGCATTTGGAGGCAAGATAATGTGCGCATCAGATGGAATTATTTTTCCGGGCTTTGAATATAAGCACAAAAATAACAACCCGGGCGACTATATTATCTTGCCCAGCGTAAAAGAGCAGCAAGGTAAGATTACCGCCAGCTGTTTAAAAACCCTGGTAGTATTTGTTGGCGGTGCGATGGATGCCAGCTACCAGCCGCTGCTAAGTGGTGTTTTTGCTCCTTATGAAGAAAGAAATGGCAGGGACGCCAAAGATAACACTGGCAAGGTTATCACCCAGCGCAAACAGGATGTAGCCTAATCCGAACATGGCGGTGGCAAAGTTCCGCCGCTAATGAAAGAGTGGCATGCTGCCGGGCAGAAAATCGTGCTAGTCGGCCATAGTTGGGGTGGGGACCGAGTGATTTTATTAGCGCAGGAAAATCCTGATATTCCGATTGAACTATTGGTGACGCTTGATCTGGTATCCAGGAAAGGCAAAAGCCCAAAACCCGCCAATGTCAAACACTGGGATAATATCTATATTGATTATTCGATTGCTGACAGGAGCTCCGCTAATATGATTGCTCGAACCGGTGGCCCTTGGGAGAATTGCTCTGGTGCAGATTATAATCATGCGCTAAATACTTTACCTGACATGTCGTATACCGGACATGCCAACGCAGATAGAATGTTTGATATGGAGTGGCCAAAAGTTGAAAAGATTTGACATCATCATAATTGCAACCGTTTTTTTAGCTTCAGGGTGCAAGAACTATATACCTTATCTATATATCGACAACCTTATTGAGATGTCACGAATTTATTGCAATGAAAATGAATTTTTACAGTGTGAACGTTATCAAGCATGTATATCTAAACAGTATGACAAGGTTAAATCAAAATCTCCATTACTGCTATCTCGAGCCCCCTCAATTATTAGCCGTAATGCATTAAGTATTGGAGAGGTTAACAGCCATATTAACTTAATTTCAGATAGCTATGGTCTTTTAGACCCCAAAAAGCCCGATCTTAATGATTTAGGCCTAAGCATTGGCGTAAGCTATTTTATTTACGCACACAACTCCTGTGCTAACATCATCGGAGATAAAACCTATAACATAGATAACTATATGCCATTACTGAAGAAAGAGCTTGGCGTTAAATAGCTTGAACTGATACGGGTTGGTGGCCTAAACTCAACGACGCATCAGAAAGGAACTATTGATGTTACGTAAGCATTTGGAGGCAAGATAATGTGCGCATCAGATGGAATTATTTTTCCGGGGTTTGAATATAAGCACAAAAATAACAACCCGGGCGACTATATTATCTTGCCCAGCGTAAAGGAGCAGCAAGGTAAGATTACCGCCAATTGTTTAAAGACGTTGGTGGTGTTTGTTGGCGGCGCGATGGACGCAAGTTTTCAACCCTTGTTAAAGTTTGTTTTTGCTCCTTATGAGAAGAAAAATGGTAGAGACACCAAGGATAACAGTGGCAAGGTTATCACCCAACGTAAACAGGATGTGGCCTACTCCGAACATGGTGGTGGGAAAGTCGCACCGCTAATGAAAGAGTGGCATGCTGCCGGACAGAAAGTGGTGCTGGTCGGCCATAGTTGGGGTGGAGACCGGGCTATTTTATTGGCGAAGGAAAACCCCGATATTCCGATTGAACTATTGGTAACGCTTGATCCGGTATCCAGGAAGGGCAAAAGCCCCAAACCCGACAATGTCAAACGCTGGGATAATATCTACATTGATTATTCGATTGCTGATGGAAGCTCCGCCAATCTAATCGCTCGAACGGGTGGCCCTTGGGAGAGTTGTCCAGGTGCGGATTACAACCTGGCATTAAATACTAATCTAAATGTTGATAAAGACGGTAATGAAGTAAAGTCTTTAGCTAACAACTATGGCCATGCAGATGCCCTTCAAATGTTTTTAGACGAGAGAAATAAAGTTGAAAAAATTTAAATATATTACATTATCATCTATGCTTTTAGTGTTTGGATGTAATGGTAAGTATATAGATAACAGGCAAATAGGACACTTAGTTGATATGTCTACTAATGAGTGCAGTGCTCGCGAACTGAAGAACTGCGAACGTTACCATTCATGTATGATGAGCAATTATGACAAAATAAGAAAAGATCATTCTGGTGTTGCCATTGCCATTTCATACATATTATTTTATACCCCTATTCAATACCAAGAGAATCATTTCTCTCACCTGATGGACAACGCATATAGTTTGTTAACTCCGGACTCTCGTTACGCAGATGATCCAACTGTAACAGTGGGCGTAAGCTATTTTATTTACGCCCATAACGCCTGCGCCAGCATCACCGGGGATAAAACTTATAACATCGATAGCTATATGCCACTACTGAGGGAGAAGCTTGGTGTTAAGTAACAGCCTCAAGGGTTTCAGGAACAACGCACGCGACAAAAGTGTTATCTTTGTCGCCGTTGTTTCATAAAGCTTTATTTTTTAATAACGCATTGGTTTATTTAGCTACAAAACAAAAAATTTCACTTAAAAATCAACCCTATAACTTATTGCCCTCCCCAATCAGATAATCCCCTGTTTCGTCTATAATTTATAAAAGCTAAAAATTGGCATCCAAGGTGGGCACTATGGCAGGAAAGATCACCGGTTTGAGAAGCCGCTATCCGCTACATATCCAGATTGCCGCGCTGTTTACCTTGCTGATTGTCTCCATCGGCAGCGTGATCGTGTTTTTTAGCCACAGCCAACTCACCAAACTGACCGAGGCCAGCACCAACCGGCAGTATCAAAAAACCGGGGAGGCCATTGCTGCGGAGCTGGACTCCGTTACCCGCAGCATGAAAATGTCGGTGAATATGCTGGCACGCATGCCAATAATAGAAGCCACCACGCTCGAACAACGCATGGCGTTTATCGGCCCGCTGGTCGAGATACTCAAGCAAAATGATTATGCCAACGCGGTATACAGCGCTTATCCCAACGGCGATTTCTTTATATTGCGCCGCCTCTCCCCTGCCAACCGAGCTTTATTTAATGCGCCGGAAGATGCCGAGTGGCTGGCGCAAAGCTATCGCTTTTTAGAGACATCACCCCAGGCACAGAATATCTTTTTGGACGACAAACAGCAGGTTATGGCGATAAAAACCGTGCCGTATAACAATTATGATCCCCGGGAGCGCACCTGGTATCAGTTGGCGGTAAAAAATCAGCAACTGATTACTTCACCGCTTTATACCTTCAAAGGTACCGGCGAGACCGGCTTCACCTACAGTATCCAGGCTCCAGATGGCCATGCCGTGATCGGCTTAGACGTTTCGCTGGCTTCACTTTCGCTGTTTCTTCAACAAAGCCTACCGCCGGATAGCCAGGCGGCGATTATCAACGCTGCCAACGAAACCATCGCCAGCCTGCCTGCGCAAAACTCCAAAAGCCAGGATGGGCTCAACAGCATTGCGCACATCCCGGTGCTGCAAACGTTGCTAGATCCCCATCACGACGCAGGCAACCTATTTACGGCACAAGGGCAGAGTTGGTTTGGGGCCGTTGTGGATCTTAAGGGGCAAAGCCAAGGCTACCAGTTGGTGATTGCCACGCCCTCGGCCTATCTGACCGCCGATGCCAACGCCATCCGCAACCGCTCGACCCTGATCGCCTTTGCGTTGCTGCTGCTCAGCCTGCCGCTGGTCTGGTATTTCTCCCTACGTATTTCCCGGCCGCTGATCCGCCTGCGCCAGGATGCCGATGCCATCAGCAATCTGCATTTTGATGAGCGGGCGGAAGAACGCTCGGTGATTGAAGAAGTGGACGACCTGCACAAAGCAATGTCCAAAATGAAGCTGACGCTCAAGCAGTTTATCTCGATGGGCAGCCTGTTATCCGCCAAGGATAATTTCCCGCAGCAGATGCAGGGCTTGCTCAATGAAACTGGCAAAATCGCGGCCATGAGCGGCGGCATTATTCTCCTGTCAGACAAAACGCCCGGCTGCTTTTCCCCCATAGCCTGCAACTGGGCTGGAAAAGAAGTGGCCAGTTCGGAGGTAGCATCGTTGCAGTTTGATCCGCAGCAACCCAGCGCATTTTGGCAAATTCTGGCAGGGAAAACCGTTGCTGGGGTCTTTACTGACGAGAATATCCCCGACCAACTGCTTACGGTCTTTGGCTCCCATTTGCCACTACGCTACGTGGCCGTCCCGATGCAAACTCATGATAAGCAACTCATGGGGTTCCTGCTGCTGTTTAATCCTGCCGAAGCTGGCGCGGAACATGGGCAAGCAAAAATACAGCTGATTAATGCCCTGGTGGGCAGCTTATCGGTAGCGATAGAGACGCAATATCTGCTGCAAGAGCAAAAGGATCTGATGGGAGCCTTTATTCAGTTGATCGCCGGAGCGATCGACGCCAAGAGCGCCTATACCGGCGGCCATTGCCAGCGCGTACCGGTCATTACCAAGATGCTGGCCAAGGCAGCGGTTGAGGCCAAACAAGGGCCGTTCGCTGATTTTACCCTTTCCGCTAATGAGTGGGAGGAACTGCACACCGCCTGCTGGCTGCATGACTGCGGGAAAATCACCACGCCGGAAGCCATAGTGGATAAGGCCACCAAGCTGGAGATGATTTACGACCGTATTCACGAGGTGCGGATGCGCTTTGAGGTGCTGAAGCTGGAAAAAGAGGTTAGTTTCCTGCGCAAGCACGCTACGCTCCCCGCTACCGAGCAGGAAGAACAACGGCTACGCGATGAGTTGCAGCAGTTGGATGAGGATTTCTATTTTATTGCCCAGTGCAATATCGGTGGCGAATTCCTGTCTGACAGCGCGCTCGCACGTATTCAACAGATTGCACAATATCAATGGACCCGCACTCTGGATGACACCGCAGGCGTGGCCCGGGAAGAATTGGCGCGAAAAAACCGCCGCCCTGCCGTCCCCTTACCTACCCAGGAGCCACTGCTGGCGGATAAAGAAGAACATATCATTTACCGCGATGAGAAAAGCCATCTGCCGGAAAGCTATCACTTCAAACTCAAAGAGCCGACCTTACTCTATAACCACGGGGAGATTTACAACCTGGGCATTCGAAGGGGCACCCTGAGTGAGGAAGAGCGCTATAAAATCAACGAACACATTATGCAGACTATCATCATGCTGGAAAAACTGCCGTTCCCACGCACTATGGCCAACGTGGCGGTGATTGCCGGTGGCCATCATGAACGCATGGATGGCAAAGGCTATCCGTACCAGTTGACCCACCTGCAGATGAGCATTCCGGTGCGTATGATGGCGATCGCCGACGTGTTTGAAGCCCTGACGGCGGCCGATCGGCCTTATAAACCGGGCAAGCTGTTATCTGAGGCACTCAATATTCTGGTCAGCATGGCGAATGAACATCATCTGGACCGCGAATTGATGATCCTGTTCCTGGAGTCTGGTATTTGGCATGACTACGCCCTGAGCTATCTGCAAGCCGATAAAATAGACACCGTCGATATTCCTGCACTGTTACGCAAACTCGAAATACCCGATTGCCAACCGACGAACTGATACCCAGCAGCATCACAACATAGGGGCGCAGCGGCGCCCCAACCGTCAAACATCTGGCTATTTTTTCTGCCGTTGCGCCTCAAACCACACGCCGCATTGGGAGAAGAGCAGCGTATTACGATCTTTTACCAACACGTTATCACCGGGAACGCCTTCAGTCCCCTGATCGGTGATCCCCGGTACGGTGACATCCTGATGCTGAATGATGACTCGCTGCACCGAAGGCGTACTGATGCCCAAAATCGGGAAATCGACGTACCAATTATCACCCGAGTTATCTTCCACAAACTCTTGCGCCTCTACCGTGGTGGTAGTCGCCCCCTGATTGCTCAGTTGCTGTTCATGCCAGGTAAAACCGTCTGCTTTATAGTTGATACTATTACCGACCAACTGCTGTGCCTGCTTTTCATCCCAGCAGCTCACGGTCTGGGTGGGAATGATCTTGGTCACGCTCCAGTTGCCGATTAACGCCGATGGGATCGGGTCTGGGGCGTTTTGTGCTGCCCAAGCGGCGGGAAATGACAGCACCAACAGCGCAGCCAATGGCACGATTCTTTTACTCAGGGCGGGGAATTGCATGGTACGGCTCCTTAGAGTGCTGCAAGTCTATCAATTACAGTGACCAATCTGGCTATGACTTTACCTAAGCCATTGGCCTTTCAGCAAGCGGTGTTAACGCGCAATTAGCGGCCACCAGCGTTGTTCATCATCCCGCTGCTGCCACTGCGTCTCCCCACTGAGTGCCAAACGCCGATCTTCCAGGTAACGATATTCGCGGCGAGCCGCTTCCAGCAAGCTAAAATCCAGCTCCGCCTGAATTATTCCCGGCTCGCGCCCCAGGCTGGCCACCTCACGCCCCAGAGGATCGACAACCAGGCTTTCACCGGCAAACTGCATCCCACATCCATGCCCGGCGCGGTTGGCCATCGCCACAAACATCTGATTATCCTGAGCGCGAGCCAGCAAAGCGTTACGATGCACGTGACCATAGGGGTCCATATTGCCATCGGTAACCAGCAACAAATCGCAACCCATCAGGGCCAACGCTCGTGATGCCTCTGGGAATTCGATGTCGTAGCAGATCAGTAAACCAATACGCCGCCCACGCCACAGCCCGCAGACCAGGCGATCGCCCGCTTGTGCTTCGACGCGTTCGTTGGTCCATAAATGGCTTTTGCGATAATGCAGATAGATACCCTGCTCCGGCGTGATCAGCACCGAGCTGTTGAACAACTGCGCGCCATCCTGCTCAAGAAAACCCACTGCGACGGCGATACCCGTACGCTGGCTTGCCACCACCACTTGCGCGAGCTCCGGGCCTTGCAGTTGCAGCGCGTAGTCCGTATCGCCATCAGGATGGGTAAAACCGGTAAGCTGCGTTTCTGGCAACACCAACAGGTCGGTTTGGCCGCTGCAACGTTCAATTTGCGCCAGCACGGCGGCCAGGTTATGGGCAATGTCCCCTTCACGGCAGGTAAATTGGGCCAAGGTTATCCGCATTGATTACTCCTTTTAAGTCGAACAGTGTTTTTACCTGTTATCGCCACTGGCTGGCAAGCCACTGTTAACGGAGATCATCAATAAACGGCAGCGTTATTCCTCCGGATGATAGCCATTGAAGTAGAGATTCAGCAGCACCGCCGCCACTGAAGAGAGCAAAATGCCGCTGTGCAGCAACGGTTGCAGGCTCGCTGGCATCTGGTTAAAGAAATCAGCCGCCACGATCGGGATCATGCCAAGCCCGAGGCTGATGGCGACAATATAGGCGTTATAGCGATTGGTATTGAAGTTGACCCTGGTCAGGATCTTGATGCCGGTAGACAGCACCATGCCAAACATCACGATACCCGCGCCCCCCAAGACAAACTGCGGGATCGAGGCCACCAGAATAGACATTTTGGGGATCAGGCCGAACAGCACCAGAATCAAGCCTGCCATCACGCACACCCAGCGGCTGGACACCTGAGTAACGCTGACCAAACCAATATTCTGGGAGAACGAGGTATGCGGGAACGTATTGAAAATACCGCCGATAATGGTTCCCAGGCCGTCAACCCGCAGCCCACGGACCACATCCTGCTTGGTGGTTGGGCGGCCGACAATTTCCCCCAGCGCCATAAACATGCCCATGGATTCAATAAATACGATCAGCATGACGATCGTCAGGGTGATAATCGAAGCCGGATCAAAGGTTGGCCAACCGAAGGCAAAGGGACGCACGATGGCAAACCAGGCGGCATCATCCAGACCAGAAAAACTGACTTCTCCCATCAGCAAGGCCACCACAAAGCCAAAGCCAATCCCCAACAGCACGGAAATATTGGAGATAAAGCCTTTGCTAAACCGGGTGATTAGCAAAATAAAAATCAGCACCAGCAACGAGACGCCAATATAGGCCGGGTTACCGTAGTTGGCATTGCCCCTGCCCCCGGCGGCCCAATCTATCCCGACCCGTACAATGCTAAGGCCGATTGAGGTGATCACAATCCCCGTCACCAGGGTTGGGAACAGCGGCATCAAACGGCCCACCAACGGCACCAGCAACGTGGTGATAATTCCAGCCGCAATGGTGGCGCCAAAGATACCGGTCAGGCCGATTTCGGGGTTGGCACCGATGGCCAACATCGGCGTGACGGCAGCGAAGGTGACGGACATGATGACGGGCAACCGAATACCAGCAAAGCGACCAATCCCGATGCATTGCAATAGCGTCACCACGCCACAGCAAAACAGATCGGAGCTGATCAGATAAGCAATCTGCAGCTTATCCAGCCCCAGGCTGCCGCCGATCATCAATGGGACGGCAACCGCCCCCGCATACATCACCAGGACATGCTGAAGCCCCAGGGTAAAAAGATGGGCAATGGGTAAAATCTCTTCAACTTTATCAATCGGTTTTTCAGTCGTCTGCGCCTTTTCTCCGGGCAAAATAGTATTCAAGTTGGTCATGGAACCTCACTCCTGTACGGCCTTGATCAGGTTGTCATTCCTGATGGCTACGATTCGAGGGCACAGCCTGATAACCCCCCTGATAATGGATGTACGGCACGAGTTCCGGGCATGCATATTGTGTGCAGAGTGGGCTGTTCTCAGGTGGTATTGTGCAGGGGATAGTTTTAAATGCGAAAACCATCACAGATGAGGCTTAATTTATTTCGATTTAATTAACATTATATTAGATAAAAAATAACACTCACCATCGGCGAAAATGGCGCAATTGATAAAATTACCAATATGATTCGTCTCAATTTGAGATCCCACCACCGTACCCAGCCGATAAACCGATAGCAGCGCATGTTGCAATTTTGGTTGGCAAAATCTTCCACCGGTAGCTAATTCCTTGATTGCCCGTCCTTCCTGGGTTTCCACAGCCAACCAGAGACACGCCATCAAAAGTAACAAGCCGATAACCGCATAGTGACGGTTAATAATTAACCTGTTTTTGGTTTATTTTTGAGCAACAACTGTGTATATTACCATCACTCACAAGGAATGAGTCAGGCGATCCGGCCACTCCATTACAGGGATAGACGTTCAGTTGCTCTTTCAGAAATCTTTTATGCTTAAATTTTTTGCCGTATTTCTCACTTGCTCAGCTTTTTGCATGAGCTTTTCCGCTTCAGCCAGTTCCGGCCACAATAATACTCAGGAGCTAAAAAAAATCCTGTCGCATTATGACCGATGGGAAGGAGTTCGATACAAATTCGGGGGTAACTCGCGCAAAGGCATCGACTGTTCAGCCTATATGCAGCGCGTGTTTCAAGATGAGTTTGCCGTCAGTTTGCCACGCAGCACTGGTGAACAAATGAAACTGGGCTCGCGAGTAGCTAAAAGTGAATTAAACACTGGCGATCTGGTGTTTTTCAAAACCTCACCCCGTCAGCGCCACGTCGGCGTTTATATCGGAGAAGGTGAGTTTATTCACGCCTCTACCAGTATGGGCGTCACCGTTTCCAGCCTGGATAACCAGTACTGGGGCGAGCGTTACGAACTGGCCCGGCGTATCAATGGTAGCGATGCATAAACCTGCCCACCAGGCCAAACCGCCGGTCATCACACCGGCGGCCAAGGCGAGGATCACAGCTTCTTGCGGTTACGGCGCATATCGATAGCCACAGCGGCCACGATGATCATGCCTTTGATAATGTCCTGAATGTAGGAATCCACACCAATAAAGGTAAAGCCACTTTTGATCAGGCCGAGGATCACCGCGCCGATCAGCGTGCCGGTAATGCGCCCCACTCCGCCCATCAGGCTACTGCCACCGATGACCGCTGCGGCAATGGCGTCCAACTCATAAGACACCCCCATGCTCGACTGCCCGCTACTGACTCGTGCCGCCAGCACTACGCCCGCTAATCCTGCCAACCCACCCGCAATGGTGTAGACCGTCACCAGGTATTTATTGACGTTGATCCCAGAGACCCTGGCCGAAGTCATGTTGCCGCCGATGGCATACACGTATTTGCCATAACGGGTGTGCTTCAGGGCGATATGAAAAATCACCGCCACCACCAGGAAGATAATCACCGGCATGGCACCTTGGCCAATCGAGGTGAAGCCATCCGACAGGAAACTGACAGGGTTACCTTTGGTGTAATACTGTGCCAAACCACGGGCAGAAACCATCATCCCCAAGGTGGCGATAAACGGTGGAATGCCTGTGCGGGTGATCAAAAATCCGTTGATAAATCCGCAAATAATACCCACCCCAATCCCGGCCCCGATGGGGATCGCGGCGGGCAGATCCAGCAGTCCCGGATACATTGGCGAAATGCTTTCGGAGGTTTGCGCCAGGCTGGCCGCCACCACCGCCGTCAGGGCAATCAACGAGCCAGAAGAGAGATCGATACCGGTGGTAATGATGACCTGGGTGACGCCAACGGCGATGATGCCTATGATCGCCACCTGCAAGACGATCAGCAGCAGGCGGTTCGGGTTAAGCAGGAACGACTGATCGCGCACGTACCAGCCCAGCATTTCAAAAATCAGCGCAATACCGATCATGACGATAAAGATGCCGGTATCTTTCGGCAGCTTGCCGCTAAAACCGGCAAACAGCGAGGCTTTGACTGGCTGAGTTTCCACTTTGACGTTATTCATTATGTTTTACCTTTGCGTTATTCCGAGGCCAACGCCATGATTTTTTCCTGGTCTGCTTCATCTTTATCCAGGATCCCCGTAATGCGTCCGGCGTGCATCACCATGACGCGATCGCTCATGCCGAGTATTTCCGGCAGTTCAGACGAAACCAAAATAATGGCGACGCCGCGGTGCGCCAATTCGCTGATCAGACGATAAATTTCTGCCTTGGCCCCCACGTCGATACCGCGCGTGGGTTCATCCAGGATCAGGATCTTCGGCTGCGCCAATAGCCAGCGGGCAATCAAGACCTTCTGCTGGTTACCGCCGCTGAGGTTATTGATAATCTGATCCATCGTCGGGGTTTTAATATTGAGTTTGCTAATTTGCTCCATGCAGTCTTTAGCCATTTGCGTCTGGCTGACAAAGCCGTTTTTGCTGGTATAGGCGGAAAGGTTGACGATGCTCATGTTCTCCACCACCGATAGCACAAGAAACAGACCAGACTTTTTACGGTCTTCGGTGAGGAATGCCAGCCCTTGCTCGATGGCTTTGGAGGGGGAATCTATTTTTACCGGCAAGCCTTCAATATAAATCTCGCCCCCCTCGGCCGGGTGCATACCAAACAGGCTCTCCATCACTTCGCTGCGCCCTGCGCCCACCAGCCCGGCAACTCCGAGGATTTCCCCACGCTTAACCGCAAAGGAGATATCGTGGAACCAGCCGCTGCGCCGCAACCCGGCCACACGCAACACCTCTTCACCGATATTGTTATTGAACTTGGGGAACATCTGGGTCAGCTCGCGGCCCACCATCATGGTGATTAGCGACTGTTTGGTCAGATTCTCGGTTCTATCACTGGCGATCGAGGTACCATCGCGGAAGATGCTCACCTCGTCGGTGATGGCAAAGATTTCATCCATTTTGTGGCTGATATAGATAATGCCTTTGCCCTGCTGCTTCAGTTCACGAATGATCGCAAACAGATGCACCACTTCCCCTTCCGTTAATGCCGAGGTCGGCTCATCCATGATCAATACGTCGGCGTTATAAGACACCGCCTTGGCAATCTCGACCATCTGTTGGTTGGCGATGCTCAACGTACCTAGTTGGGTTTCCGGATCTAATTTAATCTTGAGATGCGCCAACAGCTCACGGGTTTTGCGGTTTAATTCCTCGTGATTGACAAAACCCAGCTTGGCGGGTTCACGCCCCAACCAGATATTTTCTGCCACCGTCATATGCGGCACCAAGTTCAGTTCCTGGTGGATCATAGAGATGCCCGAGTGCAAGGCCGCCAGCGTATCGTTAAACGTCACCGGCTGCCCTTTGACCTTGATGGTGCCAGCATCGGGCCGATAAATACCGATTAAGCACTTCATCAGCGTTGATTTACCGGCACCGTTTTCCCCCATTAACGCATGCACGCTGCCCGGTTTGATCTTGAGCGACACGTTATCCAACGCCTTAACGCCCGGGAACTGCTTGCTGATGCCTTCCGCCTCCAGCACATAAGGATACATACTGATAACCTCCGCCGTTATCCTGCCGATAGCTGTGAACGATGCCCCTCACGTTAGGCAAGGGACCGGTTGGTCATTACTTTTTGTTCTTGTCGGCAAAGTCTTGGTAATTGGCTTTGGTGATCAGTTGGTAAGGGATCATGACGCTGCTTTCGACCTTCTCGCCCTTGACCAGTTGAATGGCCGTTTGTACAGCCCCTTCCCCCTGGCCTTTGGCATCCTGGAAGATGCTGAGGCTCAAATCCCCCTTCTTGATAAACTCCAGGGCATCCGGGGTGCCGTCGACACCCGCTACCAGCACGCCGGTTTTCTTCGCCTGTTTCAGCGCCAGAATGGCACCGACCGCCATCTCATCGTTGTTGGAAGCAATGGCATCAATCTGCTGGCCGGAGAGGATCCAGTCGGTCGTCACGTCAACCGCCTCTTTGCGGAAAAACTTGGCGGTTTGCTTATCGATAATGTGAATATTCGGATATTGGGCCACCACTTCCTCAACGCCGCGGGTCCGGTCACGAGTGGCTTCGCTGGAGAGCTCACCGAGCAGGATCATCACGTTGCCCTTGCCGTTCATCAGCTTGGCCAGCTCTTCCATCTGCAGCTTGCCCGCCAGTTTGGAATCTGAACCTACATAGGCCATACCCGCTGGCAGGGTGGCTTCTGGCCGGCGGTTGACGAACACAAGTGGAATATGGGCGTTCTCCGCCAGCTTGATCATTGGCTTGACGCCCTGGGTATCCACCGGGTTAAGGATGATGGCGTCGACCCCTTGGCTGACGAAGTTCTCTATCTGCTGGATCTGCTGTGCGATATCGCCTTTGGCATCTTCAAACTGGCCGCTGACGTTACCTTCCTGCTTCATTTTGTTCTGCATGGATTGACGCAGGATGGTCAGGAAGTTGTCATCAAAGTAGGCCATCGACACGCCGATCTTGATATCTTTGGCTAACACCGAGGCTGGCAGCATGCACATCAGTAGCGAGGTGACGA
Source organism: Serratia sp. T13T92 (assembly GCF_047530105.1). Lineage (NCBI taxonomy): Bacteria > Pseudomonadati > Pseudomonadota > Gammaproteobacteria > Enterobacterales > Yersiniaceae > Serratia > Serratia sp. T13T92. The sequence continues at coordinate 14,054 of NZ_JBLJAK010000037.1, read as the reverse complement.
TCAATTTCTTCAGCTTCATGTTCTGTACCCTTTAATCGTTAGAATGAAGAGGCCTGTTGATTTGACGGCTAATGAAAAATATTTTTTACATTCAAACAACAATCCGCTCGTTATTATCGCCTTAAAACCCTGTTCCACGTGGCATCTCATCAGTTAATACTGGTTATGAGATGCCTGTAAATAATTAAAAACTAACTTTAAAACAATGCGTTGAAATGAAATCCTGATGTAATTGTTAAATACCCCATTCAGTTGTTAAACGTTTATTTCAAAAATGAGACTAATGAAATTTTTTAACCCAAACAAGCGAAACGTGCGTTTTGGAATGAGCAAATAACAAAAATATGACAGGGATCTAACAAATGGACGCAAAGTAACCGCCGTTCTGTCTGGTTTGGCAGCGTTTGCTCGAAGGGATTACGGTTGGGGTTAGCGGGGCGGGCGCACAAGTGGCGCCCTACATGAGGAATTAGCGAATCGGTGGAAGCTTTTGCCGGAGCTAGTTTTGTTCTGAGACCAGCACGGCCAGCGTATCCGGCTCCAGGGCGCGGAAGATGTGCGGCCGGTCGGCTGGGTAGCAAATATAATCCCCGGCATTCAGCTCGGCAGGCTCTTCTACCAGCCCGACCAAGGCGCGCCCTTGGGTGATGACGATGTGTTCTACCGAGCCTAACGGATGCGGATGAGAAAGACGGTCGGCTCCCGGCTGGGTCGTCAGCAGATAGATATCCCGCCGGGCGCCAGGCGGACAGGTTGCCAACAGCACTGCCGTATAGTTAGCCACTTCCGACACCACCGCAGCCCCTTCCCCGCGCCGGATCACCTGCGTTTTACTCTGCTGCGGCTCCATCAAACGCGCAAAGGGGATATCCAGCGCAACGCAGAGTGCCCACAGCGTTTCCAGGCTCGGATTACCATTCCCCGCTTCCAGTTGTGACAGCGTGGATTTGGCAATTCCTGCCCGGCGGGCAATTTCTGCCAACGAGAGGCCTGTACGCTGGCGCTCGCGCACCAGAGCTTCCGCAATGATATTGATGGGTTGTTTCATAGGCTGCGTAACTCACATTATAACGAACGATCGTTCGACTTGTAAATCGAGATTGAAGTGTTCATTATAATAGAACAACCGTTCGTTTTGAGAAAGGCAGTGAGAAAAATAGTATGGCTAAACACTTTTTCCCCCCGCTCGATAAGGGCGTGATCAAAGGGATCGCGCTGGTCTGCCTGGCAGACGGCATCGTGGGGATCTCCTATGGTTCATTGGCGACCGGCCTGGGTTTCGAGCTCTGGGTCCCACTGATGCTGTCGTTGCTGGTGTTGGCGGGTGCCTCTGAATTTCTGTTTATCGGCATCGTAGCCAGCGGTGGTAGCCCCTTTGCTGCGGCGGCTGCCGGGCTGCTGGTTAATGCACGCCACCTGCCGTTCGGTATGGCAGTGAAAGAGGTGATCGAGCGCAGCCGCTTTAAGTTATTGGGTTGCCATATCATGAATGATGAAAGCGTGGTGTTCGGCATTTCCCAACCGACGTTGACCAAAAAACGGGCAGCCTACTGGCTCTGTGGGTTGGGGATCGCCGCCTGCTGGCCGTTGGGCGTGTTGATTGGTGGCACCATCGGTAGCTTTATTCCCGATATCAATGCCATCGGGCTGGACGCCGTGTTCCCCACCATTTTGCTGGCCTTGATTGTTGGTTCGCTGAAAAAACTACGCACCAGCATTTCTGCCTGCTCCGGCACCCTGATTGCCCTGGCTAGCGTGCCCTTGGTACCGATTGGCATGCCGGTGCTGTTTTCACTGTTGGGTTTACTGATCAGAAAGCGAGAAAAATAATGGATAACCAAACACTCATCATCGGCATTCTGCTCCTGGCCAGCGGCACCTTTGCGTTTCGCTTTGCCGGTTTCCTGCTGGGCCGCAGCCTGAGCTTTTCTGACCGGGTTCAGGCCTTGCTCGCCGACTCTGCCACCACATTGCTGCTGGCCGTAGCAGTGATCGCGACACTGTTCGAAGGGCAACATTTTGCCGGTTATGCCCGTTTAGGCGGTGTGGCCGTGGGAGCATTATTAGCCTGGCGGAAAACGCCGCTAATCGTGGTGCTGCTGGCTGCGGCGGCAGTGACGGCGCTGTTGCGGGTAGCCGGTGTGGCATAACTCACTGCTGGCCGGGTATGATGGCGGCCGGCAGGTATGCTGCCTCACCGGAGATGGGATAGAAATGGAGAAGCTCGCCACTTTAGCCGTAGTTGGAATAGTGCTGCTTGCGCCTTGGACAGCGCTACAGGCCGTGACACCTGTGGGCCCGGGTTTTACCCCCGAGCGGCCAGCTTCGCTGTTTGACTGCCAGACCCCGTTGGTCAAGCTGTTAGCCAGCAGCAATCAGGCGTTGATCCGGGCGGAGAAAGTGCCAGCGGACAAGCTGGAAATCAATATTGAACCACGGGCCAACGGCATACAGGCCATTCAGCTGTTCGATAGCCGAAAGCCAGCCTCACCTGATTCACCAGGGGCCGGGCATCTTGGTTGGGTCATGTACGATCCGCAAACCGGGCAGCTATTGGATAACAGCGCCGACGAACAGCATCCGCAACCGCTCACCTTTAATCCACAGTACGGCAAGCAATATCAGCAATGCCTACAGAAAGAGCAGCGCTGTGCGACCATTCTGGACCAGATGAAATTAGGCGCCATCATTGCCGATTCCCCTAAATATGTGGTGCGTGGTAAAGGCCGGGCTTATTTTCACGCCGCCCCCACCGAGCAGTGCGTCAATGAATCTCAATTTGTGATCCCGGATGACAAGGTGCAAGTGGTGGGTTATGCCGCGCTTGAGCCCGTCGAAGGCGAGAAAAATGGCTATTTGTTAGTCGGTTATGGCAATGCCTCCGGCTGGATCAACGTTGATCGTCTGGCCCCGCTCGACGAGATTTGCCACGATGCGCAGACCAGCGCCGAATCCGCAATAAGCAAAGCGGCCTCGCCTGCGGCGAAGTTTCTGGTGAAGAGCAAGAAACTCTATTTTTACGACTCGCCGGATAAGCTCTGCCAGGATGAGGGCGGGAAATTTGTCGTCAATGGCGATAGCGTTACCGCCACGCACGGGCAGGCTTATAAGGGATTTTTGTTTGTGAGTTATCTTCATCCCAAAACCGGCGATAAAACCACGGGCTGGGTGAAGACTGATGGTTTGACGGCGCAATAAATGTAGGCCCGAGTTGCCCCTCACCCTAACCCTCTCCCCAAGGAGCTGTCTCTTATACACAACTCGGCATCTTTCTGTTTTTTAAGGAAATTATTTTAAGCACATCAATTTGTTGCTCGAAAAAATTCTCTTTAAAATCAGCCTGCTATGTTTCTCAAATTACGGCCATTTGACCGCAATTTGAGATGTGTATAAGAGACAGCCCCAAGGAGAGGGGATCGAACGTGCCACATCTTGGCTTCCGTGCCCAGTTTCTACACCAGAAAGGACCAAACTTGCCGCAGATTAATTCCTGCACCTAACCACAACTCCGCACTGGCTCCCTCGCCCTTTGGGAGAGGGTCGGGGTGAGGGGAAAGCAGTCTAAAACCCACCGAACGGTGGGTTAGATAGCGCGATTGATCAATCAGGCAGCCAGCTCAAATAAGTAGAGCGTGTAATCAACCTTGCTCGCCACATTGCCCGGCGTTGCGCGGCCGGTACTGCAGAAGTTTGCGGCAAAGGAGGCATAAACCTCACCATCCATCACCGGGACAAACGCCGAACTGACCAGTTGAGAGTTACTCCCTGCCTGAACAATATCGCCTTGCTGGTTACGCAGTTGGATCTGCACGTTCCCCGCCTCCGCCATATTAATCAGGCCGCCGGTGGCAGCATCAACCGTCGCGCCCCCCTCAAAAAACACCAAAGCGTGAGTATATTGATCCGAGATGCCCGCAACACGGATGTCAAAGCGGGTTGCCTGGGCCTGAGCACCCGGGTTTGCCAGCTGCACTTCGCTTACTGCACCAAGCTGCACGTAGCCATTTTGCGTTTCGCTGCCGTTAACGCTGACGGTGAGGCCTGCATTGCGTGGCCGCTGTAAAATAATGCCACCCTCTTCAATCCCCATGCTTTGGGCAACGATTTGTCCAGCAAAATTGATGGTTCCATTGACGGTATTATTCATGGTAAATATCCTTATCCTAATAAGAGAGCAGAGTGAAACTGATGTTTCATCTGATTTAATTCGCAGGGTTTGTTCTGCTTAACTAAATATTACCCACTTAATGATAAGGGTTCCTTCTGTTACCGTTGTGCTGTCAATGGCAAGGCGCTGAGGCTCCGCGTGCTTGACGATATTCACTCAACCCTATGTTCTTCAACATCATATTTTACCACCACATCGTTCTGGTATAGCCGTTCAGAATGTAACACCACCGAGTCCTGCCCTTTGGTGGAGATATCACGCCAGATTTCATTCTGCCGGTAGACACGCTGTTGCCGACGGATAAATCGGTGGGATTTCTGGTAGATATGATATTTCACCGTGCGGGGGGCCGAACACAGCAACTCACCTTCCAACTGGTGTTCCGCAACGTTGAACACCAGCTGAAAGCTATCCTGAGTCGGGTTATGCAGCACCAGATCGATATAGTTGTAGAAAATGGCGGCTCCTGAGCCAAAAGGCAAGATCCGCCCTTCGTCCGGGAAAGGATCAAAACTGTGATTTGCCCGTTCGGCCACTACCAACGGTGAGTGGATTGCCATCCAGTGGATTAAATTGCTGAGCTGGCAAATACCCCCGCCAATACCGCTACGCGCTTCGCCAAACGACAGCTCCATCCCTTCAACAAAACCACGCGCGCGAGTCGGTTTCCCCACCAGCTTACAAAACGAGAAATACTCACCCGGCTTGATAATAATTCCGCTGGTTGCCGCAACCGCCAGCCGCAGATTAATCACTTTATTGTGCTGCAAGCCAATATCGCTATTGCCCAGCTTGCGGATCAGCTTCGAGGTGTGCTTGATAAAACGGTGATCCAGCCGCTGATCCGGCGTTCTCTCACTAGCGTACCGGCGCGATGACCATTGCCACGCAAGATGGCGAAAAACCCGCTTTTGCCGAACTCGCAGCCAATAAAGCAGCGGGTGATAAGATGATAGAGGCCTGCGCATAGCGTTAATCCATTAGCTAGTAACTTACTGATAAAATAACAAAAAAATTAAATACCACGTTATGGCGTAGTGGTCAGGGAAAATCGCCGCTCAGTATACCCGAGCACGGGGCAAATCACTCAGCCTGGTGGTATAAGCCGGTGACAGCAGTTCACGCTTCATCGACCACACCTGCTGCGTTCCCTGGCCAGCAAACCACAGTTTGGCCCGGCCCGAGTTATTGATGGAGTCCATCACCTTCATTAACTCTTCACTGCCATGCCGAGGCTGATACTCATCGAACATGTCGAGCTGTGCAACGCCCTGGCTGAAAAAATCCTGCAGCATCACGCCGCCCTTATCAAAACGATGACCGGGTTGCCAAATGGCATCCAGGCAGCGCATCGCGGCGGCAATAATATCGCGGGTGTCTTGCGTTGGCGTATTCAATTTGACGCTGGCCGAATTGCCGTAATAAGCCTCGTGAATGGCGAACGGGCTGGTTTTGATCCAGGCGCTAACGTGCCGACAATACTGCCGTTCTGCCCTCAGTTTTTCTGCCGCTCGTGTGGCATATAAACAAATCGCCTGATGCATATGTTCATACTCGGTGATGCGTTCGCCAAAGCTGCGGCTGCTGATAATCTGCTGCTTGGTTGGCGCAAACTCTTCCAGTTCCAGGCAAGGTTCACCACACAGTTCCCGCACCGTTCGTTCGACCACCACGCTGAAGCGTTTACGTATCATGGTATTGCTGGCATCGGCCAGTTGCAGCGCGCTTTCTATGCCCATCGCGTTCAGCTTTTTTGCTATCCGCCGCCCAATGCCCCAGACTTCCTCTACCGGCACCTTATTCATCAGCTTACGCTGCCGCTCCAGGCTGGAAAGGTCGACCACACCGTTGGTTTGTTTCACCCATCTTTTGGCGGCAAAATTTGCCAGCTTGGCCAGCGTTTTGGTTTGCGCAATCCCGACCCCGATCTTTAGCCTCGTCTCGCTCCGCACTTTGTCCTGGATCTGCCGCCCAAACAGTTCCAGATTGCCGCAATTAGGCACCGAGGAGAGATCGAGAAAGCTTTCATCGATAGAATAGATCTCAACGCGGGGGACCAACTCTTCCAATGCCGTCATCACCCGAGCTGACATATCGGCATACAGCTCGTAGTTGCTGCTAAAAGCGACGCCTCCCGCACGTTCCAACTGCTGCTTGACCTTGAAATACGGCCCGGTCATCGCCATCCCCAATTTTTTGGCCTCTTGGTTACGGGCCACCACGCAGCCATCATTGTTTGATAACACCACCACCGGGCGGCCACGCAGATCGGGCCGCCACAGCATTTCACAGCTGGCATAAAAGTTGTTCACATCGGCCAGCGCGTACATTACTTCAGCCTCGTAATAGTCGACACCACGACGCCGACGATATCTAAATCTTCAGCGCCATCATGTAGCGGGATTGGCTGGTAGTTGGGGTTCATCGGCTCGAGCTGCACGACTGGCCGCAGACATAACCGCTTTACCGTGAACTCACCACCCACGCTGGCGATCACGATATCGCCATGTTCGGCCCCAATGCTGCAATCGACCACCAGCATCGAGCCATCGGTAATGCCCGCCTCCAGCATGCTTTCACCGGAGGCGTAGAGAAAGTAAGTGGCATTCGGGTGGCTGATGCAATATTCGTTGAGATCGATCCTGGCATGAACGTAGTCCTGCGCCGGGCTTGGGAAGCCAGCAGGCACCCGATCGGAAAACAGCGGCAGATACAATTTCTCTGGAGTTGGTGTTGGAGCAAAGTGTTTCATGGGGCATGTCTCTATACTGTTTTTTTATACAGTATAGATATACCGAATGATGGGAGGAAGAGAGATTTTCACCGTGAATGATATGGCTATGATCGGTAAGGAAAGAAAGTTGGCCTCTCTTTCCCATACCCATCATCGGCTAAGCTAGGCGCCGCTGACATGGAACTAATTGATTTATTGGGTAACTATTGTTGAAATAATTACCCAAGGCTGGCCGGTAACTAGTCAAATACCCCATTGATAACAGAGGCAACAATAGCCGTGCTTAAGGCCACCAGAACTAAATCATTCCCGGCGATACACCATTCATAACCAGGATAAGATGGCAGTTGTCCCAGCATTGAAGCTGGCACCATTTTCTTGGCGATCCCCGGCGGCAATGGCTTGCCCCGTGCCAGGTTCTTGGCAATGCCGGGAGGTAAAGATTGATACCCGGTTAATCCATAGTTTACCGCCAGGGGCCGCACGCGGTCATAATTGATATTCACGGTAACCAGATCGTCATGACCGCCCTTGGCTTTTTTGCCTTTGTCTGAATGGTCTTTGCCTGAATTACCCTTCCCAGGATTGTCTCCATGGTTAGCAGAATTACCATGCCCACCTCCATTACCGTTACCATTCCCTGGATTGGCCATAACGGAGGCTGAGGATGTGAACACGATCAACGCAAGTGCGAGGGCAGACCAGCGATGTTTGAGCATTTTAACTAACCTCAATGAGGGGATACCCGATCAATCTAGCCCTCCCCTGACTACCGGGCAATATGGATTCATCTTATAGTGGGTTTGTGCTAAGTTGATTCATGCGTTGCGGGGCTAATCAGGCGGGCTTTATGAAAATTATTGCAGGTACCCTTTTAGTCATCCTGCTGGCAGGATGCACTTCAGTCAGTGTTTCTGGCTCTGGCGGTAGTTCGGGGCGTTCAACGGCCACTATTGGTATCGGTTCTGGCGTCCGCCTTTGATGCAAACATCCGCGCAGGCCTGCTGGCTGGAGCGAAGCCGTTAACTCAGGTTTTTTCGTAGAGATCGATAATCTCATACTCTCCACCGATCACGGGTTTGCATAAAATTTTATAGCCATCGCTATCAAAGCCCGGCGCAGCAATCATTAACTCCCTCGCTTCATCCAGGCTATCTACTGCACCCAGCCATAACCAGTGGTGAATAATATGGTACTGCGCCATATCAGCCCCCTGCTCTCGCAAGGCTATCGGACCACGCCACGGCCAGCACACCACTCGGCTTTGCTCGAGAGCAGAGACCAAGCGCTGCCGATGATCGGCCAGGCTTTCTTTACCACAGCAAGCCCCGGCACAACGCTTCAGTGCAGAACGAAAACAAGGGCGGCCTTTGCTTAATGGTTCAAGCCCCAACAGCCCATAACACAGCTGATGCTGATCGGCGATAGACTGCAGCGCTTGTAGTGCCGCCCGCCGGTTGGCAAAAAGGCCAAACAACCCAGCGTGCCGAGCAAAATCCACCTCTTTGGCATACACCACCGTGGGTTTGTCATCATTGAGTTGCAATGCGCAGAGCTGCTTGTTGCGGCGCAGGCGCTTATTGAACAACGGTTGTTGTTGTTTAATCAGTTGCGCTTCCAGCAACAACGCCCCTATTTCACCCGCCGTTCTGATAAAGGTGATACGCCGGGCCTGGCGCAGCATGGCCGCTTCGTCTGGGGTTCGCAAATGTGAAAGCACCCGGCTGCGAAGGTTCACGCTCTTACCGATGTAGAGCGGCATGGTTTCGCACTCACCGTGGAACAGGTACACCCCAGGTAAAGCAGGCAAGTCTTCAAGCCATTGGCGAAGGTGTTCCGGGTATTGGTAAATAGCTTCTGCTTCAAACTCGAGCCTTGGTGCGGCAGAACGTCTGGTCAATCGTACTCTCCATACTGATTTTTTATACAGTATAGCGGTGTTGGGTGGGGGTTTGAAGGGGGAAGTAGTTTTCCAGATCACCGTCGCCAGTACTGAACCCAGACGGGGATTAGCCCCAGGAGGATGCAGGTAACCTGTTCGGTAAAGCGCAGGATAACGTCGGCGATACCAGCAAACGAATAACTGTGCGTCTGGAATTCATCTTCTTCGTCCATTAGAGTCATGCCTCCGATGGTCTGAAACTCGCGGAGCATATCCATATGTTTCATCAGGCCTTCTTCCATCGTGCCGCCGGTCGCCAGAATCTTGCGCAGCCCTTTTAATGCTGTATGTCCGCAGGTGCGCCTTGTGGATCAACTGCGTGGTGCCCAGCCAATAGGTGTTGCTGATGGCTTTACTTGCACATTACGCAACAACCTAGAAAAGCTGCTTTGTGATGCTTGATTGAATGCACGAAAAAGTTGATATTACTAATAGGATATTGAATAGATAGTAGTATGAAAAACTCGAAATTATTTTTCTTACTATTATTCATTACTGGGATGTTATTATCCTGTAGCAGACCATATTAAAAATACCCACCCCACGAAAACTAAAAGGATAAAAATGAACATCGTTGACACTGAAAAATGGGCCCCTGTAGTTGGAAAGTTCGTTCTAGGCTTCGGAAGCCTAGAGCATCACACATATATTTTACTGAAAAAACATGTTGAGCCAATAGTTCTAAAATACACATCAAACTTACCTTTCAAAACAAGAATTAAATTTTTACGTAATATATTCGTTAATCACAAGTACTCACAACGCTATACAGCATGCATGGACTCAATCATTGAGCTTATTGACATGAGAAACCTTATTGCTCACAACCCTTTATTCCTCGTTTTTTATGAAGAACCCGAAGATAGAGTTTATGATGAAGCCATTGGAAGTTATAAAAAAATAAACGAATTAATACTCTATGAAGATCTAGTTAAAGCTGTAAATAAAATCGAAAGCATTGAGCATGAACTTATTAGTATTTCAGCAGAGATCACTCTAGAAAAAATAAATTTCACCATGAACGATGATGTCAATAAAAAATAATAAAATGGAAACAAAGCTGTCTGTCGGTTACTCAGCGATATTCAAACCTGTAAAGAGGTGTTCACAAAAAATACTAGTTCATTATGGCAGGCAAAAAATGCCTGCCATAATGCAAAGATAATTATTTAGAAAGGCCATTTTCTAATCCATTCCTCCAAGTATTGAGCATATTAACCTACCCCGCACAAATCATAAGTGCAACCTTTGGCTGCAACGTATAGCTGACTGCGTCCCCCATGTGTTGCCCTGCAACACGGAGCGTTCACCGGAGGTGAATACTGACTCAGGGGGTAGCAGGATTAACGATTCCTGACTATCTGCCTATGCGGAAACGAGCTTATGGATTGAGCGTCACAATCTGCTATCAGATTGGTTCAATAACTCCATTTCCTCTTCTGTTGGCTCGACAAACCTCACCCTTTCTATAGGCACTATTTCGTAAGCACCGTGACGGTAAATGGTGATTGCCTTAGTCAGTCTATCCCGTAGGCAAAGTGCCGATTGTCAGAACTGCGCATCATGGCAACCATCTTGGGGAATGGTAGCATGATACCGTATTGTTTCTTTGCCATAGTGATCACCTCCTTGCTGTGAGAAGTCCCGTTGTGGGAATAGTTTGGGTTGCTCGTTTTTACGCTTAAGGGTACCTTATTTGCTACTTGTACTTATGAGCCCAGGGTTAGGATAATGAAGATAAGCAAGAAAAGCTGCACCATAGCCATAACTTTTTTATGCGTAGGTTTTGCAAGTTACCCATTAATTGGGGTAATAAAAGAGAAGCTTAACGATGACGTAATCGAAATCTCTGGTGTTAACGCTTCTTTTTTTAATGAATACATAGTGCCCATAGCTCAACATGCTGGAGGTTCAAATTTAGACTATCGTTTATTTTATGGTTACGAGGATAAGAAAAAAATAGAGATAAGCGCAAAAAGCATGAAGCTTTCTTATGATGACTTCTATTCGCTTAAAAATGTAATAGAAGTTATTGATTTGACAAATGAAAAATTAACTGAAATATATTGCAAATATAGCGGACTTGAACCAGTGTCACCGAACACACCAGATGCAGGTTTTATCATGGCAAGAAGAGAAAATAAGGTGATTGGAATCACATATTACGATAGAACAGGGCAAACCTTTTTATTTGGGATCGGAGTTGGCCCTTCATCTTGTGATAAGTAGTATCATACCTACTTCATCTTATCCTCAACTTTATTCAGTATCGGCGCAATCCAGTAACCACAGCCGTGAAAAGGAAAAACTGGCATGGACCAGGCGAAGACCGTAACCATCGGGCGATGCGTTGCCCCGTTCCGGCGATAGGCCATCAGGCGGAAGGCTGTTGCAACGCAGGCAATTGCGTTAATCGCCAGCAAGTATTCATTCACGGACTCCCCCTCGCCTGGTAATTTTGTCCAGTGCAGTTGGATCAGAAGATTTGGCGATGAGGTACATCAGCAGGCGAACATCCATACTTTCTTGAAGTTCGAGAGGTCACTCGAGGACAAAACGAAAACTACCGCTCCTGCGAAGGAGCCGACGAAAACAACAGGATCAAGGTTGGAAACCTCCTACTATTGTCACGCCAGTTACTACCGCTGCCCCGATACCGGAAATCGGCTCGCTCATAATTACTCCTTTGTTCGCTCAGCAAACGCCGGGCGGTAGATATGAAAAAGGCCCACCGAAGTGAGCCCATAATAAAAAGCCCCGGACTATGCAGAGGCGGGTTCTTTTGACTTGATACGATTTGTGTTCTATCGAAACTTTCTGGTTTTCATCAATATTTCCAACAAAAATTTTCCCGATGCTGGATCAATTTTGTAAGCACGGAATGCGCCTCTGCGAAAAATTCCGCGATACATTTTCGCCATAGAAGGGAAAAGTATAAACGGAATTACACCAGCCCCAAACGCCGCCAGCCCATATACCCAGTTCATTAAGAAAAGAGTGAGCAGTACAAAACAGTAGTGAATTGCAATAGCAAAACCGCCGCATTTACTTGCCCATTTAGGGATAAGCCACCGCACATAGGTTTTGTCATAACCGAACTCTTCCGCGATACTCTGAGCTGTAACATTCATACCCAAAAACCAGAAAGCAGGTATGTAAGTGATAACCAATGAAGACACTACAATGATATCAAACTCACTCATTATTAGTTCCATTATTCAATAAAAATCTAGCATAAATAATACGTTAATAACTTACAATATGGAACCTGCTACTCTTGGTGAAAGTGACTAGCCAGTGAACCTCCACCTTCTCGGAAGCAAACTGCATTAAAAGCTGCTTAACCTGCTCTTTCGCTTCCATGCCCTCCATCATGTGGATTGAGGACTAAAACGTCTCTTCCATCAAGGTCAGCTGTTAGTAATTCTCTGGCAGGTCCGAAAGTGAGTTCTTCGATAACATGCTGTGGCATTGACTGTCTCCAGAAACACAAAACCCGCACTATTGGCGGGTTTAGTCTAAATACGCTTACACATACGGCAATGTATATCGAAACACTGGCTCATTGGTTCATCAAAGTCAACGCGTTTGCACCACTTCCCTGCATTTTCTTTCTTTTTTGCGTTTTATAAACGCATCTTGCAACGGTTGATAGATTAGGTATTCCGTTGCGCAAAGGATTTTTGCCACCTCCCTTCTGCATGTTATATGCGATGGCACCCGGTAGCTTTCCGTCCCATTTCTACGCACCTTAAGCCGTGGTTTTGCTGTCGCGTGATAATGCCGAGCAATAGCCCGATCTGAAGACCCATGCACATAACGCAGCAGGAGCATGCCAAATGCGCGCCGGTCTATCTCATAAAGGACATCGAGAACACCACAGATCAGCATGCCGTCATCGTCATTGCAGATCGGGCGGTCTGGATAGTTGCGCAGCTCTACAGTTGCCATGTACTCGGCAATAATGCTGCTCTGCCTCTTTTCAAGGCGCCCGGTATACACCCACGTCCCCCAAGCGTGATAGCCAGGGTTGCAACCATGATTAATGCGCAGCGGTTAGCCTCAAGCCATCAGTATTCATAGCTGCTCTCCAGTTCTGCCAGTACTTGCGCCAGTAGGTGGCGCTCGGTACCGTAATTTTTTTCCCAAGTTTTCCGCCCCGCATGTACGGCAACACCATGACCACCAATTCGGTGGTGATTTGGGCATAGGGGAAGAACTTCGAAGTGTGTGGCGTGTTGCCCTGCTCCCTGGCCATCACGTACATGTTGGATTTCCGCTGGTGTTGATCCATACCCGATTACGCGAGGAGTTGGACGAGAAGCTGACCAAAGTCGCTGACACGATCAGCAAGGCTGTAACAGTTAATGAGGCCTATAAAGTGCACACCTCGATCGCACGTGAATTGTTGAAAGCCATATCGATAGCAACCCAGTGACACCAACACGAGCAGCCACAGTTACAGTGAAGCGTGAACGCCTGGAGCTTGAGCAATACATGGCGATCCGTGAAGCAGCTGCCACACTCCCACCTGGTTTGGCCTTGCAATGGATCTCGCGCTGATCACCGGCCAGCGTCGGGAGGACGTGGCGCAAATCCGGTTCGAACATATTGTTGATGGTCACCTGCAGATCACCCAGGGAAAAACTGGCGCCATGATCTCTGTACCTCTGGATTTGGAGCTGTGTGCACTGGGGCTAAAACTGGAAGCGGTTATTGAACGATGCAGGCAGGCCAGCGCCACAGGTTTTATGGTCAGTTCTGGTATCAGGAAAAACAGCCTGGACAGCTCCCTTAATCCTGACAGCTTAACAAAAACATTTGTGAAGACCAGGAAACTGGCTGGGCTCGTTCTTGAGGATTCGCCGCCAACGTTCCATGAGATCCTAAGCTTGGCCGGGCGACTGTATGAGAAGGAAAAAGGGAAGGAGTTTGCGATGAAATTACTAGGGCATAAGTCGGTAAAAATGACGGAAAAATACCTCGACACCAGGGGAAAGAATACGTGATGTTGTAAAAGACCGAGTATAGAAATTCGAGTAAAATTCGAGTTATACGGAGTTTATCGTTATAAATCAAAAAAATAAAAAAAGACCGAGTACGATTCCTTTATGTGTCCATTTATAAATAAAGCTATAAAATTCAATGTGATAACTTCATAATCCATCAAAATCAACCTCTCAATACCTTCGTTTTCCATCCTTTAGTTT
>NZ_JBLJAK010000036.1:0-49080 GCF_047530105.1 Serratia sp. T13T92 | reverse complement strand
GTGCGGCGATGCGAAAACTGCTGCAACTGGCCTATGGTGTGGTGAAATCAGGAAAGACATTTAATGCGGAAATACCGCTTGCCGGATAGCCGACAAGACGGTATCTCTCCCACAGGGAGAGGGAGCTATTAGCCCCTGCTCTTGTGGAAATAAAGAGGTCATCTCAGCAAACTCGATCGGTCCCAAAAAGGAGAGGGAACTATTAGCCCCTGCTCTTTTGGAAGTAAAGAGATGATCTTAGCAATGGAGGTCGCTTCTGCAACCAAGGTGAATCAACGGGTACTCATGAAGAGTCACGATCCTATTTTGGTCGTAAATAGGTCATTTCAGCAACTGCGATCGCACCTTCATCCAAGGTGAATCAGCAGGTGATCATGAAGGATCACGATACTTTCAGCCCACTCGATCGGTTCCCTCTCCCTGTGGGAGAGGGTTAGGGTGAGGGGTATCTTTTTAATTCAACACGCGAGAACGGATAACCTCGGCAATACCCGGCTGCAGGTGATCGGCAATCACCAGATCCGCTCGTTCCTTGATGGCATTATCGGCATTACCCATGGCAACGCCCAGCCCAACGGCTTCAAGCATGCTCAGGTCGTTGTAGTTGTCACCAAAGGCGACCACCTGATCCATGCTCAACCCCTGTGACTCCACCCATTGCTGCAGGCGTTTGCCCTTGCTGTTACCGCCTTTGGCAATGTCTACCTGATCGTGCCAGGACCATTCACAGGCCAGACCCAGCTCTTTTTCTACCATTTCGGCAAAGCTGCGCAGCGCTGGGAGATCGCTATGTGACGTGGCAAACTTCCAGATAGCCTGCGCGTCATCCGCCGCCTGCATCAGGCTGTTGACCTGCAACAACGTTGGGCGCTGGGCTACCGGCAAAGTCTCTGACCAGGCCAGCGAACGGATCACATGACCGCTTGTCTCCTGATAAAGCATGGCGTCGTCAACATACATCAGGCCGTGAATATCGTTTTGCTTGAGCAGTTGCAGTACCTGCTTGGCCTGCTCTTTTGCCAGCGGATCGGAAGCCAGTACCTTTTTCTGCTGGAAGTCGTACAGATAGGTGCCGTTACAACAAATGGCTGGCGTATCGATTTGCAGTGCCTGATAAAACGGATGGATAGCCACGTGATGGCGGCCGGTGACCACCACGACTTTCACCCCGGCGGCACGGGCTTCCTCCAGTGCGGCCAGCGACTGCGGTAAGATACGTTTCTGGTTGTCTAGCAAAGTGCCGTCTAAATCGAGGGCAATAACACGGTAGCTCATAGCGGTCTCATTATAGTTAGCAAGAAAATTACCTCGATGGTACACCGGATAACCGTTCGATAAAACTGCGTAACCTGCCAGGGTTGCCATGTCACAAATGTCGCGTAAGCTAGAACAAACTGAAACCGGTTACCCTTTCTCATTAAGGAGAGCAAATGAAGCAAATCGTTTATGTCGCCAGCCCGGAGAGCCAGCAGATCCACGTGTGGCAGTTAGACGACAAGGGCGCACTGGCGCTGCTGCAAACGGTCGAGGTCGCGGGGCAGGTACAGCCGATGGCGATCCACCCGGACAAGACTCATCTGTATGTTGGTGTGCGTCCGGCGTTTGGCATTGTCAGCTACCGTATCGCGGAAGATGGCACGTTGCATGAGGCTGGGATGGCACCACTGCCAGGCAGCCCAACCCATATTTCCACCGATTTGCAGGGCCGTTATCTGTTCTCCGCCTCTTACAGCGGCAACTGTGCCAGCATCAGCCCGATTGGCCATGATGGTGTGGTGCTTGCGCCTACCCAGCAGATCGATGGCCTGACCGCGCCGCATTCGGCCAATATTGACCCGACCAATCAATTGCTGCTGGTGCCGTGCCTGAAAGAAGACCGCATCCGCCTGTTCAATCTGAGCCAGCAGGGCCAACTGACGCCACACGGCCAAGAGGCCGTAGCAACGGCAAGCGGAGCAGGCCCTCGCCATATGGCATTCCATGGCAACGATAAATTCGCTTACTGCGTCAATGAATTGGATGGCACGGTGGACGTGTTCGCCATCGAAGCCAACGGTGGCAAATATACGCTGGTGCAAAGCCTGGATATGATGCCTGCGGATTTCACCGGCACGCGTTGGGCGGCGGATATCCACCTCACGCCAAACGGCCGTTTCCTGTATACCAGCGATCGCACCGCCAGCATTTTAACCGTATTCAGCGTGTCGGAAGATGGCGGCAAGATTGCGGTGGTTGGCCACCATGCCACAGAAGAACAGCCACGCGGTTTCAACATCGATCACAGTGGTCGCTTCGTGATTGCGGCAGGGCAGAAATCTGGCCATATTGGCGTGTATCAGATTGACCAAGACAGCGGCGAGCTGACGGACCTGGCGCGTTACCCGGTGGGCAAAGGCCCAATGTGGGTGAGCGTGCTGGCAAAATAGTGGGTTAAAAATCGGGGCGAAGTGCTCCGCCCCTCAACGTTTCTCAGTTGTATTTTACCGTCAACGTCGCTTTGCCAAGGCTATGGAAGTGGATGTTAAAACCGACCATAGCGCCGCTCGCCTCTGCATCCACTGGAATGTTTTCCACGTCCAATGCATGCACGGTGAACTGATAACGATGGCTTTCACCCTGCGGCGGAGCCGCGCCACCGTAACCGGCCTTACCGAAATCGGTACGGGTTTGCACTGAGCCTGCGGGTAGCCCCGGTTTGCCGGAACCTGCACCTTGCGGCAGTTCATGTACGTTTGCCGGGATATTGGCGACGACCCAATGCCACCAGCCGGAGCCGGTAGGGGCATCGGGATCGTAAACCGTGATGGCAAAGCTCTTGGTGCCCGCCGGTGCATCTTCCCAGGCCAGATGAGGGGAGAGGTTATCCCCGTGGTAGCCCATGCCGTTAAATACCTGCCGTTCAGGCATTTTTGCGCCGTCTTGCAGATCGTTGCTGTACAAACGAAAAGCCATAATGACTCCCAGTTGTCTAAAATACCGAACCCCTAAGCTAGATCGGTTTGCCGCCACAATACAACCTTAAAACCGTTACTCCACCGCTGCGGCGATTGCTGCCGTAAGCCGAGTGAGCTGTTCTGGCGAAATGATATAAGGCGGCATCAGGTAGATCAGTTTACCGAACGGCCGGATCCACACGCCGCGTTCGACAAATCCGAGTTGCAGCAACGCCACATCCACCGGCTGATGCATCTCCACCACGCCAATTGCCCCAAGCACCCGCACGTCGGCCACCTTGGGTGATGCCACCAGCGGTAAGAGTTGCTGTTTAAGCTGTGTTTCAATAGCGGCGACCTGATGTTGCCAGTGATTTTCCTCCAGCAAGGTCAGGCTGGCGCAGGCGACGGCGCAGGCCAGCGGGTTGCCCATAAAGGTTGGCCCATGCATAAAGCAGCCTGCGGCCCCGTTACTGATCGTTTCTGCGATGTGGCGCGTGGTCAGGGTGGCGGAAAGGGTCATATAGCCACCGGTTAGCGCTTTGCCCAGGCAAAGAATATCCGGCACCACGTCGGCATGTTCACAGGCAAACAGTTTGCCAGTGCGGCCAAAACCGGTGGCGATCTCGTCGGCAATCAGCAGGATTTGGTAGCGATCGCATAGCTCCCGCACGCGTTGCAGATAGGTTGGATGATAGATCCGCATCCCACCGGCTCCTTGCACCACTGGCTCCAGGATCACCGCGGCTATTTCCCCGGCGTGCTGCTCCAGTAATTCGGCAAACGGCACAATGTCCTGTTCGTCCCAAGGCTGGTCAAAACGGCACTGCGGCGCGGTGGCAAACAGGTGGGTGGCCAAATAGCCCTGATACAGGCTATGCATGGAGTTGTCCGGATCGCAGACCGACATCGCGCCAAAGGTATCGCCGTGATAGCCATGGCGTAAGGTCAGAATGCGTTGCCGCCGTTCACCACGGGCCTGCCAATATTGCAGCGCCATCTTTAACGCCACTTCGACCGCCACCGATCCAGAGTCTGCCAGGAATACGCACTGCAAAGCTTCCGGGGTCATCGCTACCAGCTTGCGACACAGTTCAATAGCGGCGGGATGAGTGATGCCACCGAACATCACGTGCGACATTTTTTCCAACTGCTGTACGGCTGCCTGATTCAACTGTGGATGATTGTAACCGTGGATCGCCGCCCACCAGGAAGACATGCCATCCACCAGTAGGCGGCCATCGTCCAGTTGCAGCTCGACGCCGCTGGCGGACACCACCGGATAGCAAGGCAAGGGCTGGGTCATGGAGGTGTAAGGGTGCCAGATGTGGCGTCGATCGAATTCAATATCGTAGGGAGAAACAGACATTAACCGTAAACCAAATTTTAACAGAATGGTTGACAGTATAATCGCAAACTCTACACTGACGACACTTTTTTCCCTTTTGGAGACGCCGTAAATGGCCGACCGCATTCGCTGGACAGTGGGGCAAGCCCAGGCCCTGTTTGATAAACCCTTACTCGAACTGCTGTTCGAAGCACAGACCGTTCACCGCCAACATTTTGATCCGCAACAGGTGCAGGTCAGCACGCTGCTGTCGATCAAAACCGGTGCCTGCCCGGAAGACTGTAAGTACTGCCCGCAAAGTTCGCGCTACAAAACCGGCCTGGAATCCGAGCGGCTGATGCAGGTGGAACAGGTGCTGGAATCGGCGCGCAAGGCCAAAGCGGCCGGTTCGAGCCGTTTCTGTATGGGGGCCGCCTGGAAAAACCCGCACGAGCGCGATATGCCTTATCTGCAACAGATGGTGCAGGGCGTCAAGGCGATGGGGATGGAAACCTGCATGACGCTGGGCACGCTGGATGGCGCGCAGGCAGAACGGCTGGCCGAAGCGGGGCTGGATTATTACAACCATAACCTGGACACCTCACCAGAATTCTACGGCAATATCATCACCACCCGCAGCTATCAGGAACGTCTGGATACCCTGGATAAGGTGCGTAACGCCGGGATCAAAGTGTGCTCTGGTGGGATTGTCGGGCTGGGCGAAACGGTGCGTGACCGCGCGGGGCTGTTGGTGCAACTGGCCAATCTGCCCAAGCCGCCGGAGAGCGTGCCGATCAATATGCTGGTGAAGGTGAAAGGTACGCCATTGGCCGATAATGACGACGTCGATCCGTTCGACTTTATCCGCACCATTGCCATTGCCCGCATCATGATGCCGACGTCCTATGTCCGCCTGTCGGCAGGCCGTGAACAGATGAGCGAGCAAACTCAGGCGATGTGCTTTATGGCCGGGGCCAACTCCATCTTCTATGGCTGCAAATTGCTGACCACGCCCAATCCGGAAGAGGACAAGGATCTGCAACTGTTCCGCAAGCTGGGCCTGAATCCGCAGCAAACCGCCACCGAACAGGGTGACAATCAGCAGCAGCAGGTGCTGACCGAGCAGTTGCTGCACGCCGATACCGCTGAATTCTACAACGCGGCGCTGTAATGAGCTGGCAGCAACGGATCGAACAGGCGCTGGAGGAGCGGCGAGGAGCAGCCGCTTATCGCCAACGGCAGGTGAATCAAGGCGGTAATGGCCGCTATCTGCAACTCGACGGCCAGCGCTATGTGAATTTTTCCGGTAACGACTATCTGGGCCTGAGCCAACATCCTGAGGTGATCGCCGCCTGGCAGCAGGGGGCACAGCGCTACGGTGTGGGTAGTGGCGGTTCCGGTCACGTCACCGGTTTTTGCCATGCTCATCATGAGCTGGAGCAGCAACTGGCAGAGTGGCTAGGCTACCCGCGGGCGCTGCTGTTTATTTCCGGCTACGCGGCCAATCAGGCATTGCTGGCGGCCCTGATGCAGGCCGACGATCGCATTCTGGCGGATAAGCTCAGCCACGCCTCTATATTGGAAGCGGCCACTCACTCACCGGCACAACTGCGGCGCTTTCGGCATAACCAGCCCCAGGCATTGGCCACCTTGCTGCAAAAAACCTGTGCAGGCCAACAGTTGGCGATCACCGAAGGGGTGTTCAGCATGGACGGTGATAGCGCACCGTTGGCCGAACTACATCGGTTGACGCAGCAAGCAGGTGCCTGGCTGATGGTGGATGATGCGCACGGCATTGGCGTACGTGGCGAGCAGGGGCGCGGCAGTTGCTGGCAGCAAGGTGTACGCCCGGAAGTGCTGGTCGTCACCTTTGGCAAGGCATTCGGCGTCAGCGGCGCGGCGATCCTCTGCGATGAACCGTTGGCGGAATATCTGCTGCAGTTCGCCCGCCATCTGATTTACAGCACTGCGATGCCGCCCGCCCAAGCCTGTGCCTTGCAAGCGGCGTTAAGCTGTATTCAGCAAGGGGATGAACTACGTAGTCGGCTGCAAAAACACATCCAGCATTTTCGTGCCGGGGTGGCGGGTCTGCCGTTAACGCTAACCGCGTCGGATACCGCTATCCAACCGTTGCTGGTGGGAGATAACCAACAGGCGCTGGATTTGGCGCAGCGCCTGCGAGAGCAGGGATTGTGGGTCAGCGCCATCCGTCCGCCGACGGTGCCGCCGGGGGGGGCGCGGTTACGTATTACGCTCACTGCGGCACACCAACCGCAGGATATCGATCGCCTGCTGGAGGTACTGCATGACGTCTGCCATTGATACGGTGAACAAGCAGGCGGTGGCCGCCGCCTTCAGCCGGGCAGCGGCGAGTTACGATACCGCAGCGGTGCTGCAGCGGGAGGTTGGTGAACGCTTACTGGGGATGGGGCTGTCTCATCCTGGCCAACAGGTATTGGATGCCGGTTGCGGCACGGGCTATTTCAGCCGTCGTTGGCGCGAGCAGGGCAAGCAGGTCAGCGCGCTGGATCTGGCTCCGGGCATGCTGGCTTTTGCCCGCCAGCAGCAAGCGGCGGATCGCTATCTGCTGGGGGATATCGAACACATCCCTTTGCCGACCGCCTCGGTGGATATCTGTTTTAGCAGCCTGGTGGTGCAGTGGTGCAGCGATCTGCCTCTGGCATTGGCTGAGTTGTATCGGGTGACGCGGCCCGGTGGACTGATCCTGTTTTCTACTTTGGTACAAGGGGCTTTACACGAGTTAGGCGACGCCTGGCAGCAAGTCGATGGCGAGCGTCATGTTAATGACTTCCTGCCGCCAGCTAACATCGCCGCCGCCTGTCATCCCTATCGGCACCAGCTTACGGCAGATTGGCAAACGCTCAATTATCCCGACGTGATGACGCTGATGCGATCGCTAAAGGGCATCGGTGCGACTCATCTGCACCAAGGGCGCGAGGCTGGCCTGCTTTCCCGCCAGAGGCTTGCCGCATTGCAGGCTGCTTATCCTTGCCGGGACGGGCAGTTTCCTCTCAGTTATCATCTGGCTTATGGAGTAATTTATCGTGATTAAGCGCTGGTTCGTCACTGGAACCGACACCGAAGTGGGCAAAACCGTGGCCAGCAGCGCCTTGCTACAGGCCGCCAGCGCGGCGGGATGGCGCTGTGCTGGCTATAAACCGGTGGCGTCAGGCAGTGAGATGACCGATGAAGGATTGCGTAACGGCGATGCGCTGTCGCTGCAGAGAAACAGCAGCGTAGCGCTGGATTACGCCGTAGTGAATCCTTACACCTTTGCCGAACCGACCTCGCCGCATATCGTCAGCCAGGCCGAAGGACGGCCCATCTCGCTAACACGGCTTTCCACTGGTTTACGTCATCTTGAGCAACGTGCAGACTGGCTTTTAGTAGAGGGCGCAGGCGGTTGGTTTACGCCGCTTTCTGAGCATGAAACCTTTGCCGACTGGGTGCAGCAGGAGCAATTGCCGGTGATCCTGGTGGTGGGCATCAAGCTGGGCTGCATCAATCATGCTCTATTGACTGCGCTGGCGATCCAACAGTCAGGTTTGACTCTGGCAGGCTGGATCGCCAATGACGTCACCCTGCCGGGAAAACGACATCAAGAGTACCTTGCCACTCTTTGCCGCCTATTGCCCGCGCCCCTGTTGGGCGAGATCCCACATTTACCGCAGGTAGAGCAGCAGGCACTGGGACAGTATCTCGATTTAACCAGGTTGAACCCTTAACCTGATGGCCCACGGAGGGGCCAGAATCACTCTGTCAGATAGGTATCAATCAGCCCTTCATCCAACTGCCCCAGTGTGCCATTTGCCACGCTACGGCCTTTATCCATCAGACAGAAGCGGTCTGCCAGATGGCGGGCAAAGGGGAGTTGGTGCTCAACCAGCAAAATGGTCATGCCCAACTCCTGATTCAGCTTACGGAGCACCTGTCCGATCTCCGTCGCCAGGGAAGGTGACATACCGGCGGTGGGTTCATCCAGGATCAGCAGTTCCGGTTCCAGCATCAAAGCGCGGCCTAATGCCAACTGCTGTTGCTCACTTTGGCACAGGTCACCCGCACGGCGCATACGCATCGCCTGCAGCCGGGGGAACAGATTGTAAATGATGGGGGGCATACGGCGGACCTTGCCACGCCCGGCCAGCAAGGCCACTTGCAGGTTCTCTTCTACGCTCAGTTGGGAAAAGATTTGCCGCCCTTGTGGCACGTAACCAATGCCCAGTAACGCCCGGTTTTCTACCGGCTGTGGCAACAGGTTTTGCGGTGGCTCATCCGCCAACTGCCAGGTCATGCTGCCGCTGACGATCGGCAGGTGTCCCATGATGCAATTGATCAGCGTGGTTTTGCCCACTCCATTGCGGCCAAGCAACAGGGTGCATTGCCCACGAGGTAACTCAAGGCTGACATCACACAGCGTATGCTGTTGCCCATAATATTGGTTTACCGCCCTTAAGCTTAACATTTGGCATCTCCTCCAAGACCGATATTCACGTATGGATAACGTTGACCGCAGCAAGCGGTGTCTCTCCCGGGTGTGGAAAATGCTGTGCTGATTACCCTAATCGCGGCTCAGGCTAAAAATTGGAAAATGGCCGCTACCGGTCGTTTGGCGGCTCTAGGGGGGTTTTTGGTATGCAATGAACTTTTTCGCCGAAGATAACCGAGCTGGCTGTGGCCGGTTTTCGCCAGAATTTGCCAGTTCTTCTGCAAGGTAACGCCCCCGGATCAGGAAATGCAATTCCCAGGCCATCAGGTGTTGCGCAACAAAAAAAACGGTTTGTTACTGTTTTGTTAACTGTATTTGGGCCCGGTACGCAGGGGGCTCTGCCAGGGCCAGAAGGTTAACTTGGGCGTTTTTTGCACCGTTAGCGTGCGGCATGGCAAGCTGTTGGTGCAAGCCCTAAAGGTTGTTGCCGCAACTTGCAACCCCTGAAAAGCAAAATAGCGAAAAGAGTGTTTTCGTTATCACGGCTTTTAGCATTAATCGGCATAACCAAAGCAGAATTATTGTAAAAAAATAACTAAAAAACCGGCTCCGTTAACGTTTCATTGGGAAAAGCGTTCTTTCCGCAACTCCCGTCCCCCGTGGGGTAGTGAGAGTTATCCACTATTCCTGTGGATAACCTTGTGCATTATACTTAGAAAAGCGGTGTGAACAGAGAGCGGGCGCGGGTTGTGCGCAGGTTGTCCGCATTCTCGTCTTTTTATTAAATTAATTTAATATCAATAGGTTATTTAAAATCAAGCCAACGGATATCGTTAACGTGCCGATGGGCGGTTTTTCAGCGAAATCACGGCCAAAAGTTAATTCGTGACGCAATCTGGGGATAACAGGGTGATTGACAATAAAAATGTCATGGTATTGTCACCTTGCTGGTGCGTTCGCGCCCCGTTAACGGACGCAATAGCGTAAATCCGCTTGAAGCTGGTTTTATATCCAGTATCATGGGCACTGGCGGAAATATTCCGGTCTTTCCATAATTAGGCCGCTACCGCCTGGCCGCAAACCTGAAAGATGATGGGGATATGAGCAAACATTTCAAACTGCATTCCGAATTCAAACCGGCCGGCGATCAGCCGCAAGCCATCCAAAAGCTGGAAGAGGGCCTGGAAGACGGCCTGGCGCACCAAACGCTGCTGGGGGTGACCGGCTCGGGTAAAACCTTTACCATCGCCAATGTGATTGCCGATCTCAACCGGCCCACCATGGTGCTGGCGCCCAACAAGACCCTGGCGGCGCAGCTGTATGGCGAGATGAAAGAGTTCTTTCCCGAGAATGCGGTGGAATATTTTGTCTCCTACTACGATTACTACCAGCCAGAAGCCTATGTACCTAGCTCCGATACCTTTATCGAGAAAGATGCCTCGGTCAACGAACATATAGAACAGATGCGCCTGTCGGCCACCAAAGCGCTGCTGGAGCGGCGTGACGTAGTGGTGGTGGCTTCGGTTTCCGCCATCTACGGCCTGGGCGATCCGGATCTGTACCTGAAAATGATGCTGCACCTGACCAAGGGCATGATCATCGATCAGCGTTCAATCCTGCGCCGTCTTGCCGAGCTGCAATATACCCGCAACGATCAGGCCTTCCAGCGTGCCACCTTCCGCGTACGTGGCGAAGTGATCGACATTTTCCCGGCGGAATCGGACGAGTTGGCGCTGCGCGTTGAGCTGTTTGACGAAGAGGTCGAACGCCTGTCCCTGTTCGATCCGCTAACTGGCCAGATTGAGCAGGTGGTGCCACGCTTTACCATCTATCCCAAATCTCACTACGTTACCCCGCGTGAACGTATCGTGCAGGCGATGGAAGAGATCAAGGTGGAGCTGGCCCAGCGGCGCAAAGTGCTGCTGGAAAACAACAAGCTATTGGAAGAGCAGCGGTTGACGCAGCGTACCCAGTTCGATCTGGAGATGATGAACGAGTTGGGTTACTGCTCCGGTATCGAAAACTACTCGCGCTATCTTTCCGGGCGCGGTGAGGGCGAGCCACCGCCAACCCTGTTCGACTACCTGCCAGCAGACGGATTGCTGGTGGTAGATGAATCCCACGTCACCATCCCGCAGATTGGCGGCATGTTTAAAGGCGACCGCTCGCGTAAAGAGACGCTAGTGGAGTACGGCTTCCGTCTGCCTTCGGCGCTGGATAACCGGCCGATGCGTTTTGAAGAGTTTGCCGCTGCGGCACCGCAGACCATCTACGTGTCCGCCACGCCGGGCAAATATGAGCTGGAGAAATCCGGCAGCGATATTATCGATCAGGTGGTGCGCCCAACTGGCCTGCTGGATCCGATCGTGGAAGTGCGCCCGGTCACCACTCAGGTGGACGATCTGCTTTCCGAGATCCGTAAGCGAGTGGCCATCAATGAGCGCGTACTGGTCACCACGTTGACCAAACGCATGGCTGAAGATCTGACAGAATACCTGGAAGAGCACGGGGAACGGGTGCGTTATCTGCACTCGGACATTGATACGGTAGAACGTGTTGAAATCATCCGTGATTTGCGCCTGGGTGAGTTTGACGTGCTGGTGGGCATCAACCTGTTAAGGGAAGGCCTGGACATGCCAGAGGTGTCGCTGGTAGCGATCCTGGACGCAGACAAGGAAGGGTTCCTGCGTTCTGAGCGTTCACTGATCCAGACCATTGGCCGAGCGGCGCGTAACCTCAACGGTAAAGCGATCCTGTATGGCGACAGGATCACCGATTCCATGGCCAAGGCGATCGGCGAAACGGAACGCCGCCGTGCCAAGCAGCAGGCGCATAACGAAGCCAACGGTATCGTACCTCAGGGCCTGAACAAGAAGGTTTCGGATATTCTGCAGCTTGGGCAACCAAGCAGCCGTGGCAAGCACAAAGGGAAGGGCAAAGCGGCAGAGAGTGCGGCGCAATACCAACTGCTCACCCCCAAAGCGCTGGAGCAAAAAATCCAGGAGTTGGAGGCACAGATGTATTCTCATGCACAGAATCTGGAGTTCGAGCAGGCCGCTGCGGTGCGTGATGAAATCCACCAGCTGCGCGAGCAATTTATCGCGCTATCATAATGAACCCAAGGGGCGTGGTATGCACGCCCCGGTAAATTTTCTTGCCGTACGCCCGTTTGCTGATTAAGGTGTGCGCCCCAAGTATTGAGACGAGTAGCCGCCATGACCGCAACCCCATCCAAAGACCCGTTACACGGCATTACGCTGGAGCAACTGCTGAACAAGCTGGTAGCCCAATATGGCTGGAACGGGCTGGCAGAGCGTATTCGCATCAACTGCTTCAGCAGCGATCCGAGCATCAAATCCAGCCTCAAGTTCTTGCGCCGCACCCCGTGGGCACGCAAGCAGGTGGAAGATCTCTACATCGACAGCGTTAGCGATAATCCTTGGCTCCGGGGTCAAGATTAACCGCGGCTAGCTAGCTGCACCAACGCGGTATCCAGCGCCTGGCGTAATAGTTGGCGATCGTGGCGATACGGGATATCGCTGGCTTCCAGTGGTTGTTGCACCACAATGCGATCCTGCATGGCGCTGGTATCCACCGCCGGGCCAACGATCACGGCGTCAATCATTTTACGGCCGATCTTCTCTTCCATCAGCGCCAGTTTGTCTTGCAGCGTCAATGCGGCTGCGGCGACGCTCAACTCGCGGCCCAGGTTACCGATATACACCATATTGGCGCTACTGCGGCGCAGGGCCTGAGTCAGATCCTCAAGCAGCAACAGTGGCATCAGGCTGGTAAGAAAACTGCCTGGCCCGATCAGGATCAGATCGGCTTGCGCGATTGCCTCAACCGCTTCGCGGGTGGCGTGTACCGGCGGGGAGAGCATCAGCTCTTGCGGCATGATCCTCAGTTGATCGATATTGACTTCACCGTAGACTTGGTGCCCTTCATGATCGTGAGCCATCAGATCGACCGGCTGTTCCGACATCGGGATCAGCGCCGCGTCGATCTTTAGCAGACTACGAACCAGATTGATCGCCTCCAGCGGGCGCACGCTCAGGTGATCCAAGGCTTTCAGCATCAGATTCCCCAGGTTATGCCCCGCCAGTTCCCCGTTGCCGCTAAAACGGTATTCAAACATCGCCGAGGCGACGCTAGGCTCGGTAATCAGCTGATTGAGGCAATTACGGGTGTCACCCCAGGCAATGCCGCCTTCAGAACGGCGGATGCGGCCGGTAGAACCGCCGTTATCGGTAGTGGTCACAATGCCGGTCAGGCGAGAGCCCAACGACGACAGCGAAGACATCACACGGCCAAGACCGTGACCACCACCTAGTGCCACGACGCGATCAAGATCGGCCAGGGTACGGTTACGCATAAAATTCCTTAACTCAGGGTAGGTAGACTGCCTGCATAAAGTAGCGGATTTGACGCAAAAACGCGATAAAGAGTGCGATTTGCGTGATTCTGGTCAATTCGCTGGCGTAACGGTTGTTTATTATGGTTATCAAGACTTGAGAGGGTGAAAAATCGCTGTATACACAAGTATATAGCGTAAATCCACATTGGCTATCGCGGCTGTTTAGCGCTAGAATTCTCAGTAAAACCACGGTTTTGTTCCGGCTACTTGAGGTAGTGGGAATGAGATCAAAACTCCTAGCCTTGATACCTACGTTGTTCATTAGAGCGATAAGGTCTCCTGGCCGTGGCGATGTCAGCCACCAGGGTGCAGAGTGGAAACGCTCGCATCTCCCGTATTTGGAAGGTGTTACAGGTGCCGCAACTCATTGATGCTTTTGAGCGCAAATTCTATTATTTGCGCCTGTCGATCACCGACGTGTGTAACTTTCGTTGCACTTACTGTCTGCCGGATGGCTATAAACCGAGCGGCAGTCCCAAGACTTTCCTCTCTCTGGATGAAATTCGGCGCGTCAGCCGTGCCTTTGCCGAACTGGGTACCGAAAAGGTACGCCTGACTGGCGGTGAGCCCTCTTTACGCCGTGATTTTACCGACATCATTGCCGCCGTACGCGAAAACCCAGCGATCCGAACCCTAGCCGTGACTACCAATGGCTACCGCCTGGCGCGTGATGTGGCCAGTTGGCGTGATGCGGGCCTCACAGCGATTAACGTCAGCGTAGACAGCCTTGATGCACGCCAGTTTCATGCCATCACCGGCCAGGACAAGTTCCGCCAGGTGATGGAGGGCATCGATGCCGCCTTTACCGCTGGTTACAGCAAGGTGAAGGTGAATGCGGTGCTGATGCGTGATGTCAATCACCAGCAACTGGGCAGCTTCCTTAAC
Organism: Serratia sp. T13T92; assembly: GCF_047530105.1. Lineage (NCBI taxonomy): Bacteria > Pseudomonadati > Pseudomonadota > Gammaproteobacteria > Enterobacterales > Yersiniaceae > Serratia > Serratia sp. T13T92. The sequence continues at coordinate 35,071 of NZ_JBLJAK010000036.1, read as the reverse complement.
TGGATCAAGGATCGGCCAATCCAACTGCGGTTTATCGAACTGATGGAAACCGGCGATGGCAGCGATCTGTTCCGCAAGCACCACGTTTCTGGCGAAGTGATCCGTCTGCAGTTGGAACAGCAGGGCTGGCAGCGCCAAGTCCGTGGCCGCAGTGATGGCCCGGCGCAGGTATTCAGCCACCCGGATTATCAGGGCGAGATAGGGCTGATCATGCCGTACGAAAAAGATTTCTGTGCCAGTTGCAACCGCCTGCGGGTTTCCGCCATCGGCAATCTGCATCTGTGCCTGTTTGGTGAGCAAGGGATTACCCTACGCGATCTGCTGGCGGATGATGGCCAGTTAGAACAGCTGAAAATGCGCATTCAAAGCGGGCTGCAAACCAAAAAGCAGACCCACTTCCTGCATCAGGGCAATAGCGGTCTCACGCAGAACTTATCGTTTATCGGCGGTTAACACGTCCCCTATAGCCTCGGGGAACGCCAGATGACGAATACAAGCTCGATCGGTTCCCTCTCCTTGACGCAACGGGGAATGCCAGATGGTGAATATGAACTCGAACGGTCCCCTCTCACTAAAGGAGAGGGTTAGGGTGAGGGGCCATCGACAATAAGGAGCACAACACACAATGAGCCAAACCAGCAGTGAATTTATTGTGGCCAGGATTGCCATTCTGACCGTCTCGGATCGCCGCACTGAAGCGGAAGATACCTCCGGGCAATATCTACAAGAAGCCGCGCAGGAAACTGGCCATCAGGTGGTGGCGCGTGCCTTGGTCAAAGACAATATTTATCAGATCCGTGCGCAGGTTTCCGCATGGATTGCCAGCGATGACGTGCAGGCCGTGTTGATTAACGGCGGCACCGGCTTTACCTCTGGGGACAATACGCCAGAAGCGCTATTGCCGCTGTTTGACCGTGAGGTGGAAGGGTTCGGCGAACTGTTCCGCATGGTGTCATACGAAGAGATCGGCACCGCGACCATTCAGTCCCGCGCTTTGGCCGGTATTGCCAACCAGACGGTGATCTTCGCCATGCCGGGTTCCACCCGAGCCTGTCGTACCGCTTGGGAACGCATTATTGAAGAACAACTGGATGCGCGCCATCGCCCGTGCAACTTCTTACCTCATTTAAAGAAATAATCCATGACGCAGCTAACCCACATTAACGCCGCTGGCGAGGCCCATATGGTCGATGTCTCTGCCAAAGCGGAGACGGTACGTGAAGCCCGTGCCGAGGCTTTTGTTGAAATGCAGGCGGCAACGCTGGCGATGATTATCGACGGCAGCCACCATAAAGGCGACGTATTCGCCACGGCGCGTATTGCCGGTATTCAAGCGGCGAAGCGCACCTGGGAACTGATCCCTCTTTGCCATCCGTTGATGCTGAGCAAGGTGGAAGTACAGCTCGAAGCGCAGCCGGAATTTAACCGCGTGCGTATCGAAACCTGCTGCCGTTTGACCGGTAAAACCGGGGTTGAAATGGAAGCGTTGACCGCCGCTTCGGTGGCCGCGCTCACCATCTACGACATGTGCAAAGCGGTGCAGAAAGATATGGTAATTGGCCCGGTGCGGCTGCTGGCAAAAAGCGGCGGCAAGTCCGGTGATTTTAAGGTGGGATCATGATCACTATTCTGTTTTTCGCCCAGGTGCGTGAACTGGTCGGCACCAGCACGCTGAGCCTGCCAGCGCAGTACCTTACGGTTGAAGAGCTGCGTAAATCGCTGTGCGAGCGTGGCGATCGTTGGGCGCTGGCGCTGGAGCCTGGTAAATTGCTGACGGCGGTCAACCAATCGCTGGTGGCCGCAGAGCATCCGCTGCAAGCCGGTGATGAAGTGGCTTTCTTTCCACCGGTAACCGGAGGTTAACAGTGGAAAATACTCGTATCCGCGTTGGCCAGGCAACCTTTAGCGTAGGTGAAGAATACCAGTGGCTGGCACAGTGTGATGATGATGGCGCAGTGGTGACTTTTACCGGCAAGGTACGCAATCACAATCTGGGGGATGACGTCAGTGCCTTGTCGTTGGAGCATTACCCTGGCATGACTGAAAAAGCCCTTGAAGAGATCGTTGCAGAAGCGCGATCCCGTTGGCCATTGCAGCGGGCAACGGTGATCCATCGCATCGGTGATCTCTTTCCTGGTGATGAAATTGTGTTTGTCGGCGTGACCAGCGCCCACCGCAGCATGGCTTTCGAGGCGGCACAATTTATTATGGATTATCTGAAAACCCGAGCTCCCTTCTGGAAGCGTGAGGCGACCGGGCAGGGGGAGCGCTGGGTAGAAGCTCGCGATACGGATAAACAAGCCGCCAAGCGTTGGTAAATACCGCCTCAACAGCGGAAATAAATCAATACCTTTGTCCGTTTCGCGCGGTGTTTTCTGTGGTACGCTTATTATTGGCAGGGGAAGTTCCCCGAAACTTGGCTCACATGTAAAAGGTAACCGTCATGGACCGATATCCACGTAATGGTTCGATCGTTGAACGTGCCAACAGCGGCATTCAGGCTTATATGGCGCAGGTGTATGGCTGGATGACCTGTGGCTTGCTGTTGACCGCATTTGTTTCCTGGTATGCAGCGCATACGCCTGCGATCATCAACTTTATTTTCTCAAGCCAGATCACTTTCTTTGGGCTGATTATTCTACAGCTGGGCCTGGTGTTTGTGATTTCCGGCATGGTTAACCGCCTGAGCGGCACCATGGCCACTGGGCTATTTATGCTTTACTCGGCGCTGACCGGGTTAACGCTATCAAGCATCTTCATTGCCTACACCTATAGCTCGATCGCCAGCACCTTCGTGGTCACTGCGGGTATGTTCGGCGCGATGAGCCTGTACGGCTATACCACCAAACGCGATTTGAGCGGTTTTGGCAGCATGCTGTTTATGGGGCTGATCGGGATTGTGCTGGCTTCGCTGGTGAACATCTGGCTGAAAAGCCCGGCGCTGATGTGGGCGATCACCTATATCGGCGTGCTGGTATTTGTGGGCCTGACGGCGTACGACACCCAGAAACTGAAAGCGATGGGTGAACAGTTGAATGCCGATGATAAAGACAGTTTCCGCAAATACGCCATCGTTGGCGCATTGACGCTGTATCTCGACTTTATCAACCTGTTCCTGATGCTATTGCGTATCTTCGGCAACCGCCGCTAATACCCGTCGTCTTTCAAGCCGCAGCGTTGTTACCTGCACTATCTCACCCCAGTCACTTACTAAACGTAAGCTCCTGGGGATGAGATAGCTTGGCGCCTAGCTGCAACTTGAAATCCATAGGGTATCGTGGAGTCTTTTGTTCTTTCAGTTATCCATATAGAAAGTTAATGGAACAGCTTTTTAGTGCGGGCACTGTCTACGAACGATCTCTCATTTTATTGAAAAATAAACCATTATTAACGTATTATTTAACCGTTAGTTAAAGACCGTTCCATTCCGGCTAGAGGCATTAGTTTCATGTTAGGAAGTGTAAAAAACCGATCTCACCCGTCGGTTTTTTTACGTCTGCTATTCAGGCAATCTTGCGCCGGAACATGGCATAGGCCGCGCTACCGGTAGTGGCGGTGATCACCAGTAACGGCCACAGGCTGTGCCAGATAATGCCGAAACCGGCATCCTTGAGGTAGATCTGCTTGGTGATATCGGTGAAGTGGCGGATAGGGTTGGCCCAGGTGAGATGCTGAAGCCAAACCGGCATATTCTCCACCGGCGAGACATAGCCGGAAAGCAGTATCGCCGGCATCATAAACACAAACACCCCGATAAACGCCTGCTGCTGTGTCGCGCACAGTGAAGAAATCAGCAGCCCGAAGCCCACCAAAGACAGCCCGTAAACCAGCATGGTGCCGTAGAACAGCAGCAACGAACCGGCAAACGGGATCTGATAGGCAAAGATACCGATCAACAGCACGATCGAAGCCTGGAAGGTGGCAATGATCAGGGCCGGTACCGCTTTGCCAATAAAGATCTGCCAGGTGGTTAAAGGCGAAACCAACAACTGCTCTAACGTGCCTTGCTCACGTTCACGCGCGACGGAAAGCGAGGTAACGATCAACACGCCGATGGTGGTGATCATCGCGATCAGCGAAGGCACCACGAACCATTTGTAATCCAGATTCGGGTTATACCAGTTGCGTACCACCAGTTCGCTGTTGTTGGGCTTGGTACGCTGCCCAATCAGCTCATTCTGGTAGTCCTGCACGATCTGTTGCACATAGTTGGCGGCGATCTGCGCGCTGTTGGAGTTACGGCCATCGAGGATCAGCTGTAACGGCGCGGTATTACCGCTGGCGATATCCCGTGAGAAGTTGGCCGGAAAGCGGACCAGCAGCAGCGCCTTCTGATTATCAATGGTGGTTCTTATCTCCTGCGGGCTACGCAACAACAGCACGTGAGAAAAGGCTTTGGCTTTGGCGAGGCGCTGAGTCAGCTCAATGGAGTGCTGGCCGCTGTCTTCGCTGTATACCGCGATAGTGGCGTTGGTGACTTCCAGCGTGGCAGCGAACGGAAACAGCACCACCTGTAACAACACTGGCATAATCAGGATCGCGCGGGTCTGCGGATCGCGCAGTAGCGACTGCATTTCTTTAACAATCAACGTCCAGAGACGGTGAAACATGGCTTCCCCTTAATCCAGCCGCCGCTGGGTTTTCCAGGCCGTCAGGCCGATAAACACCACCGCCGAGGCGATCAAAAACAGCAGGTTAATCACCAGCACGGTGCCGATATTGCCCGCCAGGAACAGCGTTTGCAGCGTACTGACAAAGTAGCGCGCCGGAATGATATAGGTCACCGCACGAACCACGGCGGGCATGCTGTCGATCTGGAAGATAAATCCAGACAGCATAATTGAAGGTAAAAAGGCGGCGTTCAGGGCTACCATTGCCGCGTTAAACTGGTTGCGGGTGATGGTCGAGATTAACAGCCCCATGCCGAGCGTGCTGGCCAGGAACAGGCTACTGATCACGAACAGCAGCAGCAGGGAGCCACGGTAGGGCACGCCGAGTACAAATACTGAAACCACCATACACAGCACCATGGCGATCATGCCCAGGAAATAGTACGGCACCAGTTTGGACAGCAGCAGCTCGCTGCGCGTGACCTGGGTAGAAAGCAGCGCCTCCATGGTGCCACGCTCCCATTCACGGGCGATCACCAACGAGGTCAGAATGGCACCGATCACCGTCATGATAATGGTAATGGCCCCCGGAATAATAAAGTGCTGGCTGATGGCCGCCGGGTTAAACCAGTAGCGCATCTGGACTTCAATCAGCGGCTTGTCATCACGCCCGAGATCGGTGGCACGCTGCTGCTGCCAGATTTGCCAGATCCCTTGGGTATAGCCTTGCACAAAGTTGGCGGTATTGGGCTCGCTGCCATCAGTAATCACCTGTAAAGGAGCACGGTCGTTGGGCCTTGCCAAATGCTCGGCAAAATCGCTGGGGATCACCACCAGGCCGCGAATGCTGCCAGCCTGCATCATTTGGATCAATTTTTGGCGGTTATCGCTGACGGTCGGTTCAATATAGGGTGAGCCGATAAAGGCATTGGCCAGATCGCGGGCCTCTTCGCTTTGCTGCTCCATCAGGATCCCCAGCCGCAGCTTGCTGGAATCCAGGTTGATGCCGTAGCCAAAGATAAACAGCAGCATCAGCGGAATGACGAAGGCAATCAGCCCGCTGCTGGGATCGCGCAATATCTGCCGAGTTTCTTTCAGGCACAGTGCCCGCAGCCGCCGCCAGGAAAAGCCGTTGTCGTTGCTCATGCTGTCTCCTCCCGATCGTAGCCCTGCACCAGTTCGATAAACGCCTCTTCCATTGAAGGGTTAGGTTTTTGCTCGCTGGCTATCTGCTGCTTGAGATCGTCCGGCGTACCGGCGGCGATAATTTTGCCTCGATACACCAGGCCGATACGATCGCAGTATTCCGCTTCATCCATAAAGTGGGTGGTGACCATCACCGTCACGCCTTTATCCACCATGCCGTTGATGTGCAGCCAGAACTCGCGCCGGGTCAGGGGATCGACGCCTGAGGTGGGCTCATCAAGAAACAGAATATCTGGCTCATGCATCAGCGCGCAGGCCAGCGCCAGCCGCTGTTTGAAGCCGAGCGGTAGCGAATCTGGCGTTTGGTTGAGGATCGGGGCGAAGTTGAAGGCGCGAGACATCTCGTCGATTTTATCGCGCTGGCTCTTGCCGCTCAGCCCATAAACGCCGGAGAAAAACTTCAGGTTCTGCGCCACCGTCAGGTTGCCATACAGCGAAAATTTCTGTGCCATATAGCCCAAATGCTGGCGCGCTTTGCCGGAGCTGGTTTTTAGATCCATACCGAGCACCAGCGCTTTGCCATCACTAGGCACCAGCAGGCCACACATCATCTTGAATGTGGTGGATTTGCCCGCGCCGTTGGGGCCAAGCAGGCCAAAAATTTCGCCGCGCTGCACCTTGAAATCCACATGATCGGTGGCCGCAAAGTCGCCGAATTTTTTGGTCAACCCCTGTGCTTCGATCACCGTTTCCGAGCTGTCGCCCGTTACCGTGGGCATGATCTCGGCCAGGGCGGATTTGCTGTTCGGGCCGCCACCCAGCAGATCGATAAACGCATCCTCAAAACGCGGATCGGCCTCGGTTAATTCGGCCTGTGGCAGATCCAGATCCCGCAATACCTGCTGGTGATCTTCACCCGGCTTGAGGATCAGCCGCAGATATTTCCCCTGGATCACACCGTCGCTAACCGCAGGCAGACAGATCGCCCGTTGCAACAGCGCCCGGTGGCTACCGGCTGGGGTATCGATCAGGATGGTGCGGCCAGCCATGCGCTGGGTAAGATCCTGTGGCGCACCGCTGAACAGCAGTTCGCCTTCGTTCATCAGCAGCACTTCGCGGCACTGCTCGGCTTCGTCGAGATAGGAGGTACTCCACAGGATCAGCATGCCGTCGTTGGCCAGCTCATGCACCATTCGCCACAGTTCACGACGTGAAATGGGATCGACACCGACGCCGGGCTCATCCAGCAGCAACACCTGAGGTTGGCCAAGCAGCGTACAGGCCAGCCCGAGCTTTTGCTTCATCCCGCCGGAAAGCTTGCCCGCCAGCCGTTCGGTAAAGCGGGTCAGATCGGTAAACGTCAGCAACCGCTCAAAGGTTTGCTTACGCAGATCGCCGGTGACTCCGCGCAGATCGGCATACAGCGTGAGATTTTCCATCACCGTCAGATCTTCATACAGCCCGAACTTTTGCGGCATGTAACCGAGAATGGCGTGCAACTGGCGATCCTGTGCGATCGGATCCAACCCGGCGACGGTCAGCTTGCCGCTGCTGGGTAGCAGCAATCCTGCCAACATGCGCAGCAGGGTAGTTTTGCCCGCGCCATCTGGGCCAACCAGCCCGGTCACCGCGCCACTGCGCAACGTGGTCGTCAGGCTGGCCACCGCCGGTTTATCGAGTGATGGAAAGCGTTTTTCCAACGCGACCAGTTCAATCGTATGTGCCTGTGCCATCACGGTTCCTTACGGTTGTGTGAAATGGACGGTAACCGGCATCCCTTGACGCAAGGCATCATCGGCATCGTTGACGATGATCCGCAGGCGGTAGACCAGATCGGTACGCAGATCCGGCGTTTCTACGCTTTTGGGGGTGAACTCCGCGGTGGGGGAAACAAAGCCGATCTTGCCGTGATAAGGCTTGCCAGGGCGGCTGTCGGTCTCGATCAAGACTTCGGTACCTGGCGTAGCGCTACCCAGGCTGGCTTCATTGATGTAGGCACGAACCCATACCGGCCGCGTCAACGATAGGGTAAACACTGTGCTGCCAGCGCTGAGCATGGTGCCTGGCTCCACGGCTCGCGTCATTACCGTACCAACGGACGGAGAGAGCAGGGTGGTGTCATGCAGATCCAACTGGGCCTGCGCCAGTGCCGCCTCGGCCAGTGCCAGATTGGCGTTGGCTTCTTCGATTTCCTGCGGGCGGTTACCGGTCAGGTATTGCGACAGTTTGTCTTTTGACGCCTGCAAATTTGCCTGCGCCTGATTACGCGCGGTGCGGGCATCTTCCAGGGCATCGGCTGAAGTAGCCTTTTTCGCCCATAATCCCTGCTGACGTTGGAAGAAGCTGTCGGCATAGCTAAAGGCCGACTGCCGTTGGGCTACTTCGGATCGCACCTGGGCAATCTCCTCGTTGCGGTAGCCTGCCTGCAATAAATCCAGCTTGGCTTTGGCGCTGGCAACGTTGGCCTGTGCCTGTAGCAACGCGTTCTGGTAAGGCGCATCGTCCAGTTTGCCCAGCAGTTGTCCCTGTTGCACGCTGTCCCCTTCGTCTACCGCCAGTGAGGCCAACCGGCCATTAACGCGGAAACCCAGGTTGACCGTGCGGATATCCACATTGCCATACAGCGTCAAAGGCTTGTCCTGCTGGCGTTGGTAAGACCAGAAACCGTAGGCCGCAGCGGCGATCAGTACAATCGCTACACCTACAATGGCAACTCTTTTCTTGTTCATACTATTCCTTACTCGCAAGACGGAAAGTTAGACGGCGTAACGCTGGCGTAGCCCGTTAACCAGAATGTCGATATGTTCGGCCAGCACCTCGCTAATCTGCTTGGCTTCTTCTGCTGCGATCTGATGCCAGCCTGCCTGACGTAGCAGGGTTTCCCGGCCAACGCGGAATGCCAGCACCTCACCGATCAGCGCATGGGTATGCAAGATGATTTTGGTGGAGCGCGCATCGATGCCGGTATAGCCCGCCAACAGGCGACACAGCAAGTGATGCAGCGGGGCTATCACCTGCTGGTGGATCAGCGGGTAGGCATCGGTTGGCGAAAGTTGTTCGCGAGACATAATCTTGCTCAGATTGAGCGTGTGGGGCTCGGTCATCAGTTGGCTGAAGGCCAGCAACCCGCTTTTGAGATGGTAGAGATAACGCTCTGGCTGGCGTTGCTCCGCGGGCAGTTGATAGAAACGTTCTATTTCTTCGCTCAGTGGGCGGAAGCTTTGCTGGATAAAGTCGGCAATCCACTGTGCTACCGCCAGGTATAACCCCTCTTTCGAGTTGAAATAATAGGTGATAGCGGCGATGTTCTGCCCGGCACGCTTGGCGATTTGCCGCGTGGTGGCACCCGAAAGGCCATATTCGCCGAACACTTCAATCGCGGCGGTGAGCAGTTGTTGGCGCGCTTGTTCACCCCGTTTGAGAGGGCTTAGCGGCGGGTTTTCTGCAGAGGACATAGGTTGACCCAAAAAGTTAATCAATCATATGATTAACTTTAGGCCGAGCGGGCTAAAATGTAAACCACAGGCCAGAACATTTTGCTTTTCCGTGAGCTTGCTCGGCGAAAAGTGCTGTGAACACGTAAAATTGCCTTTTCTTGTTCGATTTCTGCTACACTCTCGCGCTTGGTGCACTGCAGTTTGTGCCAATCCCTCGAGGTCATGCCGAGGATGTGCCGCAAAAAAGTGCGAGTACCTCCTTATGCCCCGTCTGATAATCCTCCCGGAAACTGCACCGAACATTTGTTTAGGTTAGGGGGGATCTGGAGTTTTTCTCTACTATGTCATTTGAAACCCTCGGCTTAAGTGCTGAAATTCTGCGCGCTGTTGAAGAACAGGGCTATCGCGAACCTACGCCAATTCAACGCCAGGCAATCCCGGTGGTATTGGCAGGCCGTGACCTGATGGCCAGCGCCCAGACCGGCACCGGTAAAACAGCTGGTTTTACCTTGCCGCTATTACAGCTGCTGAGCAAACACGATCACCCAATCAAAGGCCGTCGTCCGGTGCGCGCGTTGATCCTGACGCCAACCCGTGAACTGGCTGCACAAATCGGTGAAAACGTTGAGGCTTACAGCAAACACCTGCGCCTGCGTTCGCTGGTGGTGTTTGGTGGTGTGAGCATCAACCCGCAGATGATGAAGCTGCGCGGCGGCGTCGATATCCTGGTGGCAACGCCAGGTCGCCTGCTGGATCTGGAACATCAGAACGCGGTTGATCTGTCCAAAATTGAAATTCTGGTGCTGGACGAAGCCGACCGCATGCTGGATATGGGCTTTATCCATGATATCCGCCGCGTGCTGTCCAAGCTGCCTGCCAAGCGTCAGAACCTGCTGTTCTCCGCGACCTTCTCTGATGAGATCAAAGGGCTGGCCAGTAAACTGCTGACCAACCCGGCCTCGGTAGAAGTGGCTCGCCGCAACACCGCATCTGAGCAAATTGAGCAGAGCGTTCACTTTGTTGATAAGAAGCGCAAGCGTGAACTGCTTTCCCAGATGATCGGCGAAGGTGACTGGAAGCAGGTGCTGGTATTTAACCGTACCAAGCACGGTGCCAACCATTTGGCTGAACAGCTGAATAAAGATGGCATCACCGCTGCCGCTATCCACGGTAACAAAAGCCAGGGCGCACGTACCCGCGCACTCGCCGACTTTAAAGATGGCAAAATCCGCGTGCTGGTAGCAACAGACATCGCTGCACGTGGCCTGGATATCGATCAGTTGCCACACGTAGTGAACTACGAACTGCCAAACGTACCGGAAGATTACGTCCACCGCATTGGCCGTACCGGCCGTGCCGAACGTACCGGTGAGGCGATCTCGTTGGTCTGTGTGGATGAGCACAAACTGCTGCGTGATATTGAGCGCCTGCTCAAGCGTGAAATTCCACGCATTGCCCTGCCAGGCTATGAGCCGGATCCAAGCATCAAAGCCGAACCGATCATCAATGGCCGTCAGGCTGGTGGTGGCCGTGGTGCTCCACGTGGCAACGGCGGCGGCGCTCCCCGTACCGGTAACGGTGGCGGCCAGCGTAGTGGCAATGGCGGCGGTCAGCGTGAAAATCGCGGCGGCGGCAGTGCTCGCCCGCAGGGTGACGGCAAACCACGTTCAGGTGCTCCATCGCGCCGTCCGCATAGCCGTAAACCGTCTGAGTAACCTTCTATACCCTATGGATATCAAGCCGCAGCTAGGCGACAGGCTTGCCCATCCCCAGGAGTTTACTATTGTAAATGACTGGGGTGGGCAAGTGCAGGTAACAACGCTGCGGCTTGAAAGACGACGGGTATTTAGTTGATCTATACTGAACCGCCATTTATTGGCGGTTTTTTTTCGCCTGTCTTCCAGGAGTTACCGATGAAATTGAAGTGTGCAATTCTTGATGATTACCAGGGTGTAGCGCTGACGATGGCAGATTGGTCCGTCCTTGGCGAGCAGGTTGAGGTCTTCTCCCTGCGCGAGCATATTGACGATGAAGACCAACTGGTGAGCCGCATCAACGACTGCGAGATCGTGGTGATTATGCGAGAACGTACGCCGTTTACCGCCGCATTGCTTGCCCGTTTGCCAAAACTGCAATTGCTGATCACCTCAGGCATGCGCAACGCTTCGATCGATCTGCCAGCGGCAGCTCGGCATGGTGTTACCGTTTGCGGCACCGCCAGCGGTTCTGAAGCGCCGATGGAACTGACCTGGGCGCTAATCCTCGGTTTGGCCAAGCATCTAGTGGCTGAAAGCAGCGGATTGCGTGCCAACGGGCCTTGGCAGCAACATATTGGCATCACCTTGCATGGCAAAACGTTAGGCTTACTGGGGCTGGGCAAGATCGGCGGCCAGATGGCTAAGGTGGCACAGGCGTTTGGCATGAACGTCGTGGCCTGGAGCCAAAATCTGACGGCTGAAAGGGCACAGGAATTCGGTGTGCAACTTGCCGAGTCAAAACAGGCGTTACTGGCAGCGAGTGACTTTGTTTCGGTGCATCTGGTGTTAAGCGATCGCAGCCGTGGGCTGATCGACCGTCAGGCGCTGGCGCAGATGAAAAACAGCGCTTTCCTGATTAACACCTCGCGCGCAGCGATTGTCGATCAGCAAGCCTTGGTTGAAGCGCTGCAAACCGGGCAGATCGCCGGTGCCGGGCTGGACGTGTTTGAAGTAGAGCCACTACCAGCCGATCACCCATTGCGCCGCTTGCCCAACGTGCTGGCTACGCCGCATGTGGGCTATGTGGCGGATGATAACTACCGCACCTATTTCCGGGAAGCGATTGCCGATATCCAGGCGTTTATTGCCGGTGAGCCGCTGCGCAAACTCTCTGGCTGAGAGCTATGTTGCTGTCGGTAAGGCGGGTGTTACGGTTCAATTTTCCGTAGCGATAGTGATATCATCCGCCATCGATATAGGCGGGACATTCTCAAGGAACGAAAGAATGAAAAAATACATCGGGCTTGGAATATTACTAATATTATTAAATAGTTACTCTTCATTAGGACGCACAGCGGAACAGAACTATATCACCCGTGATATTCAGGTCGATTTTAGTCGTAATAAAGAAAACGTCGACGATGAGATACAGCAGCAAATCGTTGAAGCAATCAAGAAAAGCAAAGCCAGCGTCTATTTCGGCATGACACCAACAGCGCTTACGCTCTATACCACGGATAACACGAAGACTAACGAAATAAAGCAAAATCAGGTAGTGATTGAAGGTGTAACGTATACCATCAATAAAGAATGGTTCGGTTCAGGCTTGCGGCTGGTCAGTGAAGCGTCACACGCGTGCGCGTTCTGGGACTGCATTATCACCTTGAAATTGCAACAAGCTGATGATGACTCTGCTGCGCTACAAAAAATCAAAGCACGCTTCGCAGCCGATAAGAAGTCCTGGCAAGAGCGATTGGTCCGGGAACGGGTAGAGTTGGCTGCCTTACCACTTAATGATTTCCCAGGGGTTGTCGTCTCATTGACGAAGGATCTCACCATCAAGTTACCGCTCTCTTTCTACAAAAAGTTCGAGTCGCAAGGCGGAATTTACTGGCGACGAATGGGCGATCAAGGGATTTTTATCGACATTAAAGATGAAGATACTCGGGTTTACCGCTTTAGCCAGCCCGTCGAGTCGGCTCCGGGTGGAGATACACGGATAGCCATAGACGGTGAGTTATTTGTGGTTAAAACGCCTAAAAACGAAGTGTATTTAGAGCGCTGGCTTGCCAGCCAAAAAGCTATACTCTTCAGGACCGCCAACGGAGCCATTTATTATAATGAGCAATATCGGCCAGAGGCCGTTTATTTTCAGTATGACGATGCTGATGGTAGCTACGTTATCGCTCGTGCCAGCGCGGAAGACGGTAAATTAACGACCGTTGCGCGAGTCTTTACGGTACTCCGTACGCTAGATCCACAATATCGCGGCCAAAATGAAATGTCGCTGGCCGATCTGGCGCTTTCACGTAGCGAACTGGAAGCGCGCTATCAGATCAAAACGGAGCAATTGTTCAACCTGCCCCAAGCCCAACAGGCACTGGAAAAAGAACTTACGCCATCGCTGGAAAAGCCAGAGCGTTTTCTTCAGCCGTTGTCGAAACGTATCCGTGTTGAAGGCCCGGGCCATGTGAGCGTCTATGTGGATATCAAAGCTCACCGGGCCAACCTTGAAGCGCTCATGGCTCAGAATCAGCAAAAGTATCCTAAAGGCAAACGTCTGGATGATATTTTCATCTATGCGATGACGGGCGATGACGCCGACTACTCTTGGTATTATCGCCTTGCTGATGATGTGACGCTGGAATTCCCCGCTTGGGAAACGCAGCAACTGGATAAACAACTGTTTCTGGCCCAGGTCTTCAAACAGCTGGATTTCAGTAAACTGCCGCAAATCCCCACTGGCGAGAAGAAAAATCTCTTCAAATATGAGAGGGTTGCTAGACCAGTGGCAGACATTGGATTTTCTGTTACCGAAGGGCTTATTGACAACGAAGGTAATATGCTCATTGCTATGCCAAAGAGTGGAAAATATGTGTTCGAGTGGCAATCGCCTTATATCATCGCTACCTTCTGGCAATCAGAGGGCGAGGGGACGTATCATCGCACTGACAAAGAACTCTATTTTAATCTTCATGGTAAGCCGGTGAAGAAACCCTGAGCGGTCTCCGTTGTCAATGCGTCCACTTGAACTAGGTGGACGCCGCTGAGCCGATCGTTTCCCCACTGGTGATCGCTTCACTGCAGACGTTTTCGATAGACAATTCGGTCATCTCATGTTGCTGGCACCGCCTTTCGCCCGTATCATTGCGCCCTCTTTGATTGCAGGGGTAGGCATGCGCGTATTATTGGCTCCAATGGAGGGGGTACTCGACTCTCTGGTGCGGGAATTGCTCACCGAGGTGAACGATTACGATCTCTGCATCACCGAATTCCTGCGGGTGATCGATCAGCGGCTGCCGGCCAAATCCTTCTACCGGCTATGCCCAGAACTGCATCATGCCAGCAGAACGCCATCCGGCACCCAGGTGCGGGTGCAACTGCTGGGCCAGTATCCCGAATGGCTGGCGGAAAACGCTGCTCAGGCAGTCGAACTGGGTTCTTACGGTGTCGATCTGAACTGCGGCTGCCCGTCCAAACATGTCAACGGCAGCGGCGGCGGGGCCACCTTGCTCAAAGATCCCGAACTGATTTATCAGGGGGCCAAAGCGATGCGCGCCGCGGTGCCAGCGCATCTGCCGGTGACGGTAAAAGTGCGCTTGGGTTGGGATTCAGATTCCCGCAGCTTTGAAATTGCCGATGCGGTGCAGCAAGCGGGGGCGACCGAAATCACCATCCATGGCCGTACCAAAGAGGACGGTTATAAAGCCGATCGCATCAACTGGCAGGCGATCGGTGAGATCCGCCAGCGTTTGACCATCCCGGTGATTGCCAACGGGGAAATCTGGGACTATCAAAGTGCGCAGGCCTGTATGCAGGCCACCGGCTGCGATGCGGTAATGCTGGGCCGTGGGGCGTTGAACATCCCCAATCTGAGCCGGGTGGTGAAATATAACGAACCGCGTATGCCTTGGCCGCAGGTGGTGCAGCTATTGCAAAAGTACGTGCATCTGGAAAAGCAGGGCGATACCGGTTTATACCACGTCGCCCGCATCAAACAGTGGCTCAGCTACCTGCGCAAAGAGTATCAGGAAGCCACTGAGCTGTTTACCGAGATCCGCACGTTAAACAACTCCAAGGATATTGCGCGAGTGATTTGCCGCTAACTCCTTAGTTCAATGGCGAAATAGTGCCGCAACGCCTCCAACCGTTCTTCCTCCGAATGCAGAGTAGACTCCTTACGGTGATGGTCTTGGGTCACGATCAGCTTTAACTCGCTGAGGGTGATGCGGCCATCCTCTGTGGGGCGGGAGCACACTAGCTTTTGGGTAAAGTGCGACTGTGGCGAAGTGCTGTGATAGTGGCACATGTCGTTAAATTCTTCCGGCTGCCGGGGTTGCAGGGTAAAGCGATAAAGCGTCTTGGCGTGGGAGGTTCGATCGCCGTTGCGGCGCTCCAGATGATACCACTCGCCGTCTTGCTCAAGATGAAAGGTGCCGCTGGCCTGCGGTTGTTGCTCGGTAGTGGTGATTTTCAGCGGGGCGAGGAAAGAATCGCCAAACCCTACATCGACCAGATACGGCTGATCCAGGGTCACCACCAGCGCCATATGGTCAAACGGCGGGCCAAAAGAGCCGTCTCTGGCGTGGATTTCCCCGGATATAAACGCTACCTGAAAGCCGATCTGCTGCAACAGCAGGGCGAATATCCGGTTCAATTCATAGCAAAACCCCCCGCGATTATGCTCGACGATTTTGCTGAACAGCCCGGCCTCGCTAAGATCGATCCCCTGATGATAGATAATGCTCAAATTCTCGAAGGGCACCGCCAGCATATGGCAGCGATGCAACTGTTGCAGAGTTTGCAGGTCGGCCTGTGGTGTGCCTGTGAAGCCGATGTGTTGCAGGTAGCGTGGTATGTCCACCGGAATTCTCGCTATACGGGAAATTTTGCATAAATTAGCGGGAATTGTGGCAGTCGGGGAAGCAATATGTGCGGTGCTGAAAAGAGCCGCTTGTGCCATTGCGTTACACTCGTCTTCCTGACAGGTCGTGGCCACCGAGCTTGCAAGCATGTGAGAGCCGTCTGTAATTAACCAGCAAGGTAAACGCTAATCGATTTCACTCCGTTTAAAATTAGCGATTTAGCCAATAAACGTATGTTGTTAAAAACAGTATTGACATAGTTTGAAAAAGTCGTAAATTAGTATCCAGCAGCAGGAAATTGATAGTTAGCTGCTTAGCTAAATAACAGATTGAAAGGTTATCTTTAATAAGTTGTTTAGTGATATGCGATAAAGGCCACGAAGTTCTGTTGTATGGGGAAGTCTTCGTTGAGTAGCCGGTTCGGACTCAAACGACAATGCTTTAAGGCCACGTAGTCAGTACCGACGATCGCAGGGTGTGTACCATAACGCGATGATGTAAGGCTCTGTTTCTCAAGTGTTAATGTTGCAACTTGTTAATTTTATCCTGTAAGTTTGTTGCAATGAAAGTAAAGCCATGCGTCAAAAGTTTATATCGCGAAGGGGGAATGTACCAGTTTAGCTTGCTTTATCTCGGCTAATTATTGTGAGGTAGGTAAGTCGAATTTGTAAATCAGCCAGTATAGGGGAGGATGTAGTTAGCTTTTCAATACCCAATATTATCTGTGATAAACAAGTACATTTTAAGCAGTATCGAAAGTAGTACCCAGTTAGTAAGTTGATTAATGTTGAATTTTAAAAATGCAGTAACCTAAAAGCCCTGGCAAATATTGTCAGGGCTTTTTCGTTTTATCCTTTTGCCAATGGGGTGATGCTTCAGCATTTTTGGAGGATAGCCACTGCCAGAAACTGTCATGCCCAAGCCTTAGCCTGAACGCCTAACTCAAAGCGATCGGGAGGCGTTATGCAAGATTTTACGGGTAAAGTGGCATTGGTGACCGGTGCTTCCACCGGTATTGGTGAAGCTATTGCTCAAGAGTTGGTCGATCGCGGAGCGAAGGTAGCGATCACCGCCAGAAATCGCGCAAGACTGGTAGCAACGGCACAACGTATGGATCCGACAGGCAAATCGGTATTTCCGTTGGTGATGGATGCTCGCGATCCTGAATCGGTGCGCAGTGCGGTAGCGCAAACGCTGGCCCTTGGCGGGCAATTGCATCTGCTGGTCAACAATGCCGGTATTACCGGGCCGCATGATGTGCCGCTGAATGAATATTCCATTGATGATTGGCACGCGGTGATTGAAACCGATCTCAGTGGCACCTTCTATGGGATGAAGTACGGATTACCCGCTATCGCAGCGGTAGGCGGTGGCGCGATAGTGAACCTCTCTTCCGCCAATGGCATAGTCGGCATTGCCGGTATTGCGCCTTATACCGCGGCCAAGCACGGCATTATTGGTTTGACGAGGGCCGCCGCTCTGGAGTTTGCCGATCGGGGGATACGCATCAATGCCGTCGGGCCTGGTTATGTCGATACGCCTTCGATGGCCAGATTACCAGCCTTGGTGCGGGAGAAAATGGCTGCCTCCCATCCGATGGGGCGTATGGCTACGCGTGAAGAGGTAGCGAAAACGGTGGTTTTTTTGCTTTCTACAGACAGCAGTTTTACCACCGGGGCCTTTTACAGCATTGATGGGGGTTATACGGCGCAGTAAACCGCTGGTGGGCGCGGCATGCTGCGCCCTCTGGCCAAGGTGTAAGCGAGCTTGCGTCTTTGCAAGAAATCGTCAGCAGAGCTCATTCTGACTTGCTATGGGTGAACTATAATTTTCATCAAGTTAGATTAATTGATGAGTGATCTTGCTGCCGATGACTAAACCTCTGTTCTCCCGTCTTATGGCTCTGTGGCTGCTGGCCATTGCCACACCGATCGTTGCTGCACCGCTGCCTGCGGTGACCGTGGCGCTGATTGAACAAAGCCAACCCGAACGCGCATTGCACTATCTTGGCCGCATTGAGGCGATACAAACCGTGGAGGTGAAGACCCGTACCGAAGGGTTTATCGCCAAACGGCCGTTTACCGAAGGGCAGATGGTCAAGGCAGGGGATTTACTGTACGAGATTGAGCCCGCATTACACCATTCTGCCGTAGCGCAGGCTCAGGCTCAGTTGGATAGCGCCACGGCCACAGCCAACCTGGCTCAGGTAAACCTGACGCGCTTGCAGCAGTTAGGCAATAACCGCGCGGTTAGCAGAGCGGATATCGATGCCGCGGCAGCCGAGCGTGATACCAGCAGGGCGGCGGTCGCCCAGGCGCGGGCACTGCTTAATACACAGCAGTTACAACTTAGCTATACCCGTATTTATGCGCCGATTGCCGGGCGCATCGGCCATAGCCGTTTTCATGTGGGCAGCTTGGTCAACGCGGCGAGTGGTGCACTGGTCAACATTATTCAGCTCGATCCGATCCGCGTGGCGATCTCCATCAATGAACGGGACTATATTACCGCCGCCTATCAGCGTCAGCATGGGGAGGGAAAGCTTGCCGAAGGGCAGTTTTCCGCCCGTCTTGAACTGGCCAACGGCAAATCCTACCCGGAGCCAGGCACTTTTGAATCGGTAGATAACCAGATCGATGCCCACACCGGCACCGTCACGTTGCGCACCCGTTTTGCCAATCCTAATCATCTGCTGCTGCCCGGGGGCGTGGTGAACGTGATCCTGACCGCCGAGCAACCGCAGACGGTCACGCTGGTGCCAATCGCCGCGCTTCAGCAAAACCAGCAGGGCCACTTTGTGTTGGTGGTCACCCCGGAGAATATCGTGGAGGTCCGCGAGGTAACTCTGGGTGAACAGCATCAGCAATATTATCAGGTGAACGCCGGGCTCAAAGCTGGCGAAAAGGTGATTATCTCCGGTGTTCAGCACGTCAGGCCCGGAATGCAGGTGAACGCCATTCTCTCCAGCGCCAACGCGCAACCATAAGGGGACGTTGATGCTGCATTTCTTTATCCGGCGGCCAAAATTCGCCATCGTGATTGCGCTGGTGATCACCCTGGTGGGGATCGTTTCTCTCAAGGTGATCCCGGTGGAGCAGTACCCCGATATCACGCCACCGGTCGTTTCCGTCAGCGCTCTCTATCCTGGAGCCAGCGCCTGTGACGTGGCTCAGGCGGTGGCATCACCCATCGAAGCTCAGGTCAACGGCGTCAGCAACATGCTGTACATGGAATCGACCAGCGCCAACAACGGCGGTTATCAACTGAGCATTACCTTTGCCAGCGGCACCGATCCGGATATGGCCGCCGTGGAGGTGCAAAACCGTATTTCACAGGTTAGTGCACAGCTACCGGCGGAGGTGAATAACAACGGGGTTTCGGTGCGCAAGCGGGCCTCGAATCTGCTGTTGGGCGTTAGCGTGTTCTCTCCCAAGGGCAGCCGCGACACGCTGTTTCTGAGCAATTACACCAGTATCCAACTGCGCGATGCCTTGGCCCGCATCAGCGGTGTGGGGGATGTGCAGGTGTTTGGTGCCCGGGATTACAGCATGCGCGTCTGGCTCGATCCGCAGCGTATGGAGTCGCTCAATATCAGCGTGCAGGACATCGTGCAGGCGTTGCAGCAGCAGAATGTGCAGGCCGCTGCAGGCCAGATCGGTTCCGCGCCTTCGCCTTCCCGGCAGCAGCAAACCTTGACCATCAGCGGGCAGGGACGTTTAACCGATCCGCAGGAGTTCGCCAGGGTGATTATCCGCAGCGGTGCCAATGGCGGCACCGTGCGGGTGGGCGACGTGGCGCGGGTCGAATTGGGAGCGCAAAACTATCAGGTCAATGCTTCGATGAACCAACAGGAATCGGCATTTTTGGTGGTTTACCCCACGCCGGGAGCCAATGCGCTGAATGTTGCTAACGCGGTACGCCAGGAGATGGCGCGCTTGTCGCAATCCTTCCCCAGCGATATGAGCTATGACATCAAATATGACTCCACCCGCCCGGTAACCGCAACGCTGCACGAGATTGCCATTTCGCTGGCGTTAACCCTGGCGGTGGTGTTGTTGGTGGTTTATCTGTTCTTACAGAGCCTGCGGGCCACCTTTATCGTGGCGCTGACCATTCCAGTGTCGCTGCTCGGTACCTTTGCCGTGCTGTATGTTTTCGGCTATTCCGCCAACACCCTCAGCCTGTTCGCCATTATTCTGGCGCTGACTATCGTGGTAGACGACGCCATCGTGGTGGTGGAAAACGTGGAGCGTCTGCTGGCCCAAGATCCCGCTCTTAGCCCGGCAGAGGCGACCCGCACGGCGATTAGCCAGATTGCCGGGCCGATCGTCGCTACGACGTTAGTGCTGATGGCGGTGTTTGTGCCGATTGCGGTGCTGCCGGGCATTACCGGTGAGCTGTATCGTCAGTTTGCCGTGACCCTGTCGGCGGCGGTGATCCTGTCGAGTATCAACGCGCTGACGCTGTCCCCGGCGCTTTGTGCCACGCTGATCCGGCGGCGTGAGCTGGCGCAAACCGGTTTTTTTGGTGGTTTCAACCGGGGTATGGACCGGATGCGCGATGGTTATGTTCGCTTGACCGCATTGGCCAGCAAGCGGGCTTTAACCACGGTGATTGCGCTCTTCGTCGTTGGCTTGGCCACTTGGTATGGCTATAGCCGTCTGCCAACCTCTTTCCTGCCGGAGGAGGATCAGGGCTTCTTCTTCGTCAACGTACAACTGCCGGATGGGGCTTCCCTTGAACGTACCCAGGCGGTAATGGATCAGATGCATCAGCAGGTGATACAAAACCCGGCGGTGGAAGATGTGATCAAAATTACCGGCTTCAGCCTGCTAAGCGGGGGCAATTCACCCAATGCGGGCTTTGCCATCGTGATGCTCAAACCCTGGGGCCAACGCGAACATGTTGACCGGGTGTTGGCCGATCTTCAGGGCAGACTGGCGGCGATACCTTCGGCGATGATCGTGGTGGTCAATCCACCGGCAATCGCTGGGTTAGGAAACGCCGCCGGTTTTGATTTACGCCTGCTGGCGCTGGAGGGGCAAACGCCGCAGCAGATGGCTCAGGTGGCCCAGGGGATTATTTTTGCGGCCAACCAGCGGCCAGAGCTGAGCCGGGTATTTACCACCTTCAGTGCCGTGGTGCCGGATATCGACCTGACGGTCGATCGTGAACGGGCTGCGTTGTTGCAGGTGCCGGTCAGCCGGATCTTCAATACGCTGCAAGTTTCGCTTGGCGGCCTGAACGTGGGGGATTTTTCGGTCAATAACCGTATGTTTCGGGTGCAGTTGCAAAACGATATGGATTACCGGCAACGCACCGAACAAATTAATCGCCTGAATGTGCGCAGCGATACCGGCGTTTTGGTGAGCCTGGCCAATCTGGTGCGGCTCACGCCTTCTATCGGCGCGCCTTTTATCAGCCAGTTCAACCAGTTTCCGTCGGTATCGGTGAACGGATCTGCGGCCGAGGGGGTTAGCTCTGGGCAAGCGATGAACACCATGGAGTCTTTATTGGCCGAGCAGTTGCCAAAGGGGTACGGCTACAGTTGGAGCGGCCTGTCCTGGCAGGAACAACAAACCGGTGACCAAGCCCTGCTGATCTATCTGGCGGCGCTGGTGTTCGCTTATCTGTTCCTGGTGGCTCAGTATGAAAGCTGGAGTATCCCACTAGTGGTGATGCTATCGGTGATTTTCGCGGTGGCGGGGGCAGTCGCCGGGTTACGCATGATGGGGTTCGCCAACGACGTTTACGCCCAAATCGGGCTGGTCTTGCTGATCGGTCTGGCGGCCAAGAATGCCATCCTGATCGTTGAATTCTCCAAGGCGCGGCGTGAAGAGGGGGCCAGCATTCGCGAAGCCGCGCAGGACGGTGCCCGGCAACGTTTCCGGGCGGTGATGATGACGGCTATTTCGTTTATTCTCGGAGTGATGCCGTTGGTGTTTGCTACCGGAGCCGGGGCTATGAGCCGCCAAATTATCGGCATTACCGTGTTTGGCGGGATGTTACTGGCAACGCTGGTCGGGATCTTCTTTATTCCTGCGCTGTACCTGCATATTCAACGGCTACGTGAATGGATGAAATCCCGCTTTGCCTAAATAACGTGTCGTTGCCAGGTTTACCCAGCGAAAGTGCTAGGTAAACCTAATAAGTTAACCCTTATTGGCCGTTGTGTTGCTCGTGAGCCTGTTGTTCAAGCTTCACCTGTGCAGCACGCTTGCGCAGGCCAAACCAGCCAAGTAGCAGTAACACGGCCAGCACTGGGATGGTGGCAATAGTCCAGGTACCGTTCGGGTAATCAAAGGCCATCATGATCACCACCGCGAACAGGAACAACAGCGTCAGCCACGAGGTGACCGGTGCTCCTGGCATTTTAAACGCCACCGGTTTGGCTTTCCCCGCCTTGATCGCCTTACGCAGTTGCATCTGGCAAACGATAATAAACGCCCAAGAACAGATGATGCCCAGCGAAGCGATATTCAGCACGATCTCGAACACCTGCGATGGCACCAGATAATTCAGCACCACGCCAATCACATAGATGCCGCAGGTCACCAGAATACCGGCGTAAGGTACCTGCTGGCTGCTCATTTTAGCCATCAGCTTTGGTGCTGATCCCCCCATGGAGAGTGAGCGCAGGATACGGCCTGTTGAGTACAGGCCAGAGTTCAGGCTGGAAAGGGCGGCGGTCAGCACCACGATATTCATGATGGTACCGATGTAGGGTACGCCAAGCTTGGAAAAGAAGGTGACAAACGGGCTTTGCCCAGCCTGATAGGCGTTCCAGGGTAACAGCAGAACCAGCAGTACCACCGAGCCGACATAGAACAAACCGATACGCCAGATCACGCTGTTGATCGCTTTTGGCATCATTTTTTCCGGATCTTTACACTCGCCAGCGGCGGTGCCTATCAGTTCGATACCGGCAAAGGCGAAAATCACCCCTTGTACCAATACCAAAGCAGGCAACAGACCATGTGGGAACATGCCGCCGTTATCGGTGATCAGGTGGATGCCGGTTGTATTACCCGCTACCGGTGTGCCGACGCCAAGGAAGATGACCCCCACGACCAGGAACAGAGAGATGGCGGCGACCTTGATCAACGCAAACCAGAACTCCATTTCGGCGAACCATTTCACGCCGATCATATTCATGGTAGCCACAATTCCAAGCGCCCCCAGGGCAAACAGCCACTGGGGAACCTCGGCGAAGGTACCCCAATAATGCATATACAGCGCTACTGCGGTGATATCGACAATGCCGGTCATCGCCCAATTAAGAAAGTACATCCAGCCTGCAACGTAGGAGGCCTTTTCACCGAGAAATTCGCGTGCATAGGAAACGAAACTGCCGCTGGATGGGCGGTGTAATACCAGCTCGCCCAAGGCGCGTAGGATGAAAAAAGAAAACACGCCACATACCAGATACACCAGCGCCAGTGCCGGACCCGCCATCTGAAGACGTGCACCGGTGCCAAGGAATAGGCCCGTGCCGATAGAGCCGCCAATGGCGATCATCTGTATCTGCCGTTTACCCATGCTTTTGTGGTAACCGGACTCGTGCGAGTCCAACCAACGCTTTCTCGCCGCCTGCTTGTCATGTGCAGTCGTTTTGTCTGAGTGCATTATTTGTCCTGTTCCTGTCTGTTTGCATCATGGGAATGAGGTCATGGCAACATTCCGCAGTTTTGGTTGATACCAACGCCGTTAAATAACGGCGAGGCATGCTACCCGTTCTAAGGAATTGAGGCAAAAAAACTGCGGTTCAGAGGAAGAGGGTGTCACTCAGGCCGATTCGGCGGCAGGCAGGGCAGAGGTCGGCAGCCCGAATATTTTGTCGAAGGCCCAGTTAAACACAAAGGTATAGCAGGGAATAATCACGATCAGCGCCATATCCAACAGCAAGGCCTGCAGCAGGGAAATCTCCATCCACCAGGCGATCAGTGGGATCAGGTAAACCACCAGCGTCAGTTGGAAGCCCACCGCGTGCAGAATGCGGCGCTTCAGCGTGCGGGTGCGTGATGCCTGGCGGCTTTCCCAGAATTCGTACAAGTAGTTGTAAATCAGGTTCCAAGTGACGGCGATGGTGGTGATGATCACCGCCAACGGCCCGGTGCTGCTCGGGGCAGAGCCGGAGAGTAGTGCCAACCCAAGGGCCGAAATGACCATACCGATAACTTCATAAGCGGTCACATAGACCAGTTTGCGTTTCACGCCTTGCATGCTTTTCTCCTGCTTTATTTTTCGTGCCTGATGACGTCCGGCAACCCGATGCGTAAGATAACGTCAATGCTATTGATAGAAAAAGTCAGGAGCTGTCAGTTTTACTGACAGGTGAGGCGATGAATTTTTCCAGTGACAATATCGAACTGTTTTTGGCCGTGTTGGATCGCGGTTCATTCTCGGCGGCAGCCAGGGCGTTGCGGCGGGTGCCTTCGGCGGTCAGCATGGGGATCGCCAATATGGAGGCGGAGCTGGGTTTTCAGCTGTTTGACCGCTCGCACCGTGAACCGGTGCCCACCGCGCTGGCATTGGCACTGGCTCCCCACGCGCGCTTGATTGCCGAGCAGCTCAAGCAGCTGCAGAACCACGCCATTGAGCTTTCTCAAGGGCTGGAAAGCAGGCTGTCGATCGGTGTGGCATCTGATATCAACAGCAGCGGTCTATTGGCGGCGGTGAAAGCGTTGGCGGAACGCTACCCGCTGTTGGATATCGAGGTGCTGACTGCCCCACAAGATGATGTTTTGCATATGCTGCATCAACAGCGGGTCAGCCTGTGCCTGGCATTCGGCGGGCTGGACGTTAACAGCCAGGAACATTTTCACTATGTGGGTAGCGAGTCGTTGGTGGCAACCATTGCGGCGCAACATTCAGCCCTGGGCGCTGGCGGTGCCGAGTTGTTTCTGGAGGAACTGGTCAACGTGCGGCAGATCATGGTAGCCAGCCGGGATTTGCCTATGGCCGATAAACGCCCACAGGTAGCGGAATCTTTCTGGCGTACTGACAGTTTGCCGATGGCGTTAAGCATGGTGGAAGCCGGGCTGGGCTGGGGCAACTTTCCGCTGTCATTAACTGCGCTGTTGCTGGAACAGGGCCGGTTGATCCGCCTGAAATTTAAAAATACCAAAAACGAACTGCGTCTGCCGGTGCACCTGATTTGGCTGAAGCACCAGCCGCAACAGAAGGCGGCCAGGGAGTTGGTGGCGTTGATGACGCAGGGTAATGCTTGACCGGGGGGAACGTGGCGCAGTTTTAACCCCGTATCCTTACGTTTCTATTGCTTTTATTTTGGCCAGCGCGTTAATTTGAATGATGGAGTCAGGCAAGGGGAAAGGGCATGATCAACGAAACGCTATTATCGGTACTCAGCATTACCGGGGCTATTACGCTTGGCGCGATGAGCCCAGGGCAAAGCTTTATTCTGGTGGCGCGAACGGCGGTGGCTTCGTCACGGCGCGATGGGATGGCGGTAGCATTGGGGATGGGGGGCGGCTGTTTTATCTTCGCACTAATCGCCTTGTTGGGCCTGCAATCGCTGCTGCTGGCGTTGCCTTGGCTGTATACCACGCTGAAAATGCTGGGGGGGGCCTATCTGATCTATCTGGCGTTCAAAATGCTGCGCGGAGCCAATCAGCCGTTGATGATCGAAGCGGTTGGCGGCCAGCAGCTAGGCTTTCGCCGGGCGTTCACCACCGGGCTGCTAACCCAGTTGGGCAACCCGAACACCGCTATCGTATTCGGCAGCGTGTTTGCGGCGTTGCTCAGCCATAAGATCCCTATGGTGCTGTATATCGTGCTGCCGCTGATTGCTCTGGTCGTCGATCTGCTGTGGTATGCCTTTGTGGCGTTTGTGCTGTCATCACCGCGCCCGCGCCGCGTCTACCTGCGTTTCAAAGCCTGGTTCGATCGCCTGGGCGGCAGTGTGCTGGCCTTACTGGGCCTGAAGCTGATGCTCAACAAATAGTCTTATTGTGCGTGACGCCGCCGCCACCAGTAGCGAAGCAGCAGAATAGCGGCTATCACCACCACGCAGAACAGCAGGCTATACAGCTTTTTGTCACTACCGCTGACAAAACTGCTGATGGCCTGGCCACCAAAATAGCCAAGCAGTACAAATAGCGTGGCCCATAGGATAGCCCCCAGAATATTCAGCGGGATAAAGCGCGAGGGGGGCAGCTTGCTGGCACCGATCAGTACAGGGCCGATAAGCCGGAACCCGTACATGAAACGGACGCCAATCACAAATAAAATCGGGTGGCTTGCAATCAGCTTTTGGGCGCGTTCAATGCGGGCTTGCTGGCTCTCGATACGGGCAAGCACCCGCCCACCAAAATGGCGCCCGGCAAAATAGAGCACCTGATCGCCCAAGGCGCCGCCAATGGCGACCACCGCAATCACCAGCGGCAGGCGCAGCAATCCGTTGTGTGCCGCAATTCCTCCCAGCAGGGTGATGGTTTCCCCTTCGAGCAGGCAGCCAATCAGCAGCGCCCAGTAGCCATATTGGGTAATGTAGTGGGCCAAATCCGTCATTGTTGTTCCTTTATTGCGATGAAATAGGATTATAACACCCTGTCCCCGCAGCGTGAGGTGAATTGAAACGGCCCGATGTTAATAATAGATTCTTGTATTCGCATAGTGTTTAATCCGCTATTAATAAACTCGTCTGCCAATGATATGGAGATATTATGCTCAAGGTTGCTCTCTGGTTGGTTCTATCTCTGTTTTCAGGGAGCGGGGTGATAATTTATGCTTTGCAACAGCAATATGAAGAGCAATCAGTTACCTATCGTATTTTATATCGTGAGGTGACGGTTAAATTATCCCAGCTTGAGACGGTGCTTTCCTTACTGTCGGTGTCCAGCGATCCCGCCATCGTCCAGCAAAAATTCCCGCAGATTGTGGCTTGGAAACGTATGCCACAGGCACAGCCAATCCCGACTTTAACGCCAACGGGAGAGGGAACTTACTGGCTGGCACACCAACATTTTGCGTTGTTGATCGATCCTGCGCTGCTATTTGCGGATATTCCCCAGCGTCATGATTTTCGGCAGATCGGCCTGAGCTGGCACAACAAACCTTTATTTGAGCAGGGGGATCATGCTCAACCAGCCTATTGGCAATGGGACAAGGGGATCAGCAGTGCCTCTCAGCCTTTTGCATTATCCGCCCGAAACGACCCTGATTGGGCGCGTTTGCCTTGGTTGCTGTTATTGCTGTTGCCAGTTTTCTGGGCTGGTGTCGTCTATTTTATCGACCAATACCGTATTCAAAAACGGCAACGCAATATTGCCGTTTTGCGTGAACACTTCTCGCAATTGACGCGGCTTAATGCCATGGGAGAAATCACGGCCAGTATGGTTCACGAACTCAACCAGCCGCTGACTGCGGTGTTAAGTTATAACCAGGCTGCCCTGCGCCTGTTAGATCAACAGCAGCAGGATAAAGCCGTGCCGTTGCTTGATGCAGCAGTGATACAAATCAAACGCATCAGCACGTTGCTGCTGCAATTTCGGCAAAAGTTGGCGCATGAGCAGGTAGTATTGCAAGAGGTCAATCTGCATAAGGTCTGGTTGCGCGTCACTATGCTGCTGGAAGATGAGATCAATAAGGGCAAGGTCAGGATCGTTAACCGGATGCCCGATGCGTTACCTCCTCTGCGAGCCGATCCTCTCTGGGTTGAACAAATCTTCCATAACATAGTGACCAACGCCATTCAGGCACAACAGCCCAATCAGCCGGAGCCAGGTTGGGTGGCAATCGATGCTGAATACTCGAAGCAAGGGATCCGGCTGATGATTACCGATGGTGGGCCAGGGCTTTCTGAACCCGCATTACAACAGGTCTTTATTCCCTTCTTCACGACTCGCCAAGAGGGATTGGGGCTGGGCATGGCGCTGACAGAAACTCTAGTTCAGCGCCTGAACGGCACTATTACGGTGGAAAATATGGCCGGTCAGGGAGCGCGTTTTACCCTGTGGTTTCCGTTTAACACTCAGGAGGAGTGATGGAACAGTTTATTTATCTGATTGATGACGATCGGGCTATCCGTAGTTCGCTAACTTCACTATTGGCAACCATGGGCTGGCAAACGCTGGCTTATGAAAATAGTCTGGATTTTCAACAGCGGATGGGGGAACCGCAGGCGCTGTGCGGCTGTTTGCTGCTGGATATTCGCATGCCGGGTAAAAGCGGCATCACGCTACTGGAAGAGTGGCAACAACAGGGGCTGGATATCCCCGTTATCATCATGACCGGCCACGGAAATATTGATTTATGTCGGCGGGCCTTCAAAAACGGGGCTTTTGAATTCCTGACCAAGCCCATTGATGCCGATCTGTTGATCGAAACTGTCGCTGGGGCATTGGATCATCAGCGAACGTTGCAACAACAGCGGCAAGCAACTGCCGAGTTGCAAGAGAGGCTCAATGCGCTGTCAGCGCGGGAACTGGAGGTCACTGGGCTGATTATGCAAGGGAAATCCAGTAAGGAAATTGCTCAGGAGCTGGAGCTTTCACCGCGCACGGTAGAGGCCCATCGCGCCAATTTATTTGCCAAATTGGCGATCAACTCGTCGGTGAAGCTAATGAAAGTCTATGGTGAGCTGTTTTCTCCAGCAAGAGTTAAGTAAAAATACCTAGAGCTTTAGGTATTCAACCGAATTGCGACACTTTTGCGCGTTGGTTATTTTAGCTGAACCTTCATTGTTCTTCATAAATAACCTTTCAAGCGAGGATCGCATGAATATTAAACCTCTGGTACTGCTGGTTTCCCTCTCCGTTGTTTCCGGTAATGTTTTAGCCGATGATTATTTAGAGGGATACTATGGGGCGATAAAACTATTGCACGCCAGACAGTCGGCAGAAGATATGGATACCAGCAGCCGCCCAGGCGTGGGTGATTTTGTCAGCGGTGACGAAAAGCATAATTTCTATAACGGGGCTATCGCCGCAGGCTATCAATTTGGCAATGGCTGGCGCAGTGAGGCGGAGTATGTGTTCAAAAAGAAAAGCGAATACACCAGCGGCTCAACCACCTTTGCCAGCAGCTACAATCACCACAAAGTGGACGCTCAGCGCCTGATGCTCAATGCCTATCGTGACTACGCGCTAGGGTATGACTTCTCGGTTTATGGCACGGTTGGCCTGGGTATCGCCAAAGTGAAATCCGACGGCTGGCAGGGGAATACCTCGCGCCAATACGCGGCAAGCACGCAAAATAATCTGGCTTACTCTATTGGCGCAGGGATCAGCTATGCGGCTATGGAGCGGCTCAATCTTGATTTGGGCTACCGCTACGTGGATATGGGCAAGATTGAAAGTGGTTACAATAACTTTACCAATGCCCGTGGGTTAAAAGATGAGCAAATGAAAGCGCGCCTGGTTTCCAGTGAGTTTGCCTTAGGTGTGCGTTACCTGTTCTAACCTTATCATTGATACCGGGCCGTGAGTTTCGCCATCGCGGCCTGGACCTGCTGAACAATCCGTCCGGAAGTTCTTCCCCCTGATAGATCGGAAAAACCATCACTCATGCTGCTGTCATGACAGTCACCTCGGTTTTTTGCGGTGAGATAAGTGATAATAGCCGCCATGCGATGCAGATTAATCATTCTGCCATGCCCTGGCGGCGTGGCGTAGTAGAGGAGTAACCGATGTATCAGGATTTTGACAGTGAGTTGAAGTGGGCCATGCGCCATATGCCACGTACCCGCGCGGCAGTAGCGGCGTTACCGGATCTGCACGGCGTGCGCCTGGCGTGTAACATGCACCTGGATCTGAAAATGGCCCCGCTGGTAGCCGGGCTGTTGGATAAGGGCGCGGCCATTTATCTCACCACCTGTAACCCGACGACGGTACAGGATGACGTAGTGGCCTGGCTGGAGCGTCATGGTGCTCAAGCGCACGCCTGGCGTGATATGAGTGATGCCGACTGGTCTGAATCTTTCGACCGAGCGCTGGCCTGGGAGCCGACTCACCTGTGTGAGATGGGAGCCGATCTGACCACTCGCCTGCATCAATCTGCCAATGGTCCGCAGATCAAGGCTGGGCTGGAAGCGACCGGTTCAGGCATCAGCCGTTTGGGGGGCATCGCGCCACGTTACCCGATCTTTAACTGGGATGACCTGCCGGTAAAAGAAGGGCTGCATAATCGCCACATGGTTGGGCTGACTGCCTGGCATACTTTCTTCCAGACCACCCATCTGACGCTGCATGAAAAATGTGTGGTGGTGATTGGTTATGGGCTGGTAGGCCAGGGCGTAGCCGCTTCTGCCAAGGCTTATGGCGGGCAAGTTATCGTGGCGGAAATCGATCCGGCCCGGGCTTTGCAAGCGCGCTACGATGGTTGGGCGGTAGTCGATTTAGCCACTGCCGTAGAGCAGGCCGATGTAATTGCCACTGCCACCGGAGCCAAAAACGTGCTGTCTGCACGGCACCTGGAGCGGGCCAAGGATGGGGTGTTTATCCTCAACGTTGGGCATGTGGCGGAAGAGATCGACGTCGGTTTCCTGCAGGCCCTGCCGCACAGCGAGCCAATGCCATTTGTGAATGCTTACCAACTGGCAGACAAAACGCTGTATCTGCTGGCCAACGGGTCGATGTTCAACCTGACGGCAGGCTACGGCGACAGCCTGAATGCCTTCGATGTGACCCTGGCCGTGATGGCCGCCGGTATTGGGCATATCGTGGGGGCCGGTGAGCAGCATGCTGCCGGATTGTACCTGTTGCCGCAATCTGCCTGGCAGCCAGCGCTGTAACTTTTACCTTGCGGGCGTACAACCCAGTACGCTCGCGGGTTGCATAAATTTTGCGCCGATAGATTTTGTCACAAATAGCTACTCACAATCACAGTGCAATTCTATACCCCTCACTTATAATTCAACGCAGTCGGTTCTCTCCTCCGTTACAGAGTAATACATGTGAAAATCCGTGTTTTGGTTCTAACCCTGCTCGCGTTGCAAGCCGGTACTGGACTGGTGCCGAGTGCATTAGCCAGCAATAAAACCGCCGCAGTGCAGGCCTCCCAGCCTGAGTTGGCTTCTGGCAGTGCCATGGTGCTGGATATGCAAACGCATCGGGTGATTTATTCACGTAACCCCGATGAAGTGGTGCCTATCGCCTCGATCACCAAGCTGATGACGGCGATGGTGACGTTGGATGCCCGCCTGCCGCTGGACGAAATGCTGTCGGTCGATATCAGCCAGACGCCAGAAATGAAAGGGGTCTACTCCCGGGTGCGTTTGAACAGCGAAATCAGCCGTAAGGATATGTTGCTGTTGGCGCTGATGTCGTCGGAAAACCGGGCCGCGGCCAGCTTGGCGCATCATTATCCAGGGGGCTATAACGCCTTTATCAAGGCAATGAATGCCAAGGCGAAAGCGCTAGGCATGACCAATACGCATTACGTTGAACCGACCGGGCTATCGATTCATAACGTGTCCACTGCGCGTGACCTGACCAAGCTGATGTTGGCGACCAAGCAGTACCCGCTGATCGGCCAGTTGAGCACCACTACCGAACGGATGGCTACCTTCAAGGATCCCAACTATACACTGCCGTTTCGCAATACCAACCATCTGGTCTACAACCAGAAATGGAATATCCAGCTGACCAAAACCGGCTTTACCAATCAGGCCGGGCATTGCCTGGCGATGCGTACCGTGATCGGCAACCGCTCCGTTTCGCTGGTGGTGTTGGACGCCTTTGGCAAATATACCCATTTTGCGGACGCTAGCCGCCTGCGTACCTGGATTGAAACCGGCAAAGTAACGCCGATCCCGGCGGCGGCACGGGATTATCGCCGCCAGAAAGATGCCGCCCTGGCGAAGAACGACACGGAATAAAACGTGACTTATTAGCCTGCCGCCTGTCGCGGCAGGCTATCACTTTCCCCTTCTGCAGAATTCACGACTTAAGCCCGCAGCTACAGTAAAATCATTAAGATTTTCCCTCTTCATGTTTTCAACCCGCTATGCTAAACCGGTATGGCTATCCCACCCTTTGATAAGGAAAGTGCATTTTGGCAGGCAGTAGCTTATTAACCCTGATCGACGACATCGCTTCGTTACTGGATGATGTTTCACTGATGACGAAAATGGCGGCCAAAAAGACCGCCGGGGTACTGGGAGACGATCTGGCGCTCAATGCCCAACAAGTTAGCGGTGTTAAGGCCGATCGTGAAATCCCCGTGGTGTGGAAGGTGGCCAAGGGATCGTTTATCAACAAGGCGATCCTGGTACCGCTGGCATTGCTGATCAGCGCTTTTGCCCCTTGGGCGATTACACCGCTGCTGATGGTCGGTGGGGCTTACCTCTGTTTTGAGGGGTTTGAAAAGGTTTACCACAGCCTGACGCACCGCAAGGGCGCAGAGGCAGAAGAGAAAGCGGAACTGGATAACAGTGAGGACGTTGCGGTCTATGAACAGCGCAAAATCAAAGGCGCCATTCGTACCGACTTTGTACTCTCCGCCGAGATTATTGCCATCACGCTGGGGACCGTAGCCGGAGCCACCTTTAGCCAGCAGGTGATTGTGCTGTGTGGCATCGCCATTGTGATGACGGTTGGGGTATACGGCATCGTGGCAGGCATCGTCAAGCTGGACGATCTGGGATTCTACCTGGCCCGTAAGCGTAGCGCGCTGGCGCAATCGATAGGGCGCGGTATCGTCAGTGCGGCACCTTATCTGATGAAAACGCTGTCGGTGGTGGGGACCCTGGCTATGTTTATGGTGGGCGGCGGGATTTTGACCCACGGGTTACCGCCTGTGCATCATCTGTTCACCGACTGGGCGAGTTATTCTATGGTGATACCTGGCGTAGGTGCGATCCTGGGGGGCCTCACCCCTACGCTGCTGAATGCAGTGTTTGGTCTGATCGCCGGTGGCGTTGTGATGCTGGTGGTCTCTGGGATTAGTTCGGTGCGGGCTCGTTTTAAGGCTTGATGCCGCGGATTAATGACCAACCCCCGAAATGTGTTTTTTCGGGGGTTGGTAGTGAACTCAGAAAAGTTGGGGCTTTTTTAACGTTGGCGCTGTCGGCAACAGGGCGTTTTGCCGGCAGGTTTAGCATTCGCTGTAAAGTTGCGGATTGTGGGGCTCAGGGAAGTTTTTCCCTTTGGTGATTTTCCCATCACGCAACTCAAACTCCCCGGTCAGTAATTTCTGGTTCACAACCTGGGTCGCAGCCATCTGCATCATCAGGCGCTGACGGGCCAATATTTTGTTAACCACAGGTTTTTCAGCAAGTAATGACATAACCCCTCCCATCTACGCACAGTCCGTTATAAGCATGCCAGCCAGCTGGCAATCGACAGAGTCTGGTATGACTTTGGGCCCTTTGCGGGTTCCGTAACCCTAGCAGGCTATTATAGATGACGACCAGATCAACTTTGCGTTCACTGTGAACATCAGGCGCTGCATAGAACAAATATCCACCAGGTTTGCAAACACTATAATGAAGTCTCACCAGCTTGGCAACGTTGAACAAGACCCTGGATCCGTTTTCACCCGGCAACGGCACGTGTCTAAATTGGCCGTATTCTTCAGGTACGCTCAGAGCGTCGAAAAAGATTTCTACCATACCATTGGGCGGAAAAGGTATGTCAGGCATGTTGATACCGTAGCCTTTGGCTCGAGCCTCTGTCGCTGTGGCTATTTTGTTGAACACCACAAGAAATAGCTTGCCTCCAACTTCAAATGTACCAGTGACGTAGGGCTTTCCGTAGTCTCGGTTGATTTCCAAAGGATACGGAAGAGTTAGGTGATGAATTGAGGCCATCCTATGCTCTCTTTAACGTAGCAATGAAGGCATTCAACACGATTTTTAGCGGTTTTTGGCAACAATATTAGAGAGTTGGGAAGCGGCTCGAAAATAATCTGAGCTCATTGATATGCTTACATCACTGCAGAGTAATGCAGGGCGCATTGATGCGCCCATGGTGGTAAGAACTAGAAGATCAGTTTGAACACACCGGTAATGGTCAGTAGGCCAACAATAAAGATAATCGCAATAATCCACAGAAAAATTTTCATCCGTCTCTCCCGACTGTTTATGTTTAGTGAATGCGTGAATGCACGCTGAGATCGCTAAGCCACGACAGAATTAACTATAGATGAAAATCAGCAGCTTGCCCGGAAAGGGCCTAAGGCAGCGTATGGCTGCCGCCATTCAGTGGCCGCTGCATAATGTGGGTATCCAGCCAACCGCCAAATTTAAACCCGACGCCGCTTAGGGTACCGATGCTGGTGAAGCCTAGCTTGCGGTGCAGGGCAAGGGAGCCTGCATTGCCGGCAGCATCGCCAATCGTTGCCAACATTTGCCGCCACGGGCCGTGTTCACAGCGGGCAATCAATGCGCCGAGTAATGTCTTGCCAATACCGTGCCCTTGCAGGCCTTCGGCAACATAGACCGAATTCTCGATGGTGTAGCGATAAGCCGGTCGTGGCCGATACGGCGTGGCATAGCAATAGCCCACGACGCGGTCTTGCATCTTCGCCACCAGCCATGGCAACCCAGCAGCCAAGACGTTGTGGCGGCGCTGTTGCATCTCCTCCAACGTTGGGGGCGTTTCTTCGAACGAGGCTGGCCCGTAAAGCACATGATGAGCATAAATTTGTTGAATGGCCGCCATATCCTCAGTGCTGGCATCAGAGACGCTTAGCGTTGCCAGCGATGGGGTTGCAAGTGACATAGTGCTCCCTTTTATGATGATAAATCAGAGTACCAAGGCATTATGCACCGCGCCTGGCGACAAGATAAATTGGCTTTTTGTCTGGTGGGGATAAGAAAAAATGATGGCATTTTCATGCGGAGAAATCTGTTAAGTGAAGAAAGGTATGTTATTGCGTTAGGTGTTACCCCTCACCCTAGCCCTCTCCCACAGGGAGAGGGGACCGATCGAGTCCGTTGATACCCCCGATGACTTCCTGAAACGACGCGGATGTATCAAAGGCACAAGCCAGTTCGATTACCCTATAATTATTTGATATTAATATGTTTTATTAATAATATAAGTTAACCAAGTACTCCGGCCAGCTCCCTCTCCCGCAGAGAAAGGGGACCGTTCGAGTCCGTTGATACTCCCCATTACTTCCTGAGGCTACGCGGAGGTATCGAAGGTAAAAGCCAGTCAAGTTATCCTATAGTTGGTTGATATTGCTATGTTTTATTAATGTGTCGGGCTAACCAAGTACTCCGGCCAGCTCCCTCTCCCTGTGGGAGAGATACCGTCTTGTCGGCTATCCGGCAAGCGGTATTTCCGCATTAAATGTCTTTCCTGATTTCACCACACCATAGGCCAGTTGCAGCAGTTTTCGCATCGCCG
>NZ_JBLJAK010000035.1:0-49475 GCF_047530105.1 Serratia sp. T13T92 | reverse complement strand
ACAATCTCTCCCACGGGCTCATAGGCACTAGGGTTAGGGGGAGCTCACCGGCTATCTCCCGATGATCAGTCGGGGATCTTCTCCGCTAAGGCGGAGAAGATCAAGACATAAGGGTTAGGGTGAGGGGACGGTATTACGGCTTCTGCTTGCTGGCCTGAATGCTGCGCACCAGGTCATCGATACAGCGCTCAACAACCATATCCACCGCTTCGCTGCGGGTCGTTTCCGTCACTCTGGATAAGCGATCGATTTTGCGTAGCACCGACATTTTCAATGACAGCGACACGGCTTTCTTCTTCTCTTTATCCAGATAGACCCGGCTGACGGTTTCGCTGGTCTTCAGCTCAGAGTTAGCCGCCAGCGCATCTTGCATACGGCGAAACGTTTTCTTGTCTAAATGCCCAGATGCAGTCAACTGATAGGAGTGAGTGGCCTTGCGGTATTTGATCTCCGCCTCGTAGGATTCCCTCAATTCCTTAAGCACGCGTGTCAGGGTTGGCCCCGAGCAGTCTAACTCAGTGATGATCTTGTCTGCGGATACGGGTTTACCCGCACTGAGTAAAATGGCCAGCTTATAGATCCGTGCCTGTCGCGTATTGAGTTGCATGATTAATGACTGCCTGCGTTGATGCTAAACCGGTGGCTTTCCTGAGATGACTCGTTGGCAATTCCATATACCTGAGCGCGCGCCAGGATTTCTGACGCCCAGCGGCGATGGGTTGCGGGTTCGCACATGGTTCCTTGCGATTTAAACACCGCCTGCGAGGAGTTGAGGATCCGCAGCGCATCGGTATGATCGTTGGCCTGCACCATCAACGCCTTTTCGATCTTGCCGATCTGATTCGGGTGGATCGCCGTCTTGCCGACCAGCCCATGGGCGATATCGAGCGCCAATTCCTTATCCATAATCTGATGATCGTCAATATGCTCGCAAACCGGTGCCGTCAGGGCAAAGTCACGTGGGGAAAACACGGCAACCAACATTTTGATCACGTAGCCCATCGGGCCGTCATACAGCGTCAGGTTGCGCGGCCTTCTGAGCGCAACCACGTTCATCAGATCGTTGCCACCGATACGCAGGGCGATGATGCGCCGATAGCACGGGTGGTGATGCAGGGTATTGGCTAACTCACGCATTTGAACCACATCAAACACTTCTTCTGTCTCGAGCGTGGGCATCATGCACAGGTGCGAGTCCTGCATCATGTTCCACCAGTAAGGCAGCGAAGCCAGGGTGAATTTGGGCAGCACAAAGCCGTCCACCGCGCTGAAATCCATGCTCGCCAGCAGCTGTTTACCCATTTCTTTATGGCGAGGCCGTACGAACACCAGCGGCCAGTGGTCATTGCCCTCCGCGGCCTTGGCCTGGGCCAACGTCTGGGTGAGTTCGCGCAGGTTGTCCAGCGCCTGGGGAATATCTTCGTCGCTGACCGCGTCTTCCAGGCAGACGATCAGCGAGCGTAAACCGGCGATCTTGTTATTGAGGATCGTATCGGCGATATCGGTTCTGGTGGCGGGCATATAGAGTGAAGCACCCAGCCGCCAAGGGGAAAGTCGTTGGTTCATTAGAGCACCTTCTTGATAATGGTTACCGCACGGTACTGCCCGATCTCATCACCGACTTCGGTAATGGTCAGCCCCTTTTCGCGTGCCAGATAGACCAGCAGCGCGACGTCGGGATCGTCTACCGCACGGACCAAGACGTGATCCGGTACTCTGCGTAGCACAGCGCGCGTAGCCTCTGCGATCCCTGGTTTAATTCGGTTAATGCTGGCAACCTGATATTTTTCGGCGAGGTGGTTAACCACCTGCTCACTTTGTTGTTTCAGGTAAGCCTTTCTCTCTGCATCCTGTGTGCAGGGCTCAAGCGCCGCTGTGTCTAGCGTGGCGCGATACTGTGCCACGGTATCCACCAGCAGACGGCTGCATTCAAACTGGGCGAGATGATCGCATTGTACACAGCCGTGCAGGCCTTCATTTGACCAGATGGAGCGTGAGATCATGCCGGAAACCGGCGCGCCCATAATGCCAAACGGGATCAGCCAGTCGTCGTCGCTGGCTGCCAGCCACGAACACCCACAGGGATCGGCAAGCACTACCAGGCGGGGCTGGGCAGGATAGCCAGGCCGGTTGTTGAGGGAGCGGATCAGTTCGCCGGTAATGGCTCCCTTACCCGTCCAGCCATCGACAAACACTATTCCTTCGGTACCGTGGCGTGCCTCGATCCAGTCGAGTGCCACCGAGTCGATGCCCCGGTCACGAATGATGCTGATGCCGTAGTGATAAGACTCTTTACCCATGGCCCGCAGCGTTTGCTGGAGCATCACTCCCAGTGGGACACCGGCACGCACCAGGCTGGCCAGAACTATCGGCGTATCGCCGAACCGTTCAATCAGCGCAAGGGCCAGCATCGAGACTTCTTTTGCCAGGCGTCCTGCACCCTGATCGAGTGCGCGGGCAAACAGGTCGAGGTGTGAAGGGGTCGGCTCCGGTTCCTGGCTCAACATTTCCGAGTAGTGACGGGCACCGGACTGGATCAGCTGTTCTTTCTGATCGACCGGCGTCATTTCCATTTCTACCGGTTGCAGCAGAAAGTGAACGTCCTCGGGCAGGTATGAGCCGGAAAAGGGCACAAAATCAGACATATTACTGCTCTCCGAAAATATGGCGGGAGATCGCTTCGGCAAACTGGCTCTGGCGCGGCAGGCCAAACCAGGTGCAAAGCTTCATAAAACGATGATCGCTGAGGCTGTCGCCTAACCCGATAACCGGGAACACGCCGCGTTCAAGGCGCAGTTTTTCCAGCAGGAAGGTCACGGCCAGCCCTTTTTCTACCACGGTCGGCAACCAGGCAACGTTGTTGCTGTTACGGTGGACGTAATAGCCTTCAGTGGGGAATAGCTGCTCAATCTCATCGGCGATGGCGTAAAGCTCGTCCAAGCGGGTGCTATCGCGGTGTTTCATCACCAGATAGACCGGCGTGTCGCCGTATTCATAGTTGATACGCGCCCAGCCATTGATGTTGCGTTCGGCCATCAGCTCGGTGATCTTGCGTTGCATCGCCAGCAGGTTAGCAGCATAAGGTTGCAGTTTTTCCAGCATCAACGCTTGCCATGCCGCGTCCGCTTGCCCTTGTGGGTTGAGGATCACCGCACCGTGCGTGGTAACCGCCCATGACTTGAACGGGATACTCACCCGGGCAATTTCTTCGGTGCCACGTGCGGTTACCGGGATTAGCTCCGCATGTTCCAGCATCCAGTCCACCAGCATCGACTGCTCTTCGGTCATAAAGCTGCGTGGCTCAAGGCTACGATCCAAGGCGCCGGTGCGATACGGGGCCAGGTCGAGTTCATCGACCATCTTGCGGCGTGTCTGGAACAGGGTGTCGTCCAGATCGGAGAAAATGACCGGCTTATTCATAGCTTACGACCTCAACGCTAGGGGCGACCTGTTTTAACGCCTCAATTAACGCGGGATCAACGCTTGCCGCGGGGGTTTCGATGCACAACAGGATACGGTCAAACTGCTGGTGGGCCACGTTGTAGACAAAGTTGGGGATGCCCAGCCCATAGTTATCGCCAAAGGCGATGGCGGACTGGATAGCGAACCCGGTGGCGATTGGCGAACGGGTGGTGGAGCTGAATTTAACTTCGGCCCCCTGTTTTTCCAGGCGTTCAGCCAGCAGGAAGGGCTCCCAGACAAACTCGCTGCTGCCCAGCACCAGCAATTTCTCCCCTGGATGCGTCTGAATATCGCGCCCCAGATCCGCACTTGGCGATGAGATGCCCAAACGGCCCCAGCTTTGTTTACCGGTGATCGGCACGCTGCCGGTGGCGGTAACGTTGACGGCTGGCATCACCGGCACCGGAGCATCGGGATTTTTTTCCCAGTGCCAGTCACCCTGAACCAGTGACACATACTGGATAGGGATTGGGCTGCGTTGGGCGAGGGCGTCGCCGCTCCAGTCGGTCAGCGTAACGGTGATGGCGCGGGCAATGTTGTGTAACCCGGCATCCTGCTGTAACGCCTGGAGCAGGTTGATGAAGGTGTTGCCGGTGGTGGCCTCATCGTCGATCAGCACGACGGTTTTAGCTTCCAGTACGCGTCGGCGCAGCTCGGCATCCTGGGGCAGATAAAGCAGGTGGTCGGTGGCGTGGCTGTGATTTTCTTTGAATTCACACAGCAGCTCGCCCCCTTCTACCGGGTGACGGGTGGAGGTTAGGTATACCGGGTCGCTAACGCTGCCCCGGACTTCGTCAAACACGCCAGCACCGAAGCCGACGGCGGTTTCCGCCATGCCGATAAACAGCACCGG
Organism: Serratia sp. T13T92; assembly: GCF_047530105.1. Classification (NCBI taxonomy): domain Bacteria; kingdom Pseudomonadati; phylum Pseudomonadota; class Gammaproteobacteria; order Enterobacterales; family Yersiniaceae; genus Serratia; species Serratia sp. T13T92. The sequence goes on along the minus strand of NZ_JBLJAK010000035.1, from coordinate 45,160 downwards.
GCCTTGATCACAGGCCGGGAACAGCGCGGCCAATTGCTGATAGACGGCGCGCATGACGCTCGGCTTCACCGGAATATGGCGGCCCAGCACCTTGCTGACGAATAGAAACGCGCGTTTCGGGTTGCGCCTTTCGGCTACGTCAAACAGATCATCCAGCGCGATCGTGCCGCCCGTTGGGGTTACTTTCAGCGTGCCGCAGGACAGCGTGCGGGAATAGGTATTTAGCATGGGTTAGTCCTTCACCAGCAGGTTGTCGAGCTCGGGGTGATATCTGACGACATCGGTAATAGAACGGACGATCGCTGGGGAGAATGCAGATTTAGCCTCATCAATCACTTCCTGCTGGCTCATTACGCCAAGCTTATACAGGGCAAACAGGCCCGGCAGATTGACGCCGCTGAAACGGGTATAGCCGATACCGCCAGACGGGCGCAGGTTGATTTCCAGCAGCACCGGACGCCCGCTGGTGTCGTTGCGGGTTTGCACGTTGACCAGGCCATCGGCCTGCATCGCGGTGGCACAGGCAATAGCCAGTTCAAACGCTTCGCCGTGGTTTTCCAGATATTGCAGCGCCCCTTCTTTTCTACGTGCGACGGCAGCCAGCACGGTGCCCCGATCAACCAACATGTCGACGGAGTATTCAGGGCCAGGCAGGTAAGGCATTAGCACCAGCGGCTCAAACTCGCCAGCGTCCGCCAAAGCACTGAGGTAGCGCTGTGGGTTCACTTTGCGGTTTTCCGGATGGGTAAAGGCGGCCATCGGGCCCACGCTTTCATCAAAACGCCAAAATCCCATGCCATAAATACCCTTCACCGGTTTGACGCACAGCTGCGCGCCAGAGAAAGGGGAACGGCTAATCAGATCGCGCAGCTCGGCCACCGACTCAATGCGCAGAGAGGGGACGACCGGCAACCCATGCCGCTCCATGGCCTGGGCAAATGCCACTTTGTCGTCGGCCAGCTCAAACATGGCCTGGCTGGTGGCACCCGTGGTCAGTGTGACACCGGCAGCCTCGATCTGTTGGCGATGAGCTTCGAACCACTGCGTGTTACGGCCCGTATGGATGGCATTGATGCCGCACTTTTCCACCGTAGACAGAATGAAGGGTAGCCGCTGTTCGTCTTCTTTCGGTTCGAACAAGGCGACGTCTGCCTGGGAGAGGATCTCGTTACGTTCATTACGGTGTGAGGCAACCACCGTCACGGCAGTTTGCTTGGCTTTCACCAATGAAACGATGCCCTGAATAATATCCCGCTGGGAAGATAAACCTTCCATAAGCCACATTTTGAGTGTCATTTTTTGATTTTTACCGTTCAAGGCTTGATGGTTAAAAGGATCGCTGTGGGTTGAGGCCACCCGATGGCGATGTCAATCATAACATGATGTCAGTCTAGAAGTGAAAAGATACGTTGAAAAGTGGCGTAAAATGAATTTTGTAGCCAAAAAGTTACCCTGTGTGATAAAAAATAAATTCATTAAAAATATAGGCTTAACTAATGTAAGCTCGATGATAAGCAAAAATGGGGTTGTGCGTGAACACCATCATGATATGATTTTCTACTCATGGAATTTGGTGTAAAAAAATCACTGTTTTCAATACCAACTTGAAGGAACTTAAACCATGGTGTCATTAACCAAGAACCAGACCGTTTCGCTCAGCAAGCAGTCATCTGCCATCAACCAGCTGCACTTCGGCCTGGGGTGGGATCCGATCAAGAAGAAAGGCGGTCTGCTGAGCAAAATGTTCGGCGGCGGCAGTGATGCCATCGATCTCGATGCTGGCTGCGTATTGTTGGACAAAGATGGCAATACCCTCGACACCATCTGGTTCCGCCAGCTTAAGTCTCGCTGCGGCGCAGTGGTGCACAGCGGCGACAACCTGACCGGTGAAGGCGATGGCGATGACGAAGTCATCCTGGTCGAGCTGGCAAAACTGCCTGCTCAGGTGGAATACCTGGCCTTTACCGTCAACAGCTTCCGTGGGCAGTCGTTCAACGATGTGGAAAACGCGTTTTGCCGCGTGGTCGATCAGGCCAAAAAGGAACTGGCGCGTTATGAGCTGAAAGAGCAGGGCGCTCATACCGGCATCGTGATTGCTTCACTTCGTCGTAACAATGGCCAATGGGATTTTACCGCGCATGGCAAAGCCTGCAGCGGCAGAACCATTGATGACATGCATGCAGACATCAAAGCTACCGTGGTGCGCTAATGAATATGACTCCGGGGGCCAATGCCCCAGTTCCATCTAAATTATTAACGGTGCGCGTGCTGTCCGGCGCATCGGTCGATGCCTCCGCTTTCCGTCTGTATGCCGATGGCAAAGTGAAGGGCGACGCGGACATGATCTTTTATGGTCAGCCCAAGAGCGATGACGCCACGGTTGCCCTGACCCAAGAAGGTCATAACTCCAACTTCGCGGTTGACGTCAGCCGCTTGCACCCAGACGTGCAGAAAGTCGCCTTTACGGTGACCTGTGAAGGGGCTCAAACCGTCGCTGGCCTGCAACGTTTGCTGGTCCAGATTGAAGCGGATAACGAAGTGCTGCTGGTGGGCACCGTTGAGCTGAATGGCCGCCAGGAAGCCGCCTTGATCCTGGGTGAGCTCTATCGTCGCAACAGCGAATGGAAGTTCCGCTTTATCGCTCAGGGCTTCAACGGCGGGCTGAAACCGCTGGCTGAGCATTTTGGTGTGGATGTGTCGGATGCTCCTGCCCCGGCAGCGGCTCCTGCGCCAACGCCTGCACCGGCCCCAACACCGGAGCCAGCCAAAATCAGCCTGAGCAAAGTGTCGTTAACCAAAGAAAAACCGGCTATCAGCCTGACCAAGCGGGATAACTTTGGGGAAATCCGTATCAACCTGAACTGGCATCGCGGCAGCGGCCCGACGGGTTTACGGGCGATGTTCAGTTCGAACAAGGGCGTCGATCTCGATCTCGGGGCGTTTGTTGAAATGGCCAACGGGGAAAAAACGGTGATCCAGGCGCTCGGTAAGCGTTTTGGTGACTACAACCGCGAGCCGTTTGTCCAACTGCAAGGCGATGACCGCACCGGTGATATCTCGGATGGCGAATGGCTGCATATCAACGGGCGCGAATGGAAACATATTCGCGAAGTGCTGGTGTTTGCCTTTATCTACGAAGGGGTCGCGAGCTGGGATAAGACGGATGGCGTGGTGACGTTGCACGTGCCAGACCAGCCACCGATTGAAACCCGCATGTCGGAAGGCCAGAACAATCGCAACATGTGTGCCATTGCGCGTCTGGTTAACGAGAACGGTAGCATCAAGGTTGAGCGTGTTAACCGCTTCTTTAACGGTCACAGTGACATGGATCAGGCTTTCGGCTGGGGTTTCAGCTGGAGAGCAGGGTCAAAGTAATCAATTTCACAGAGGATTCCACCATGAGTTTTTTCAACAAGGTTAAAGGGGCATTCAATGCCAGCCGCGACGAGCTGACCAAGCAGGTCGGTCGTTTCAAGAACAAAAAGTTCATGCAGGGTACCGTGGCCGTGTGCGCACGTATCGCCGTGGCCAGCGACGGCGTCAGCTCTGATGAAAAACAGAAGATGATTGGGTTCCTCCAGGCATCTGATGAGCTGAAAGTGTTCGAGACTTCTGAAGTCATCGAATTCTTTAACAAACTGATCGCCAGCTTTGAGTTCGATGTCGAAATCGGCAAGGGCGAAACCATGAAGTACATCCTGGCGCTGAAAGATCAGCCGGAAGCGGCCCAACTGGCCATCCGTGTGGGTATCGCCGTAGCCAAAAGCGACGGTGACTTCGACCAGGATGAGCAAAAAGCGGTACGTGAAATCGTGGCTGCTCTGGGCTTTGATGCGGCCGAATTCGGTCTTTAATGTAATATCTTCAGAAGGTTAATATGGTATCCACGCACATCGGCTTCCCGACCGAAACCGTCATTGTTTTCATTGTATTGGCTGTCGGGGCCATTTTTATCGACTTGTTTATGCACCGCGATGACAAGCCTATTTCGCTGAAGAGCGCAGCCCTATGGTCTGTGTTCTGGGTTGCCATTGCGATGGCCTTTGCCGGTTTCCTGTATATCCACCACGGTGCCGAAGTGGCCAGCCTGTTTGTCACCGGTTATGCCTTAGAGAAAGTGCTGTCGGTTGATAACCTGTTTGTCATGATGGCGATCTTCTCCTGGTTCGCCGTGCCGGATCGCTATCGTCACCGCGTGCTCTACTGGGGCATTATCGGGGCTATCGTGTTCCGCGGCATCTTCGTTGCCATCGGTACCGGTTTGCTCAGCCTCGGGCCATACGTTGAAATTGTCTTTGCGCTGATCGTGGCCTGGACGGCGGTGATGATGTTGCGCAGCGGCGATGACGGTGATGAGATCGAAGACTACTCGCAACACCTGGCGTACCGCATGGTTAAACGGTTCTTCCCGATTTGGCCGAAACTGCGGGGCCACGATTTCCTGTTAAGCCAGAAAGAAGTTGATGAAGAGTTGGCTAAACCGGAAAACAAGGATGTGACCATTGGCCGTGGTGCCAAAGCCTGGCGCTATGCGACACCGCTGATGCTGTGTGTGGCCGTGGTTGAGCTGTCCGACGTGATGTTTGCGTTTGACTCGGTACCGGCCATCATCGCCGTGAGCCGTGAGCCGCTGATTGTCTACAGCGCCATGATGTTCGCCATCCTCGGCCTGCGTACGTTGTATTTTGTGCTGGAAGCCCTGAAGCAGTACCTGACGCATCTGGAAAAAGCCGTTATTGTGTTGCTGTTCTTCATTGCGGTGAAACTGGGTCTTAATGCCACCGACCACATCTGGCATCATGGGTACAGCATTTCAGCCACGGCGAGCCTGTTTGTCGTGCTGGGCGTTCTTGCGGTGGGTATTATCGCGAGCGTCATGTTTCCAGGCAAACCCGACGCTGAGGAGAAAAAGGAGAGCTGATCTCCTATCCAGCTGAAATCAATTCGCATAAGTTTAATTTTTTGAGAGGTTAGAACAATGAGTGTTTCTTTATCTAAAGGCGGTAATGTTTCCCTGAGTAAAGCAGCCCCAACCATGAAGAATGTGTTGATTGGTCTGGGTTGGGACGCACGCTCCACCGATGGTCAAGACTTTGACCTGGATGCCTCTGCATTCCTGCTGGCCGCAAACGGGAAAGTGCGCGGTGATGCTGACTTCATTTTTTATAACAACCTGACTTCTTCTGACGGTTCCGTTACCCATACCGGTGACAACCGTACGGGTGAAGGCGACGGCGATGACGAATCTCTGAAAATCAAACTGGATATGATCCCAGCTGATGTCGACAAAATCGTGTTTGTGGTCACTATCCACGATGCGCAGGCTCGTCGTCAGAGCTTTGGCCAGGTATCCGGTGCCTTTATCCGTTTGGTGAACGATGACAACCAGACTGAAGTGGCCCGTTACGACCTGACAGAAGATGCGTCCACCGAAACCGCCATGCTGTTTGGTGAGCTGTATCGCAACAACGCCGAGTGGAAATTCCGCGCGGTAGGTCAGGGTTATGCCGGTGGCTTGGCTTCCGTGTGTGCTCAGTACGGCATCAACGCGTCCTGATCGACAAGCTGGTTAATATGACGGGCAGTACACCACTGCCCGTATCATCCCCTACAAAGCAGGAGCTTTAAAATGGCAGTTTCTCTCGTAAAAGGCGGTAACGTATCCCTGACCAAAGAAGCACCAACCATGAACATTGCCATGGCTGGCTTAGGTTGGGATGCACGTGTCACCGATGGCCAAGGGTTTGACCTGGACGCCTCCGTATTTATGGTTGGTGATGACGGTAAGGTGCTGGGCGACAGCAGCTTTATCTTCTTCAACAACAAGAAGAGTGCCTGTGGTTCCGTTGAGCACCAGGGCGACAACCGCACCGGTGAAGGCGATGGCGATGATGAGCAGGTCAAAATTGAGCTGAGCAAAGTGCCTGCGGAAGTCAAGAAACTGGTTTTCGCCGTCACCATCTATGATGCCGAAGCGCGTAAACAGAATTTCGGCATGGTCAGCAACAGCTACATGCGTATCTTCAACAACGATAACGGCACCGAAATCGCCCGCTTTGACCTGTCTGAAGATGCTTCTACCGAAACCGCGATGGTATTCGGCGAGCTGTATCGCAACGGTGCCGAGTGGAAGTTCAAGGCAGTAGGTCAAGGCTTTGCCGGTGGCCTGTCCGCGCTGGCCTCGCAGCATGGCGTGAATATCTAAGACACTGAATTAGCCCCCTCGCTTCGCGCTCACTTTGGATGAGGGGGCGCTCAAGTTTTGCTGAGATGATCTTCTTTCTTCCCGCAGAGCAGGGGCTTTCAGCTCCCTCTCCCTGTGGGAGAGGGTTGGGGTGAGGGGCCTACCCGCCAATATCCCCGTTATGGAAAAGCTATTTTAACAGGAGGTTATCCTGATGATTTTACAGTCCGGCCAGAATCTGGTGGTCAATGGCACCCAGCTCAACCTGACCCTGCAGTACCCCGCCAACCCTGGTTTTAAGAGTGAGCCTGATACCGCAGTATTCCTGCTGAATGCCGAGGGCAAAGTCCGTGGCGATGCCGATTTTATCTTCTTCAATCAAACCGCTACCCCCAACCGCAGCGTCGTTTTACAAACCACCCACCAAAGCAGCTCTCTCTCGTTAGATCTCAGTAAAATTGACTCCGATGTCAGCAAGATTGCCATCACTTTGGTGATTGATGGTTTGGACGCGATCTCTGGGCTGCAACACTTGAAAATGGATGCGCAGAACGTTGCCCAATACAGCGTAGAAACTCCGGGTCGTCAGGAGAAGGCGCTGATTGTGGCCGAAATTTATCGCCATGCTGGTAACTGGAAGCTGCGCGCGTTGGGGCAAGGGTTTAACGGTGGCCTGGAGCCGCTGGCGTTAAACTATGGCGTTGATGTGGCTCAGCCAGCGGCGCCTGCTACTCCGCCGCCGACCGTCAGCCTGGAGAAAAAACTGCAGGATAAAGCACCGCATTTGGTGAGCCTGGCGAAGAACGTCACCGTCAGCCTGGCTAAATTCAATCTGCAGTCGGTAAAGGCCAAGGTTGCGTTCGTGCTGGATGCTTCAGGATCGATGACCGGGCAGTTCAAAAAGGGCAATGTGCAGGCGGTACTGGATCGCATCGCCGTGCTGGCCGTGCAGTTTGATGATGACGGCTCGATGGACGTCTGGGGCTTTGCCGAAAAACACGCCAAATATCCCGATGTGACGCTGGATAATCTTGATGGCTATATCAAGGCGATCCAGGGCAGCGGCAAGCGCTCAATGTGGGAGATCCTGCCAAAGCTGGGCGGCACCAATAATGAGCCGCCGGTGATGGAGGAGCTGATCGATACGTTTAAGCATAGCGATATGCCGGTATACGTGGTGTTTATTACCGACGGTGGCATCAGCAAAACGCGCCAGATCAAAGAGGCGATCAAGCGCTCGGCCAACTATCCGATTTTCTGGAAGTTTGTCGGCCTGGGTGGCTCGAACTACGGCGTGCTGGAAAAGCTGGATACCTTCACCGATCGCCGGGTGGATAACACCAACTTCTTTGCGATTGACGATTTTGCCACGATGAAAGAAGACCGTTTGTACGATCTGCTGCTGGAAGAGTTTAAAGAGTGGTATGACGCCGCCAAGGCGGACCGGATTATTGTTTAACTTGGCAATTCTAGTTAGTTAAGCAAAAGACTAGCGTGCGGTGATGACCCCTCACCCTAACCCTCTCCCACAGGGCTGAGTGATCCCCAGTAATATGGTCAGCATCCCATGACCATATTACTGTACTCATTCCCTAACTTTTTCAGCATATTAACTATATTCATCCGTCTCACTATTCCCGGTCTGTCTCTCAGGACCTCACCAGCAAGCCTCAGATACGACAGGATCCGCCTCCCTTTCTCACTATTTGCCTGATAATGCCGATGAAGTTGTTTCTTTTCCGCCATATATCCCGTCAGCCACATCACCAGGCTGGCCATCGCTGCCACTACACTCAGAACCGCCAGGCGACCCCAGCCCTGGCTGCGGCTTAGTCTCAGCCCATATCCGAAGCGCGGACTTTTTTCGTCGCGGAAGTTCTGCTCTATCTGCATCCGACGACTGTAGAGGGTCATTATCTGATGAGGCTCCAGGCCTTCAACATTACTGAACAGCAACCACGGTTCCTGAGCGCTACTTCGATGCTCTTTCTCCGTTTTTGACCGTCTGCCTTTTCCGTGACGTCCCGCCGATGGGCGCTTTTGCAGATAAAAGCTACCGTAACAAGGCACCCTCGGCTTACGAGCAAGTACACCGTAACCGACTTTTATGGGGGTGCTCTCCGCCTGCAAGTCACTGATTTTCATCCAGCGGGTGCTTCCTTCCAACTGGAAGCAGACGAGCCCTCTGACCCTGCCCGTAAAACACCAGCCCAGTTGGCTTATGTGCCTGAACCAGTCAGTTCTGAAGCCCGCATCCGTGATTATTGTGACGGGTTTTCCGTCGGGAATGGCCGCGTGGAGACGGTCAAGGAAGGCGCACTGAACCTGGCTGTTTTGTGCCAGCCGGGCGGGCACCACTTCGCTCATCAGAGGGAGGGAACGGCCATTACAGACTAGGCTTGCCCGCAACAGATGCCAGTTTTTGTCATGCCATCCGCTCCAGTCGACAGCAATAACGCAGAACGGCATCAGTGAGGTGATAGACCGGGTAAGCATCTGTTGAATAAGGGGAAGCTCGTGATGAATAGCGGTATTACCGAGTGCTCGATCAACACGCTTAATTTTATTTTTGACGTGAGCCCTGCCTGGAAGCGAACGGCCGAGACTGGTCAGCGTCAAGTCAGCGCCGTTGCAAAGTGCAATGGTCATAGAGATAAGTACATTGATCCGAAAGGAATGGATACCACGTAAAGACGCGGAGAAAAATTTCTGGCAAACTGTTTGTAAAGGCACGATGAGGTCTCTTCTGTTTTGTTAGCGCAACCAGTAGATCACACTTCATCGTGCCTTTCATTTTTTTGTGGGGATTCCTCAGCCCACAGGGAGAGGGGACTGTCCGTGCTACAACTCAATGACATCCTCCACATCAGCCCTGTACCTCACCACAACTCCGTACCAACTCCCTGCCCAGCGTAAGGTGCCAAAGCTGTACTCCCATATCTAATAACAACGCCGATCGGCTCCCTCTCCCTATGGGAGAGGGTTGGGGTGAGGGGCAGCCAGATGCTCAATCATCATTATTGATTGCTATCGTGTGCAGGCATTATTTTGGTTGGGAATTTAACTGGGGATTTCAAGGAGAGAGGATAACGCGGCGGTAATCCGCCGCGTCTAGAGCTAATCGCTTACTTATCAGGGTTCCACTTCGGGAATTCCATTTCGCTGTACTTCACCACTTTGGTGCCGCGCGTCAGCTTATAACCGAACCAGATAATCAGGAACAGTGGAATACCGATGTAGGTTGCCGTCACACCGTACCAGTCGATACGATCCGCCAGGAAGGCTTGATAGTTCTGCCCCAGCGTGATGATCAAGCACAGCACGAAGGCAAACATTGGCCCCAACGGGAAGAAACCGGATTGATATGGCAGATCGCTCAGGCTGTGCCCTTGCATCACATAGCCACGGCGGAAACGGTAGTGGCTGATGGCGATCCCCAACCAGGCGATAAAGCCGGTCATGCCCGAGGTATTGAGCAGCCACAGATAAACGGACTGATTACCAAACATCGAGCTCAGGAAGCACAGTGCCGCTACGACGGTGGTGGCATACAGCGCATTACGCGGCACACCGCCTTTTGACAGCTTGGCGAAAATGCGTGGTGCCTTACCTTCCGAAGCCAGCGTGAACAGCATACGGGTTGAGGCATACATCCCGGAGTTACCCGCAGAGAGTACCGCCGTCAGGATCACCGCGTTCATCACCGCCGCCGCAGAGAGCAGGCCAGCATGTTCGAATACCAGCGTGAACGGGCTGACGCTGATGTCTTTCACGTCATTGCTCAACAGGCTTGGATCGGTATAAGGAATGATCAGGCTGATGATCAGGATCGCGAAGATATAGAACAGCAGAATACGCCAGAACACCTGACGCACTGCGCGTGGAATGTTCTTGCCCGGATCTTCCGACTCGCCCGCCGCAATGCCGATCAGTTCGGTGCCCTGGAACGAGAAGCCAACGATCATCGCTACGCCAATCATGGCCGAGAAGCCACCGGCAAACGGCGCATCGCCGATCGTCCAGTTATGCCAACCGGCATTTTCACCGCCCTTCAGAATACCGAAAATCATCAGTACGCCAAGGCCGATAAAGATAATTACCGTGCTCACCTTGATCAGCGAGAACCAGTATTCCGCTTCACCGAAGCCTTTGACCGAGATGTAGTTAAGCAAGAACATCAGGCCAAGGAACAGGGCGCTCCAGATCCAGCCCGGCGTGTCTGGGAACCAGTAGTTCATCACCAACTGTGACGCCACCAGGTCGACCGCAATGGTCACCGCCCAGTTGTACCAGTAGTTCCAGCCCAGCGCAAAGCCGAAGCCCTCTTCAACATACTTGGCACCATAGGTGGAAAACGAACCTGAAACCGGCATAAACGCCGCCAGCTCACCCAGGCTGGTCATCAGGAAATACACCATCAGACCAATCAATGCATAGGAGAGTAACGCGCCGCCTGGGCCTGCCTGGGAAACCGTTGCGCCAGAGGCAACAAACAGGCCGGTACCGATGGAACCGCCAATGGCAATCATGGTTAAATGCCGCGCTTTCAGCTCGCGGCGTAATCCGGGTGCTTGCTGCCCCGCTGTTTTTATATCCTGCTGAGCCATTCTTACCCTATCTGCTCGTCAAAAATGAGGGCCGGATTGTAACAAATACCCGCCAGCGAACTAGTAACATTGCCCTGATATAAGATAGCTTCATAATCCGCGGCCAATTATTAGCAGCGGTCCTAATGATGACTTTATGCGATCTTGATCGGTTTTTGCCCAACGCAATAACTCAAGAAACGCTGTAGCGCATTAGAAATGTGTTTTTGCCGGTGATGGATCAGATACAGCGTGCGCATCAATGGTGGCAGAGGGATACTCAGTTCCACCAACACCCCGCTAGCCAGCTGTTCTTCCACTACGCGACGTGACAGGCAACTAATGCCGATACCGTGGCGGACCGCGTGCTTGATCGCTTCCGAGTTGCCCAACTCCATCACCAACTGGAAGTTTGGCAGGTGCGCCAGCAGCAGATGATCCAGCACTTCCCGCGTGCCAGATCCACGCTCCCGCAGGATCCAAGGGGCGCTGGCCAGCGTTGCCAGGGTCACCGGTTGCTGTAGCAATGGGTTATCCGGCGCGGCAAACACCACCAGCTCATCTTCAAGCCACGGCTGAGTGACCAACTCAGGCATGTGGCACGGCCCTTCTATCAACCCCAAATCGACACGAAAATCGGCTACCGCAACAATCACCTCCTGACTATTGCCCACGTTCAGTTCCAACGGGGTCGCAGGAAAATCTTTGCGATAGTGGGCGATCATCTCTGGCAGCATATAGTTGCCGATGGTGCTGCTGGCGGCGATGCGTAACGCGCCACTATCATGCAGGAACAGTTGTTCAATTTCCCCAGCCTGCTCCAGCAGAGCCAGCGCTTTGGGGTATAGCAAGCGGCCATGTTCGTTGATCACCAGGCGTTTACCCACGCGATCGAACAACAACACCTTCAGTTGCCCTTCCAAATCGGCCAGCGCCGCGCTGACCGCCGATTGTGATAAAGCCAATACCACTGAGGCCTGAGTGGTGGATCCGCTTTTCAGCACCTCGGTAAAAACTTCCAGTTGGCGCAAAGTGATATGCATAACAGCCTCGACATAAAGAGAATGGTCAGACAAAACCATTTAAATAAAAACACCAAAAAATCAGTCACACGGCGTCGGTAAGCTCACCGCCCTGCCTTATAAGGTTATCACGTTTACAGAATTAGGCTTGGCGGAGTAGCCGACCCGTCCAGGTGATCAACCACTTATTCCGATAAGTTATAAATATATAATCAATTTCTCTTTTAGGTCACCTGCTTTTATCATTGCACTCAGGAATTTAGCAGAGGACAGAATAATCATGGCGAGTCACAGCACTCAACCCTATCCCGAACAGCGTTTTCCCCTGTTTGGACTACCACGGCTGATACCAGGCTTACTGCTGACCGGCGCGCTGACCGCGTTTTCGGTCTGGGCGGGCGATGTTCCCTGGGTTGCCGGGTTGGGATTAGGCGCCCTGACGCTGGCGATCCTGTGCGGCATCCTGGTCGGCAACACTCTTTATCCCTGGTTGCAGCCTAGCTGCCATACCGGCGTACAGCTGGCCAAACAGCGGCTGCTGCGCCTGGGGATCATTCTTTATGGCTTTCGTTTAACCTTCCAGCAAATTGCCGACGTGGGGGCCAGCGGGATCATTATCGATGCCCTGACCCTGAGCAGCACTTTCTTGCTGGCCTGCTGGTTGGGTAAAAAAGTGTTCGGCCTCGACAGCCAAACCACCATGCTGATCGGTGCCGGTAGCAGCATCTGCGGTGCCGCAGCCGTGATGGCCACCGAGCCGGTGTTGAAGGCAGACTCCAGCAAGGTTGCCGTCGCTGTCTCTACCGTCGTGGTGTTTGGTACGCTGGCGATCTTTGCCTATCCGTGGCTGTATCAGCTGAATGAGCACTTCCAGTGGCTACCGTTGACGCAGGAAACCTTCGGCATCTACGCGGGTTCGACAATCCATGAAGTGGCTCAGGTGGTTGCTGCTGGCCATGCCATCGGCCCGGATGCGGAAAACGCGGCGGTGATCTCCAAGATGATCCGCGTCATGATGTTAGCCCCGTTCCTGCTGTTGCTGTCTGGCTATATCAGCCGCCGGGCCGGTAACGGCAGCAAGAGTGAAAAATCGGCCATCACCATTCCGTGGTTCGCCGTGTTGTTTATCGCCGTTGCCGGGCTGAACTCGTTCAACCTGATCCCGGCCACGCTGGTACAGCATCTGATCACCATCGACACCTGGATGCTGGCCATGGCCATGGCCGCTTTAGGTTTGACCACCCACATTAGCGCGGTACGTCAGGCTGGTGTGAAACCCATCTTGCTGGCGACGCTGCTGTTCGTCTGGCTGATTATCGGCGGCGGTGCAATCAACCTGTTGGTGCAGCATCTGTTGTAATCCCCCTTCTTCAGGCCCGAGCTTTCGGGCCTGCTTGTTTTACCCCCTGCCATTCAATCCTTCGCTTATCAATGCCATAATGGAGCCGATAACACAGGAGAATGAAAATGAAGTTTGTCGGTGCACACGTCAGCGCTTCTGGCGGCGTAGATCAGGCCGTGATCCGCGCACACGAATTAGAGGCGACCGCATTCGCCCTGTTCACTAAAAATCAGCGTCAATGGAAGGCTGCCCCGCTGCCTGCCGACGTGATAGACAAGTTTAAAAGTGCCTGCGCACAGTACGGCTATGGCCCAGGGCAAATCCTGCCGCACGACAGCTATCTGATTAACCTTGGCCATCCGGTAACGGAGGCGCTGGAGAAGTCCCGCGAGGCGTTTCTTGATGAGGTGCAACGCTGCGAGCAACTGGGGCTGACGCTGCTGAACTTCCACCCGGGCAGCCACCTGATGCAGATCGATGAGGATAAATGCCTGGCAAGGATCGCTGAGTCGATCAACATCGTGCTGGATAAAACCCAAGGCGTCACCGCAGTGATCGAGAATACCGCCGGGCAAGGCAGTAATCTGGGGTTCAAATTTGAACATCTGGCGGCGATCATCGACGGTGTAGAAGACAAGAGCCGCGTCGGTGTCTGTATTGATACCTGCCACGCTTTCGCCGCCGGTTACGACCTGCGTACCGAAGAGGATTGCCAGAAGACGTTTAAAGAGCTGGGTGACGTGGTGGGCTTTAACTATCTGCGCGGTATGCATCTTAACGATGCCAAGAGCGAGTTTGGCAGCCGCGTTGACCGCCACCACAGCCTGGGTGAAGGTAATATCGGTAAGACCGTGTTCAGCTATATCATGCGCGACGAGCGCTTTGATAACATCCCGCTGATCCTGGAGACGGTGAACCCGGATATCTGGGCCGAGGAGATTGCCTGGCTGAAGGCGCAGCAGTAATTTTCTGCGGACATAAAAAAGCCGGCATTTTTCAGATGCCGGCTTTTTATTATGGTTACCGTTACGCCACCGTGGCTACCGGCGCTTCAGAGCGTTTGAGGACCGCATAGGCCACGCCCGCCAGCAGGGTACCCGCCACAATCGCCAGCAGATACAGCAGCACCGGCGAGATAGCACCAGGGATCAACAGCACGAACAGACCACCGTGTGGTGCCATCAGTTTTGCACCGAAGGCCATCGACAGCGCACCGGTCAGGGCTCCACCAGCGATACAGCACGGCAGAACGCGCATCGGGTCACGGGCGGCAAACGGAATGGCCCCTTCAGTGATAAAGCACAGGCCCAACACCAACGCGGCTTTGCCCCCTTCCTGCTCAGACTTCTCGAACTTGCGACGAGCCAGAATTGTAGCCAGCCCCATCGCCAGCGGTGGCACCATACCTGCCGCCATAATCGCCGCCATAGGTGCGTAGACCGAAGAACTCAACAGCGCTACACCAAAGGCATAGGCCGCCTTGTTAACCGGGCCGCCCATATCGGTACACATCATCGCACCGAGGATTGCACCCAGCAGTACCGCGTTAGCGGTGCCCAGCGATTGCAGCCAGTTGGTCAGGCCGACCATGATCTTGGCGACTGGCGTACCCACCACGTAAATCATGATCAAACCGGTGATCAGGCTGGCAACCAGCGGAATAATCAGGATCGGCTTGAGCGCTTCCATACTCGGTGGCAAACGCAGCTTACCGCTGATGGCCTTGGCCACGTAACCCGCCAGGAAACCGGCAATGATACCGCCAAGGAAACCCGCACCGGTGCTAACCGCCAACATACCGCCGATCAGGCCCGGCGTCAGGCCAGGACGATCCGCAATGGAGAACGCGATGTAACCCGCCAGAACCGGCACCATCAGCGCAAAGGCCGAACCACCACCGATCTGCATCAGCGCCGCAGCCAGCGTACCTTTTACTTCAAACGCCTTGATACCAAACACGAACGACAGCGCGATACACAGACCGCCCGCCACCACCATCGGCAGCATGTAAGACACGCCGGTCAGCAGGTGGCGATAAGGCCCTGCGCTCTCTTTCTTCTTGCCTGAGCTCGCGGTGCTGCCACTTTTTTGCGGCTGGAAGATCTCGGCTTCTACCTGTGCCTTATCCAGTTCCTGCGCGGTTTTCTTCAACGCCAAACCGGTTGAGGTGCGGTACATCGGCTTACCGGCAAACTTGTCCAGATCCACTTCGATATCTGCCGCGACAATGACCAGATCGGCCGCCGCCACTTCTTCTGGAGTGATCGCATTCCCGGCACCGACGGAGCCACGGGTTTCCACTTTCACCCACCAGCCACGTTTCTTGGCTTCGCTCTCGATGGCTTCGGCCGCCATAAAGGTATGCGCAACGCCGGTCGGGCAAGCAGTAATGGCAACAATGCGTTTCGGACCGGCAGATTTTGCCGGTGCTACCGTCTGGGCTGGAGCCTGATACGGTTTGGCTTGCGCCTGTGCCGTGGCCAGGAAGGCTTCAGGTTCACGCACCGCGTGTTCCACATCACCAATATAAACCTGTTTGCCGTTCAGCTCAGCGTCAGCAGGTGCAGCAACACCCGCTACCACCACCAGTTCGGCCTCGTTGGCCGTGTTAACCAGCGTCAGGCCGGTTTTGGCCGCAGCGGCCTCAAGCATGCGTTTCGCCAGGTGGCTACGAGCCTGCCCGAGCGAACTGTCTATCATCAGCAGCGTTTTCATTCTGACTCCTGCGATTAATTAAAGGGTTTCAGATCGACGCGCGCCATCATCGCGGCCAACTGCGGGCGATCGGTGATGCCAACGTTGCTCTGGCTCACTGCCAAGGCAGCCACGGCAGTGGCCAAGCGCAAGGTATGTTCGCTGGATTCACGCATCAGCAGGCCGTAGATCAGGCCGCCGACCATGGAATCACCAGCACCCACGGTGCTAACCACCTCACAGGCTGGCGGTTTGGCGATCCAGGCACCAGAGGCGTTAACCCACAGCGCGCCTTCGGCACCCAGTGAGATCACCACGTGGGCAATGCCCTGTTCACGCAGGGCGTGAGCGGCTTCCACCACATCTCCCAACTTCGGCAAGGGTTTGCCTGCCCAGATTTCCAGCTCACGACGGTTAGGTTTTACCAACCACGGCGAGGCTTTCAGCCCGGCCACCAGAGCTTCACGGCTGCTGTCAAAAATGATGCACGGACACTGCGCGCGCAGGCGGGTCATCCACTCGGTGAAGGCTTCCGGCGCAACCCCGGCAGGTAGGCTACCGCTGACCGCCACCATGTCGAACTGGCCCAGCCAACTCAGGGAATCCACCACAAAGCGTTCCCAATCCTGCGGCGTCACTTCAAAACCGGAGAAGTTGAAGTCGGTCACTTCACCGTCTTTTTCCGTCAGCTTAACGTTGATACGCGTACGCCCAGGGACCACCTGAAAGCGGTTGGCAATCCCCAAATCGCTGAACAGCAGTTGGAAACCATCCTGGTTGTCTTTACCAAGGAAACCGCCAACGGTGACGTCGATACCTAAATCTTTCAGTACCTTGGCAACGTTGATCCCTTTACCCGCCGCATGGAGACCGGCGGTTCTTACCAGGTTAACCTCACCCCGTTCGATCTCCGGGCAAAAGCCCACCAGATCGTAAGCCGGATTCAGGGTTATGGTTGCTACTCTTCTGCTCATGCTGCACCCTCGCCAAGACCTTCACTGATGGCTTCGCCGATGGCTTTCAGCGCCGCTTCAGCATCGTCACCACTGGCGGTAAAGCGCAGGTGATGACCTTTTTTCACTCCCAGTGCCACAACCTTCATCAGGCTGCGGCCGTTAGCCGGTTTACCGCTGCCGTCGAGATTGGTGACGGTAATTTCACTCGAGAACTGTTTGATTACGTTGACCAGCGCAGTGCCTGGGCGGGCATGCAGGCCATGCTCGTTGCGCACCACGTATTCCGCACTCAGAACCGCGCTCTCTTCGGCAACTTCGCTGGTCAGTAACGCCAGCACGCCCACCGCATCGGCGTTCAGCAAGCGTTCAGCTTTTTGGCTCACTAACAGATCGCTTAAGTAGTTCAGCACCGTCAGCGGTTGTTGATCGGCGACGGCGACGGTCAGCAACAGTGCGACCTTTTCACCTTCCTCATCAAACGCCTGTGCCGGGCGGCTGACGGTGGCTGCGCTGGTCAGGTTGCCTTCGGTGCTGTCGCTCAACCAGATCCCCTGCCCCAGATTCAGCGGCTTGCGGGTGATCACATCACTGACAAACTGGGCGTTAACCGCACCGATTTTTTGCAGACGGCCCGCGTTCAAAGCTTGCAGCGTCATCAGCGAATCGGCGGCCACGTCAAGAGCAATCAGTGAAGCATCAAACTTGAATTCAGCCGCCAGCTTCTCGCCCATCAGCAAACTGCGCAGTTCTTCGGCTGAAGTCGTTTTTGCCAACTGTTCAGCGACGCTGTCATCACTGAGCACGTGTGTGAGCTGACGCAGTAGCGCCAGGTGTTCATCGGAACGCGCGGCAATACCGATCACTACATAGGCTGTCTGGCCTTCGCCCCACTCGATACCCTGTGGAAACTGGAATACCTGAACACCGGTGTTCAGCACCAGATCGCGGGTATCTGTAGTGCCATGTGGAATGGCGATGCCGTTGCCCAGATAAGTGGAGGTTTGCAGCTCACGCTGCAGCATGCCGTCGACATAGGCGGCGCTGACGCATCCGGCGGAGGTAAGCGCTGCCGCTACCTGCCGGATGGCTTCCTGTTTGCCGCTAGCGGCAGCTCCCAGGTGAATATCTTGCTGTGACAACTGGAACATGGTTCTCCTCTCCTGCTGAATTGAATCGTTTCAGCCAAGTTAAGAAAAAGGAGCGTTACCCATCGCCTAACCAGGCCATCGATGACGCTGAAACGTTTCAATGAGTGTGTGAGCAGCTATCATCGAAAGCAAGTTTTCTCGATCTCGACGTGATAGTTTTTTGACCTTACGCACACTTTTCTGGCTAAAGCCCCCATCCACAGGGGAAAATGGCATACTGTGCTGAAACAGTGCTGAAGGAAGATAACAACATGGTTGCCACCGGTATCGGGGTCATTATCGTTAACGCTCAAGGGCAAATCCTGCTGGGGAAACGCTGCAGTACACATGCCCCTTTTTGGTCGATCCCCGGAGGGCATCTGGATGCGGGGGAAACCTTTGAACAGTGCGCTCAACGCGAAATCGCCGAAGAGACCGGGTTGCAGATAGCTCCGCCAACCTTTATTGGCGTCAGCAATAATCTGCAAACCTGGCGCGCAGAGGGAAAACATACGGTGTCGATCTGCATGCTGGTTCAGCATCCAGGAGGAGAAGCCGAGCTGAAAGAGCCGGAAAAATGTGCCGAATGGCGCTGGTGTTCCCCGCACGACCTGCCGGAGCCCCATTTTGAAGCGAGCAGAACGGCGATCCACCTATGGTTGAACCAACAGGCATATCTGCCTGTATTTTGACGTTGTTCCCTCCAATTTCTCCTCTGTTCATCAAAGCATAGCGATATATAACACGGAATATAACGCTATTTTATTGCTCAATCACTCTACTTTTCACTGTAAATACCCCTAAGGTATTAGGTTTCTTTTGCGAAAATACCTATACTTATCCAGGTGTTTTTGACCTGGTGTCGAAACCTTTTTGGCAAGTTTTTCCTTGGTATTTCATAACTATAAGTGGGTTCAATATGAGCAAAAAACAAGCTGGCTTTGAAAAGCGACGCCGGTGGGGATGGCTTTGGATTTTGGTGATCGGGATTATTCTCGGCGCCGCACTGCTGGCAGGGACCGCAACGGTCTTCCATAAAACCAGCGATACCGCCTTCTGTGTCTCCTGCCACACCATGCAACAACCTCTGGCCGAATATCAAGGCAGTGTCCACTTCCAGAACGCCAAGGGGATCCGCGCTGAATGTGCCGATTGCCACGTCCCTCATGAGCCGCTCGATTACCTGTGGACCAAGATCCGCGCGGTGAAAGACATTTACGGCGAAATGACCGGCAAAATCGACACCCCGGAAAAATACGAAGCCCATAAGCTGGCCATGGCACAATCGGTGTGGAAAACGCTGAAAGAAAACGATTCGGCCACCTGCCGTTCTTGCCATAGCTTCGATGCCATGGATATCACCGCCCAACGTCCTGAAGCTCGTATTCAGCACCCGGTGGCCATCAAGCAAGGCGAAACCTGTATCGACTGCCATAAGGGCGTTGCGCATATCCTGCCGGATATGAGCGGTGCTGCACAGGCGGGCGCTGCCGAACTGGCGAAAGCCGCGGCGGAAACCTCTCCAACAGCAACCACGCTGTTCACCATCGCCACCGAACCGTTCTTCCTGAAAGCCGACGATACGCATAATGCCGGTAACCTGATGCCTTCAACCGAAGTTCACGTTGTGAAACAGGAAGGTGACAAGGTGCTGGTAGATGTCAGCGGCTGGCAACAGGATGGCGTCAGCGAAGTATTCTACGCCGCGCAAGGTAAACGTATCCTCAGCGTCCTGCTGGGCGAAGACGCGCGCAAACTGCTGAAAACCGGCAGCACCATGACCGATGCCGAAACCGGCCTGGTCTGGCATCAGGTTTCACTGCAGGTCTGGTTGCCACGTAAGCAACTGATCGACGATGAGCAGAAAATCTGGCGTTACACTGCCGATATGATGTCCGCTAACTGTACCGGCTGCCACGGCCTGACCGCCCTTGATCGCTTCAACGCCAACCAGTGGATCGGCGTGATTAAAGGTATGGCTACTCGCACCTCGCTGTCGCAAGAACAACTGCGCGTTCTGACGCAGTACGTTCAGAAACATGCCAGCGATATGCAACCTGCCACACCGGCCAAAAGTTAAGGGAGAAGCGAAATGAGCAAGTACCAACAACAACCATTGGCCATGAGCCGCCGTCGTTTCCTGACCGGTGCCAGCGCCCTGGCCGCCGTGCCTCTATTTGCGGGTCTGTGGCCTAAATCAGCATTGGCGGAAGCCATCAGCCAGGCATTGCCACAGTTTGTGGCCTTACGCCAGGCACAAAAAGGCATTCTGACCGGCGCGCACTGGGGCGCATTTGAAGCCATCGTGCAAGACGGAAAAATGGTCGGCGTGTTGCCGGTCAAAGACGATCCTTACCCGAACGATCTGATCACCATGGCTCCCCACCAGGTCCATGCGGAAAACCGTATCAAGTACCCAATGGTACGTAAAAGCTGGTTGGAAGGCGGCCCTGGCAGCCGTACCGAACTGCGCGGCAACGATGAATGGGTGCGCGTCAGCTGGGAAAAAGCGATCGATCTGGTCGGTAACGAAATCGTCCGTTTGCAAAAAGATCACGGCCCGCAGTCGATTTATGCCGGTTCTTACGGCTGGAAAAGCGTGGGCATGCTGCACAACAGCCGTACCCTGCTGCAACGCCTGATGAACCTGAGCGGTGGCTTCCTTGGCTATGCCGGTGACTATTCTACCGGTGCCGCACAGGTGATCATGTCGCACGTGATGGGGTCAATGGAGGTTTACGAACAGCAAACCGCCTGGCCAAACGTCATCGACAACAGCCAACTGGTGATCCTGTGGGGCTGTAACCCGATGGTTACGCTGAAAAACAGCTGGAACGTGCCAGACCATGTCGGCCAGACCGGCTTTGAGGCGCTGAAGAAGAAAGGCACCCGCATAATCAGCATCGATCCGGTGCACAGTGACAGTGCCAAATATGTCGGCGCACAGTGGATCGCTCCGCGTCCGTACACCGACAGCGCGATGCTGATCGGTATCGCCCACACCCTGTTGACCGAAAAGCTGCATAACCCGGACTTCCTGAAAACCTACACCGTAGGCTTCGATAAGTTCCAGGCCTATCTGCTGGGTGAAACCGACGGTACGCCGAAAACTGCCGAGTGGGCAGCCGATATCAGCGGCGTCGATGCCGAAGTGTTGCGCCAGTTGGCACGTGATATGGCGAAACAACGCACCATGATCATGGGCGGCTGGGGGATCCAGCGTCAGCATCACGGTGAGCAGCAGCACTGGTTGCTGGTGACCGTGGCGGCCATGCTTGGCCAGATCGGCCTGCCAGGCGGCGGCTTTGGCTTCAGCTATCACTACTCTTCCGGTGGTAGCCCGACGGCTAAAGGCGGCATCCTCTCCGGTATCTCTGCGGGGAATGCACCGAAGAATTCACCAACGCCAATCCCGGTGGCTCGTATCGCCGAGTGCCTGACCAACCCAGGCAAGACCATTCACTTCAATGGGACCGATGTCACCTACCCAGACGTGAAGATGGTGTACGTGGCCGGTGGTAATACCTTCCACCAGCATCAGGACACCAACAATCTGGTCAAAGCCTGGCAGCGGCCGGAAACCATCGTGGTTAACGAACCGTATTGGACGGCCACCGCCAAGCATGCGGATATCGTGCTACCTGCGACCACCAGCTATGAGCGTAACGATCTGGAGATGGGCGGCGACTACTCACAGCTGTACGTCTTCCCGATGCATCAGTGCGTACCGCCGCAGCATGAGTCACGCAACGACTTCGATATCTTCGCCGCTCTGGCCGCCAAGCTTGGCGTGCTGGATGCCTTTACCGAAGGCAAAGACGAAACCCAGTGGCTGAAAGGCATGTACGACGACATGAAGTTGCAGGCCCGCGCCGCCCGCGTTGCCCTGCCGCCGTTTGACATGTTCTGGGAGTCGAACAACTACATTCGTTTCCCGATCCCGCAGGAAAACAAACAGTGGGTACGTTTCGCCGATTACCGTGAAAACCCGCTGCTGAATCCGTTGGGGACTCCGTCCGGCAAGATTGAGATCTATTCCGATGCCATCTCGAAGATGGAGTATCTGGATTGCAAAGGTATTCCTACCTGGATGCCGCCGCATGAATGGTACCGTGGCCCAGAGGCAGCCAAATACCCGCTGTCACTGAATACCGCGCACCCGACCAACCGCCTGCACTCACAGCTCGACAACACGCCGCTGCGTAAGAAGTATGCGGTGGCCGACCGTGAAGCGATCTTGATCCATCCAGAGGATGCCAAGTCGCGCAACATCACCAACGGCGACCTGGTGCGGGCGTTTAACGACCGTGGGCAGATCCTGGTTGGCGCTATTGTCAGTGAAGATGTGCGCCCAGGTGCGGTGCGGATCAGCGAAGGTGCCTGGTACGATCCGGCCGATCCGTCAACGCCGGGGTCGATCTGTAAGAACGGCAACGTCAACTGCCTGACTTTCGATATTGGCTCATCCAACCTGGCACAGGGCAACTGTGGCCAGATGGCACAGTTGGAAATTGAGAAATATCAGGGCGAAGTGCTGAAGAATACCGCGCACGACGTTCCTGCTGGCGCATAACCGCTAGCCACCAGCGCAGGGTGATGGTGACATCGCCCTGCTCTTTTCCTGCCGACAGATACACTCTATTTACCCTTTCCTTGATTGAAACCGGTTTTTGTTTTTTTTAAACGAGCGTATCATGCGCGCGTCTCCCTTCTCTTTGGCTAGTCATTCAGCTTATGCGTACTTCAACTGCGGCGACACGACGTTTGCCCGATTTAACTTCGTTGGCATTTCTGGTCGTGGCCTTTCTCACCGGGATTGCTGGTGCCCTACAGACGCCCACGCTGAGTCTGTTCCTCTCCACCGAAGTGAACGTACGGCCAACGATGGTCGGGCTGTTCTTTACCGGCAGCGCGGTGATCGGCATTTTGGTCAGCCAGTTTCTGGCCAGCCGCTCAGACAAGAGGGGCGATCGCAAATCACTGATCTTTCTCTGCTGTATGTTAGGTGCCTTGGCTTGTGCGCTGTTCGCCTGGAACCGTAACTATTACCTGCTGCTGTTCGTCGGCGTGCTACTGAGCAGCTTTGGCTCGACCGCCAACCCACAAATGTTTGCCCTGGCACGGGAACATGCCGAGCACACCGGCCGGGGAACGGTGATGTTCAGTTCTATCCTGCGTGCTCAGGTTTCGCTGGCCTGGGTGATTGGCCCGCCGATCGCCTTTGCGCTGGCCTTGGGGTTTGGTTTTAAGGTGATGTATCTGGCCGCCGCCGCTGCCTTTATTCTCTGTGGAGCGTTGGTATGGAAGATGTTGCCCTCCATGCCAAAAGTGCAGAGCACCGGCGGAGCTACGCTGGAAGCACCACGGCAGAACCGCCGTGATACGTTATTGCTGTTTATGGCCTGCACGCTAATGTGGACGGCCAACAGCATGTATTTGATCAATATGCCGCTGTATATGGTGCAAGAATTACAATTACCGGAAAAATTGGCGGGAATATTGATGGGCACCGCTGCCGGGCTGGAAATCCCGACCATGTTACTAGCTGGCATGGTGGCCCAACGCTTTGGCAAGCGTTTCCTGATGCGCTGCGCGGTGATTGCCGGGGTGCTGTTTTATGCCGGGCTACTGTTTATAACAGGTACTTGGCAACTGATCGCCCTGCAACTACTGAACGCGCTGTTTATCGGGGTGCTGGCGGGAATTGGTATGCTCTATTTCCAGGATTTGATGCCCGGCCAAGCCGGGGCGGCCACCACACTGTTTACCAATACCACCCGCGTTGGTTGGATTATTGCCGGTTCGATCGCCGGAGTCGTGGCTGAAATGTGGAGTTATCACGCGGTATTTTACTTTGCGTTGGCGATGGTGCTGGGTGCAGTGCTATGTATGTGGCGGCTGAAGGACACTCAAGGCGCGGTATCCGCCTCCAACTTGGCAAGATAGATCAGCGCCTCATCACGGCGGTCGTGGCACATTTCACGGCTGGCCTGCAGGCTGCCGCAGACTTTGGGCCGCAGCGGCGAATGAAATATTCCACAGCGCAGTTGCTGGTCCAGATGGATGCAACGGGTATTGGCCGGTTTGCCGTTGGGCATACCAGGGATCGGGCTGGAAATCGAAGGTGCGATACAGCAGGCACCACAGTCGGCACGGCAGTCCATCTGCGATCCTATGGGGGCTGATTATGTGGTTGAGACAATAGCAGAACGCCGCATTAAGTTATACTCATTCACAATTCTTACCAATAGTGCTAGAGTTTATTTTTCAAGGAGTGGAAAGCTTAGAACTATCAATGGAGTGAGATCATGTCAGATAAAAATTTCAACCCAAGTTGGGAAGGCTACATGGGGGACTTCCTGAAGGGTAATGTCGGGATCAACCAGCTAAAACCCCAGCATGAGTTCCTTGATTCTATCGGCTTAGAGAAAGCATTAAGCGATAACACGCAATATCACGTCGTTCTCACCCTCACTGAGGCAAAAGGACTCCTTGAAGACCTCGACTCTCGCCGCCCAAAAAGCCCAAGCCTGGGTCGTGGAGAGGCGTTCGCCAGAGGATTTGAGCACCAGAGTACCAGTCCTGGCGATGCCTTCGCCAGAGGTATTGAACCCAAAAATGTCGTCTCCTCTGTCTTTAAAGTGACAGATCCTATTTCTACTTATGCCGGTAATATCTATGATGCGCGTGGGTTATATGATGTCATCATCGAGTTCAAGAGAATAGGCATAACGGCCACGCTGTTCACAGGGGCAAATGGCGTGAACCTTATTCATATTTCAGGTTATGCTGGCCTTAGACGAACCATTACTGGCACACGGTATGCGGCCAACCACCCACAAATGTTAGCGATGGGTATTGGGCAGCAAGGCATTAATACAGGGATAGTAAGAGGCGCACGCTTTTGTATCCTTTTCTCTGTGGGATATCGCATTTTAGAAAGTATTTTCAAAGATGAATATACTATGGCCGACTTTATCGGAAATATAACTGTGGATATGGCTAAACTCGCCATTACCACTGTTGCATCTTATGCTCTAGGTGTAGCATTGACTGCAACAGCAATTGTAGGTGGAAGCATTATTGTGATTGCAGCAGTATTGTTCGCCATTAGCTTTGCAATAGTTTTAACTTTAGACAATATAGATGAACATTATGGCCTAAGTAATA
The DNA here is from genome assembly GCF_047530105.1 of Serratia sp. T13T92. Taxonomy (NCBI): domain Bacteria; kingdom Pseudomonadati; phylum Pseudomonadota; class Gammaproteobacteria; order Enterobacterales; family Yersiniaceae; genus Serratia; species Serratia sp. T13T92. The sequence goes on along the minus strand of NZ_JBLJAK010000035.1, from coordinate 20,079 downwards.
AAATTATAGCGTTACTGAAAGAAAGAATGAAAGTGAAGCCACGAACACCTGAAGCAAACTTCCAACACATCCTTAATAGTTTAGGGAGGTAACATGAAAAATAAATATTGGAAAATATTCGGCACAATAGTATTACTGGTGATATTTACTGGCATATCTTTATTTATATGCAGTTACGTAATTTCGTTAATATTAATGAAGAGTGAAATAAAATTCTCCTCATCTGTATTTATTGTTTTCTTTTCTTCACCTTTGTTAATCTATGTTTTATCTGGTTCTGTTTATTTTTTTGTTTTTGATAGATTACCTAAGCATAATAAGATAACGATCAACTATTTGACTAAGCTAACACTGGCATCAATCCTTTTTAGTTTACCGGTTTCCTTGTATGTAAACTACAAACTTAAACATGATGGCTACTTGACCTGTGACAGAATTTCTTGGATGTCACCGACGACTTATGTAAAAGATTTATCACTTTGCAAATGATGTTTACTATAACATAGAGGGATTTATGGCTAATTTGATTTATGCAAGTATCAACGGTATTAAGCAAGGCTTGATATCCGCTGGTTGCTCGACTCTTGACTCCATTGGCAATCGATGTCAAAAAGGACATGAGGATCAAGTTTACATTCTTGCTTTCGATCACAATATATCCAGAATGCAAAATGTATCCCACCAGCCAGTCAGAATAACCAAGCCGATTGACAAATCATCGCCCTTGCTTGGAATGGCAATATCAAATAATGAAAAATTACAAATTGCATTATACATGTACCGTGTCAATCCTGCTGGGACTCTAGAAGTTTTTTATACTATAAAGCTTAAGGATGCCTATATCTCAGACATCACCCAGCACTGCCCAAATGCACTTACACAAAATGATGGTCAGCCCTACGAGATCATTTCATTATCCTACACAAGCATTGATTGGCAGCATAATATTTCAGGCACATCGGGCTATAGTATATGGGATGAGAGAGTTTATTGATTTAGTGAATAGCCAGCAGATTTTCTGGTGGCTACTTATTGAACATATCAACATTAAGACTACTATGAATAATAAATACGTTAAAATATTGCTAGCAACAGTGCTCTTTATACTATGTTCATTCGCAGCATTACTAACCTATCAATATGTAGTATCATTAGTATTCATGGAAGATGAGATAACATTTTCCGCATCTGTTCTTATGGTTTTCCTTTCCAGCCCACTGCTAATATATGCCATGCTTAGCGGTATATATTTTTTTATTTTCAATAAGCGCCCAAAATACGACAAAGGAATCACTCGATATTTGGTTTATCTAATGTTTACCTCATTTGTTATCAGCTTACCCATTGCTTTATATGTTGATTATAAACTAAAGCATACCGGTTATTTAACATGTGACAGGATATCATGGCAATCACCAACAACTTATGTCACCAATCGATCACTTTGCCAGTGATGTTTTCGATAAGCTAAGGATAGTCGTGTGAAAAACAGATACTGGAAAATATTAGGGGCATTAGCATTGCTGGCAATATTCATATGCTTATCGCTATTGATTTACAGTTACATTATTTCATTGATGTTGATGGAGGATGAAATAACATTTTCAGCCTCTGTATTAATCTGCTTTTTTGCAACGCCTTTGATACTCTATACTTTTTCTTGCTCTGTTTTTTTCTTTATTTTTGACAGGCAGCCTAAATATAATACAATAATCAGCAAGTATTTAATCATGATAGCGTTCGCATCATTAATTTTTAGTATTCCTATATCTCTGTATGTAAACTACAAACTCATACATGATGGCTATTTCACATGCGATAAAATCTCTTGGATGTCACCAACGACTTATGTGAAAGATTTATCACTTTGTTGATGAGTGGCATTTCCCGCTATACCCGCCAATTAAGCAAAGAAATACATCACGATATGTAAAGTGATGCCCCTCACCCTAGCCCTCTCCCACAGGGAGAGGGGACTGAATGTGCTACAAACTAACGTCAGCAACTGGCCTCGGCACCGCAAAAGCTCCATCTTGCATGGGACAAATTTTAACATGCCACAAGCTGACTCCCGCACCTGAACAAAACGCCGTACCAATTCCTCGCTCTTCGGGATAGGGGTAAAGCGTGAATCGAGCTCGGAGGTGCAATAACGCCATCTTGCATATCGGAATGTTGAACCTGCCACAGACAGACTTCTGCTCCTGACCACAACGCTATTACAGCCCTTTCTCCCTGTGGGAGAGGGCTGGGGTGAAGGGAAAAACCACCAAAATAGCGCTCCTAACCGCTGAAGATTGCACCAATCCCCCCAAATATCCGCTTTACATGCACATATCGCGCACGTACCATTGAGCTAGTACAAAAGAACTCAAGGCCAACGGCCAATCAGGAGCAATAATGTCTGCGGACACCATCCAGAAGCTTTCCCGCCCTTCCGTACTCGGTGGCGCGATGATCATTGCCGGCACCGCCGTAGGTGCAGGTATGTTCTCTATTCCTATCGTAACTTCTGGCGTCTGGTTCAGCGGCTCCGTGGCGCTGCTGATTTATACCTGGTTCTGTATGCTGATCTCCGGGCTGATGATCCTGGAAGCCACCATGAATTATCCGGCGGGCGCCAGCTTCCACACCGTGGTCAAAGATCTGCTCGGTAAAGGCTGGAATACCCTTAACGGCCTGTCGATCACCTTCGTACTCTATATTCTGACCTATGCCTATATCTCGGCGGGCGGCTCGATCATCGCCCATACGCTGGAAGGTGTCTTTGGGTCCAACCAAACCTTGTCTGGATTGGTGTTTGCCATCGTCGTGGCCTTTATCGTCTGGTTATCCACCCGTGCCGTGGATCGCCTGAGCACCATTCTGATCGGCGGTATGGTGATCACCTTTGTGTTGTCCGTCGGTGATATGTTCACCCACGTGCAGCCTGCCGTGTTGTTCAACCAGGGTGGCAGCGACGCCAACTACCTGCCCTATGCACTGGCGGCATTGCCTTACCTGCTGACCTCGTTCGGCTACCACGGCAACGTGCCCGGCCTGGTGAAGTATTATCAGAAAGACAGCGGTGCCGTGGTGCGCAGCCTGGTATACGGTACCTTACTGGCACTGGCGATTTATATCCTGTGGCAGTATGTGATCCAGGGCAATATCGCCCGTGATGCCTTCAAGCAGGTGATCGCCGAAGGGGGCAACATCGGCAGCCTGCTCAAGCAGATGGGTAACGTTTCCAGTAGCTATGCGGTAGGCCAACTGCTTAACGCCTTCTCTTATATGGCGCTGGCCAGTTCGTTCCTGGGGGTGTCGCTGGGGCTGTTTGATTTCCTCGCCGACTTCTTCAAGTTCAAGGATAACCAGGCAGGCCGCACCAAATCGGCACTGGTGACCTTCGTGCCGCCAACCCTGGCCGCGTTACTGTTCCCGAACGGTTTCCTGTACGCCATCGGCTTTGCTGGGCTGGCCGCCACCATTTGGGCTGTGATCGTTCCTGCCATGATGGCACGCGCCAGCCGCCGCCGTTTCCCACAGGCCAGCTACCGTGCTCCCGGTGGCCAAGGCATGATCCTGTTCATCATCCTGTTTGGGGCGATTAACGCCGTGGCCCACGTGCTAACGCTATTGGATCTGCTGCCGGTGTTCAAATAAGCCTCAGGGGCGGCCACGGCCGCCCGTTTTCCCCACTCTTTTTGCGCGCGGCTCTTGCCTGAAAAGCACGGCGCGAGTAACTTGTCGCAACTTCCTAAAATCTATGTTGACAGGGTATTCCAATGGCAAGAGCGAACGAAATCAAGCGCGGTATGGCAATCAATTACAACGGCAAACTGCTGCTGGTAAAGGACATCGATGTCCAGAGCCCAAGCGCCCGTGGTGCCAGCACGCTGTATAAAATGCGCTTCTCCGATGTCCGTACCGGGCTGAAGGTAGAAGAGCGTTTTAAAGGTGATGATATTCTGGACACCATCAGCCTGTCCCGCCGCAAGGTAAACTTCTCCTATATTGACGGCGAAGAGTATGTGTTCATGGACGATGAAGACTACACCCCTTATATCTTCAAGAAAGATCAGATCGAAGATGAGCTGCTGTTCATCCCTGAAGCGGGCTTGCCGGGTATGCAGGTACTGACGCTGGATGGCCAGGTGCTGGCGTTGGAACTGCCGCAGACCGTGGATATGGAAATTGTTGAAACCGCTCCGGGCATCAAAGGGGCTTCTGCCAGTGCGCGTAACAAACCGGCCACCATGGCGACCGGCCTGACCATTCTGGTACCTGAGTACCTGAGCAGCGGTGATAAAATCCGCATTCATATTGCAGAACGCCGCTATATGAGCCGCGCAGATTAGTCAACGGTGGGGGCGCAACCTGAGTGCGCCCTGCTTTGCTAGAGTAATTCCGGGAAAAACCGCCGCTTCAACGCCAACTCGACCCCACGAACCTCCGCCAAACCTTTCAACCGACCGATGGCCGAATAGCCCGGATTGGTTTTCTTCTTCAGATCGTCCAGCATCTGATGACCATGGTCTGGTCGCATTGGGATAGGCCGCAGATCACCCGCTTTATGACGGCGCTGTTCTTCAGTCAGAATAGCTTCAACCACCGCTACCATATCCACATCCCCTTGTAAGTGCGCCCCTTCATGGAAGGTTTTAGGGTTTTGCTCGCGGCAGGTAGCGCGCAGGTGGGTAAAGTGAATGCGATCGCCAAAGGTTTCAATCATCCGCACCAGATCGTTATCCGCGCGCACGCCGTAAGAACCGGTACACATGGTGAAGCCGTTATAGATGCTATCTACCGTCTCTTTCAGCCACTGCATATCTTCGATGGTGGAAACAATACGTGGCAAGCCAAGGATTGGACGAGGTGGATCATCGGGATGCACTGCCAACCTGACACCCACCTCTTCCGCTACCGGCACGATAGCGCGCAGGAAGACGGCCATATTTTCACGCAGTTGCGCCTTATTGATATGATCGTACTCCGCCAGCCGGGCACGGAACTGATCGAGCGTGTATCCCTCTTCCGCCCCAGGTAAGCCGGCAATGATGTTACCGGTCAGCTTGGCAATATCTGCCGTACTCATCGCCTTGAAATAGCGTTGTGCCTGGGCTTGCTCTTCGTCGGTGTAATCTTTTTCCGCCCCGCTACGGCACAAGATATGCAGATCGAAGGCCGCAAAGGCGATCTGATCAAAGCGTAAGGCCTTGGACCCATCTGGCAGTTGGTATTCCAGATCGGTACGCGTCCAGTCGAGGATCGGCATAAAGTTGTAGCACACGGTATCAATGCCACATTCCGCCAGATTGCGCAGCGATTGTTGATAGTTGGCGATATGACGTTGGTAGTTGCCGCTGTGGGTTTTAATTTCCTCATGCACCGGAATACTTTCCACCACCGACCACACCAGCCCTTTTTCCGCCAACAGAGCCTGACGCGCCTTGATCTGTTCAACCGGCCACACTTCGCCATTTGGGATATGGTGTAACGCGGTCACTACGCCGGTCGCACCTGCCTGACGCACATCATCCAGCGAAACCGGATCGTTCGGCCCATACCAACGCCATGTTTGTTCCATTGATTTATCCTTGTAAAAGTCGCTCTGTCATCGTTGAAGCGGTATCAGTGGTGAGGTAGATCGCAAAATCAAATCAATCCTGTTATACCACATTGCAGTAGATATCATTCATCTTTAACCTTACTGATTAGCGGCATGCTGTCAAAACAGAAACGTCGATTGATTGATCCAACTCACGATCCTGGGATATTTTGGACTGACCAATTTTATTCACCTCTCTACCGCTCTACACTGGCGGTTGTTAACAGATACGCGAGAGCCGGGCATACACCTGCAGCTAACTGGTCTGATAGCTTTATGCAAGCGATCAACCTGCCCTTGCTCTCGTCATGGAGCCATTAATGAAAACTATCGCCAACTCACCGTTGCCCGCCAAGACACAACTGCCCCAGTACGATCGCCAGAGCCTGCGCAGCCGAATTGTTCACCTGGGTTTTGGGGCTTTTCACCGCGCTCACCAGGCATTGCTGACCGACAGGGTACTCAACCGTAACGGCGGCGATTGGGGGATTTGTGAGATCAGCCTGTTCGGCGGAGATAAACTTTTCCAGACCCTGCGCGATCAGGATCATCTTTACACCGTGTTGGAAAAGGGCGCGGCGGGCGATCAGGCCATCGTGGTGGGGGCCGTTCACGAAAGCGTACATCGCAAATTGGAAGGCATCGACGCCGTACTGGAAAAGCTGGCCGAGCCGCAGGTAGCGATAGTCTCTATGACCATAACGGAGAAAGGCTACTGCATCGAACCGGGTAGCGGCCAATTGGACCTGCAACACGACGCGATCAAAGCCGATTTGGCTAATCCGATCCACCCCACCACGGTGCCGGGGATCCTGGTGGAAGCACTGCGCCGACGTCGAGAGCGCCATCTACCTGCCTTTAGCGTGCTGTCCTGCGACAACATTCCAGAGAATGGGCACGTGGTGCGCAATGCGGTGACCGGGCTGGCCAAAGCGCGCGATCCACAGCTGGCCGAGTGGATCGCTCAACACGTCACCTTCCCCAGCACCATGGTCGATCGCATCGTTCCGGCCGCTACGCCAGAAACGCTGGATGAAATTGCTACAGCCCTGGGTGGCGTGCGTGATGAATGCGCTATCGCCTGTGAACCCTTCATTCAATGGGTGGTGGAAGATAATTTTGTTGCTGGCCGCCCACGCTGGGAGGATGCCGGTGTGCAACTGGTGGACGATGTTCTGCCGTTCGAGCAGATGAAACTGCGGATGCTCAACGGCAGCCACTCCTTCCTGGCCTACCTCGGCTATCTGGCGGGTTACCAATACATTGTTGACTGCATGGCGGATGAGAATTATCGCCGCGCCGCGCACCATTTGATGTTGAACGAGCAGGCTCCAACGCTGCAGGTCGCTGGCATCGATCTGGCCGCCTACGCGGAGCAGTTGATCGAACGTTACAGCAACCCGGCACTGCAACACCGCACTTGGCAGATCGCTATGGATGGCACGCAAAAGTTGCCTCAGCGCCTGCTGGAGTCGATCCGTTGGCATCGGCAATATGGCGGCAGCCATGCGGGGCTTGCGCTTGGCGTAGCGGGCTGGATGCGTTATGTCGGAGGGATTGATGACGCCGGGCAACCGATTGATATCCGCGACCCAATGCTGGCCACGTTGCAGCAGGCCGTTAGCAGCTCACAGGACGGTGAACCCCGCGTGGCCGCGTTGCTGGCGTTGAAAAGCGTGTTTGGCGAGCAGTTGCCAGCGGATAGTGCGTTTGTGGCGGAGGTCACACAGGCCTATCTGTCATTGCGCGATCGAGGGGCACGCCAGACGGTAAAAGATTGGGTAAACACCCAGTTGAATTGATCCCTATCGGCCGCCATGCCAATCTGCCAGGCATGACGGCCACCTGACGTTTGAATTTAGATTAACGGTATTCCAGCGTCATTATTCCGAGTTTTTTCTGCTGATCCAACCACTTGATCTCGCTCTTGCCGAGATTCATTGGCAGCTCTTTGCTACCGCTCTCCAGGCTCGCTAACTGATGTTTGCTGGTGTAGTTTTGCCCATCGCGATGGCATTGCGTTTGCGCCGTTGAGTCAGCGACTTCCACCGTGCAAGGGCCTTCGACAATGGCGCCATAGAAGTGGATCACGCCACCGGTAGCTGCATTGGCCACGCCTGCTGCCAGCCATGAAAACAACATTCCTGCGATCAAAAACAACCGTAAGCTTTTCATGGTCACCTCACTTGTTATTAAACCAATATAAACCTGAAAAAAAGTTCTTGGATTAAACGCAAGTTAGAGAGGTTTTATCTATTTATCATCTAGTTAGATGAAACACCACCTCTCTGGCGGCGCATAATTTATTGCTGCAAAATACAGATTTCAAGCCGGAAAAATCTTAATTTGATATCCAGCAACGGCCTGCTGTGAAGACGGCTTGACGTGCGCAATCCTGGTCAGTCGGTTAGGCTATGAAAGGTGTGGAGAAAACGAATCAACATGCGGGATCTGGGGAAGTCATGCCGAGCCCCACTCGGCATGACTAGAGGACTTAACGATAAATTACCGTCATTATTGCGAGTTTTTTTTGCTGATCTACCCACCGCATTTCGGTGGTACCGATATTCAGCGGAAGTTCTTTACTGCTGGCATCAAAACTTGCCAGCCTTTGCGTGCCTGTGTAGTTATGCCCGTTACGATAGCATTGGGTATTCGCCGTTGAGTTACTAACATCTACCGTACAAGGCCCTTCGACAATGGCACCCACGAAGTTGATAACACCACCTGTGGAACCCGCATGACTTGCTGCCATCCATGAAAACAACGCTCCTGCGATCATAATTAACCGTAAGCTATTCATGGCAACCTCACTTTTGTTAAGCCACTTTAAAGATAGGTTATTTTTTTAGGAATAATCGCAAGGATAGGCGGTTTTTTTCATGGCTAATCGGTACATTAAGGTCGTGGAAACAATACGGTACGGTACAATTGACTTTGTTAATGCCACGTTTTTTATGGGAAAAGTCCTAACTTTTTAGCGAAAAAAAAACGCCAAAAATGGGCGGTTTTCATGTTTAAATTTGTGATCTGCCCCTCCTATTGGCCAATAGCGATAAAAAAGCAAATAATTGCCCACTTTTAATCAATTGAAAACATCATTAACGGGAATTTCCAAATGACAAAAACCAATCTGATCACCGGCTTTCTCGGTAGCGGGAAAACCACCACTATTCGACACCTGTTGGCCAATAAGCCGGAAAATGAGCGTTGGGCCGTGCTGGTCAACGAGTTTGGCGAGATTGGTATCGATGGCGCCCTGCTGGCCGACAGCGGAGCGATATTGAAAGAGATCCCCGGTGGCTGCATGTGTTGCGTTAACGGACTACCTATGCAGGTAGGGTTGAATATGTTGCTGCAACAGGCCAAACCCGATCGGTTACTGATTGAACCCACTGGATTAGGTCACCCTAAGCAGATCCTGGCGCTGTTGACCCAGGAAACCTATGGCGGATGGATCGATTTGCTGGCAACGATCTGTGTGCTTGATCCCCGCCAACTCAACGAATCTCGCTATAGCGAAAATGAAAATTTCCGCGATCAGCTGGCCGCAGCCGACGTCATCATCGCCAATAAAATGGATACCTGGCAGCCGCAAGATGTCCAGGCATTGGAAGCCTGGCAAACGCTGCATGGCCAGCAGCGGCCGGTCTTTTCCATCGAGCAAGGGCGCATGGATATCAAGCTGTTGGATCGGCCACGCACCAATTGCACAGAATTGCCGGACGCACAGCATCATCATAGCCACGCCAAGACCCAAGGATTGGCAGCGTTGCGTTTGCCTGAAAACTCCCGCTGGCGCCGCGCCCTTAATCAAGGCCAAGGATTCACCAGCTGCGGCTGGATTTTCGATGGGGAAACCGTCTTTGATACCGTCGGCATGATGGAATGGATCAGGTTAGCACCGGTTGATCGGGCCAAGGCGGTGGTTCGCATTGCCGAAGGCAGTTTGCTGATCAACCGCCAAGGGCAGGATCTCAGTATCGAGACGCGCCCCGCAGCTCCGCTCGACAGCCGTATCGAATTGATCCACAGCGACGAGGCCAACTGGAATGCTTTGCAATCGGCCTTGTTTAACATCCGTTTAAGTTAATGCTTTTAACGTTGGCATTATTTTTTGATTTTTTACAGGTTAGCCATGACACGCCGCAATTTACCCTTCATCCTCATGCTCAACGTCTTGGGCATCGTGCTATTTCTTTCCTGGTATTTACCCACGGATCACGGGTTCTGGTTCAAGATTGACTCAGCAATCTTTTTCTTCTTCAACCAACATCTGGCCAGCGATGCCTGGTTTCTGAGAATGGTGGCGATCACCAACAATCGGATATTCGACGTCATTTCGCTCATCGCCATGGGGCTGCTGTACCTTTACTTCTACCTCAAGCAGGATGCCTTTGGCCGCCGCCGTCTGATCGTTACCGGCGTCGTGATGTTGTTAACGGGGGTGGTGCTCAACCAGTTTGGTCACCTGCTGCCGGTAAAACACGCCAGCCCCACCCTGACCTTTGACAATATCAACCGGGTCAGCGAACTCACCGGCATCCCCACCAAAGACGCCTCCAGCGACAGCTTCCCTGGCGATCATGGCATGATGCTGATGATTTTCTCCTGCTTTATGCTGCGCTACTTTAACCGCACGGCATTTGCCATCGCGTTGCTGATCACCCTGGTCTTCTGCCTGCCACGCATCATGATCGGCGCACATTGGTTCACCGATATTGCCGTCGGCTCGCTGTCGGTGGTGATGGTCGGTACCAGTTGGTGGCTGATGACACCGGCCAGCGATGTTGTGATCCACTGGTTGAACTGCAAACTACCCGGTAAGTATCGTCCAACGTAGCCATAACTTTAGATTATGATAGCCGGGAGGCCCGCGCCTCTCGGTTATTTACCTGTCGCATCTTGTTTACTCAACAACCACACCGTTAACATGCCTACCCCATTAATTAACGTCAATCCAACATAACCGCCGAACCGCGATTTTTTATATGAAGATTTACATTATGTTACATCACAATTTCATATAAAGAATGTCGGGAAAAGGCTCGCAATCCTCACGTCATTCCGGTACTCTCGGATGCGTTTGTGCCTGGTTTAGCTTGGCTCGTTAGTAAAAATCCGAAAACTGTGCGTTCCTGCACATTTCCGATGCTAACTGATTGTCCTTCCTGCCGGTGCCAACTAGTCTCGTTTCGTTTGGTATTTTTCAGATAACGACTTGCGTCGTTAAGGACTTCAAGGGAAAACAATTACAATGGTCAAATCTCAACCTTTTCTGAGATATTTTTTGCGGGTATTACCTGCAATTGCGGCAGCCTTGGTGCTCTCCGCCTGTAGCTCAACAAACACTTCGAAGTTAGATAGATCACAAACTGAGATGCATGCAGTTAATGACAAAAACGGTCTTTTACTGCAAGCCTCTCAGGATGAATTCGAAGCGATGGTGCGTAACGTTGACGTCAAGTCAAAGATTATGGACCAGTATGCTGACTGGAAAGGCGTCCGCTACCGTTTAGGCGGTGAAAGCAAGCGAGGCATTGATTGCTCGGCGTTTGTGCAACGTACCTTCCGCGAACAGTTTGGTATGGATTTGCCCCGCTCAACCTATCAGCAAGAAGATATGGGCAAGCAAATCCAGCGAGCTAAACTGCGCCCAGGTGATTTAGTGCTGTTCCGCGCCGGTTCTACTGGCCGCCACGTCGGCATCTATCTGGGTAACGACAAATTCGTTCATGCCTCTACCAGCAGTGGTGTGACAATCTCTAGCCTTTCGGATAACTATTGGGATAAACGTTATCGTGAAGGCCGCCGGTTACTGGGTAAAAGTTCCAGCTAACGGCGTAGTATCTGAATCTGGTCCTGAAAGCCAAACAAACGAGACGAGAACGCTGCCCCAGGGCAGCGTTTTTTTTCACTGTAACGCTGGCGCCGAACAAACCCGCATCGCTATTTTCGATTATCACAGTGCCATAAACCACGCAACGGTTGAAAAAATAGCCTATTATCGTCAAGTGACATGCCATTTCGTAACGCGCTATTTACGCTATGTCTAAACAGACAGCCTCAGTGCGAGCCAAACGAATAATGACGCAGGCAGGATCGGTGGGATATATTAATCACCAGCAATATAACAATAATATTTTTATGCTGCGCTCAGGGGGCGAGTAATGGGATTGAAGGGAGCATTTGCACGCCATGCGTCCAACACACGGCGTAGCCTGACTAAAAGCGCTATTGTCGCGGTCGTTTTCTTCATTGTGTTTACCTCTGTTACTTTATTTCTGATCAATCATCAACGCTCGCAATATCAGCATAAAATCGAAAACCGTACGCAAAAATTTGCCGTTAATTACCTCGATCATCTGCAAGAAATGATGCAACAAATCATGCCGCTTACCGGTAAACCCTGCGAACAGGCCCAGTCCGATCTGACCTACCGTGCCGCTTTTACCGCCGGTGTACGCACCTTTGTTCTGGTAAAAGACGGTTTTGCCTATTGCTCCTCGGCAACCGGTAACATGATGCTGCGGATGAGCCATATTTATTCCGAGATCGACTGGCATAAACCACTGGATATGGCATTACAACAAGGCACGCCGATGGTGCCCGGAAAACCGGCGATTGCCGTGTGGCTGCGCCAACCAGGGCCAGGCAATACCGGCATATTAGCCACGCTGGATCTCACCCTGGCCCCCTACCTGCTGCTCAGTTCACGTGATAGAGATACTCCCGGATTTGCCATCGTGATTGGAGGGCATGCGGTAACCACCTTCAGTTCGAATATGCTGCCACTGGCGCAATTACCTAAAAGCCACGCCAACCAGCTAGCCGTCCCGGGCTATCCACTGAGTATGATCTTCTATCACCAATCCCTGACGGCTAACGATATCCGTTTGACCGTACTGGGTAGCCTGGTGCTTTCCCTGATGGTGGGCGTGCTGTATTACTACATGCAGATACTGCGTCAAAGCCCCGAACGCGCGCTGATGAGAGGCATCAAACACAATGAGATCTTTGTTGAATATCAACCGGTGTTCCACTCCGCAACCAACACCATCGCCGGCCTTGAGGCATTGATCCGCTGGCAACATCCCACAGAGGGGCGCATTCCACCCGATCTGTTTATCCCCTATGCCGAAAGCGAAGGGTTGATCGTAGCGCTGACCCGCCACCTGTTCCGTAGGATCGTGGCCGATATCCCGCAATTGGTGCAAGCTCTGCCACGGGGAGCAAAACTGGGCATCAATCTTGCCCCTTCCCACCTTAATGCGCCTTCGTTCCATGACGATATCACCGAGCTGCTGGCTAAGTTGCCGGCCGACTATTTCACCGTGGTGTTTGAAATCACCGAGCGCGGTATGGTGGAAGAACAAAACGCCTTGGAAGAGTTTGATTGGCTACATCGCCAAGGGGTTGAAATCGCAGTAGATGACTTTGGTACCGGCCACAGCGCCTTAATCTATCTACAACGCTTTACCCTGGATTACCTCAAGATCGACCGCGGTTTCGTCAATACCATCGGCCAGGATACGGCGACCGCTCCCGTCCTGGACGCTGTGATCTCGCTGTCTAAAAAACTGAAAATGCTGACCGTGGCGGAAGGCGTTGAAACCGCCGAACAGGTGAATTTTCTGCAAGAACGCGACGTTAATTTTATGCAGGGCTATTATTTCAGTAAGCCACTGGGTATTGAGGAGTTTGTGGCCTTTTGCCAGAATAAGGCCGTTTTTGATTATCGGGCCGCAGTTAATCCCTGATATTTAAACTTCTTTACTCAGAAAACCAGCCTGAAATGCTATGCTACCGGCTGGATTAATTGACTTATATCCGACGTATTTCAAGCCATGGCTTGAAAGGCGACGGGTATAGCTAGCAGGAGCTTACCGTAGAGATGTCCGTACGCATTTTTGCTGCCTTGGTGCTTTCGGCACTCAGTTTTAGCATGCAGGCCGAAACCCTTAATGAAAGCTACGCTTTCGCCACGCTCGGTGAACCGAAATATTCCACCGACTTTAGCCATTTTGACTACGTGAACCCAGCGGCCCCCAAGGGCGGCGACGTTCGGCTGGCAGCCATCGGCACCTATGATAACTTCAACCGTTTCGCCTTGCGCGGTGTACCCGGTGAAAGAACCGGGGAACTCTACGATACGCTGTTCACCAGCTCGGACGATGAACCTTCCAGCTATTATCCGCTGATTGCGGAATCGGCTCGTTACCCGGCAGATATGCGTTGGATGGAGCTGGATATCAACCCACGCGCGCGCTTCCATGATGGCAGCCCGATCACCGCCGCCGACGTGGCTTTCACCTTCAACAAATTTATGACCGAAGGGGTGCCGCAATTCCGTTCGTCTTATAAAGGCGTCACGGTCAAGGCCATCTCCCGTCTGACTGTTCGCATAGAACTTCCCAAACCGGATAGAGATCAGCTACTCGGCCTTTTAAGCCTGCCGGTGATGCCAGAAAGCTTCTGGAAAGACCATAAACTGAATGAGCCACTGACTGTTCCCCCACTAAGCAGTGGCCCTTATAAAATCAGCAGCTACCGATTGGGCCAATATATTACCTATGAGCGCGTACGTGACTATTGGGCCGCCAATCTGCCGGTGAATCGTGGGCGCTATAACTTCGATACGCTGCGTTACGACTATTACCTGGACGATAAGGTGGCGCTGGAAGCCTTTAAAGCCGGGGCTTACGATTTCCGCGTCGAAGGCTCGCCAAAAAGCTGGGCCACCCAGTATCAGGGCGGCAACTTCGCTCGCAACTTCATCATCAAACAGGATGAAACCAATCAGGCGGCACAGAATGCCCGCTGGTTAGCGTTCAATATCCAGCGCCCAATTTTCGCCGATCGCCGGGTTCGGGAAGCCATTACCCTGGCCTTCGACTTCGACTGGATGAACAAGGCGCTGTATTACGATGCCTATCAGCGCGCCAACAGCTATTTCCAGAATACCGAATACGCGGCCACCGGTTACCCAGACGCTGCGGAACTGGCCTGGCTGGCCCCGCTGAAAGGCAAAGTGCCAGCAGAAGTGTTTACCTCGATCTATCAGCCTCCAACATCCGACGGCAGCGGCAATGACCGGGCTAACCTGCTGAAAGCCACCGAGTTGCTTAAACAGGCCGGTTGGGAAGTGAAAAACCAGCAGTTGGTTAACAGTCAAACCGGTAAACCCTTTACCTTTGAACTGATGTTGCCGAGTGGCAGCAATTTCCAATATGTACTGCCTTTCCAGCACAACCTGAAGCGGTTGGGTATCGATATGCAGATCCGTGAGATCGACATCAGCCAATTCACCCGCCGTATGCGCGAGCGTGATTTTGATATGATGCCGAGGGTCTACCCCGCTATGCCGTTCCCCAACTCCAACCTGCAGATCTACTGGGCCACAGAATATCTGAATTCCAGCTACAACAGCCCTGGCGTCAGCGATCCAGCCGTCGATGCCCTGATAGAGCAGATCATGAAGCATCAAGGGGATGAAAAAGCGTTGCTGTCCCTTGGCCGCGCACTGGATCGGGTGTTGACCTGGAACATGTATATGCTGCCGATGTGGTACTCCAATCACGACCGTTACGCCTATTGGGACAAATTCTCTTCGCCAGCGGTACGCCCGGCCTATTCGATCGGGTTCGACAACTGGTGGTTCGACGTCAACAAGGCGGCACGCTTGCCGGCGCAACGGCAATAAGGAGCCTCAGGTGGCCGCTTATCTGATACGCAGATTACTGCTGGTGATCCCCACGCTGTGGGCGATCATCACCATTAACTTTTTCATTGTGCAAATCGCCCCCGGTGGGCCGGTCGATCAGGCCATTGCCTCCATTGAGATGGGGCAAACCAGCGGATTTGGCGGCGGTGGCGCGGGTGAAGGCCTTGGGCATATGAAGGCTGGCGCGGGCAACGTGGCCGAAGGCCAATACCGTGGCTCACGCGGCCTGGATCCCGAGGTGATCGCCGAGATCACCAAGCGTTACGGCTTCGACAAGCCGCTGCACGAACGCTATTTCACCATGCTGTGGAACTATATGCGCCTCGATTTCGGCGATAGCCTGTTCCGCGGTGCCTCGGTCATGCAACTGATCGGCCAGAGCCTGCCAGTCTCCGCATCCCTGGGGCTGTGGAGTACGCTGATCATCTATCTGGTGTCGATCCCACTGGGGATCCGCAAAGCCATCCACAACGGCAGCGCCTTTGACACCTGGAGCAGCACGCTGATTATCATCGGCTACGCCATTCCGGCATTCCTGTTCGCCATCCTGATGATCGTGCTATTCGCCGGTGGCAGCTATCTGGACTGGTTCCCGCTGCGCGGGCTGGTTTCCAGCAACTTCGACACGCTGCCGTGGTACGGTAAAATCACCGATTATCTGTGGCACATTACCCTGCCTGTGCTGGCAACGGTGATCGGTGGCTTTGCCGCCCTGACCATGCTGACCAAAAACTCGTTTCTTGATGAGATCCGCAAACAGTACGTGGTCACCGCCCGCGCCAAAGGGCTGGACGAGAAGAAGATCCTTTACCGCCACGTGTTCCGTAACGCCATGCTGCTGGTGATCGCCGGTTTCCCGGCCACCTTTATCAGCATGTTTTTCACCGGTTCGTTGTTGATCGAAGTGATGTTCTCGCTCAACGGCCTTGGTCTGCTGGGCTACGATGCTACCCTGCAACGCGACTATCCGGTGATGTTCGGAACGCTCTACATATTTACCCTGATCGGCCTGCTGTTGAATATCGTCAGCGATATCACCTATACCCTGGTCGATCCGCGCATTGATTTCGAGGGCCGTCAATGAGCCGCTTAAGCCCCATCAATCAGGCCCGCTGGGCACGTTTTCGCAGCAACCGCCGTGGTTACTGGTCGCTGTGGATTTTTCTGGCTGCCTTTGCGCTCAGCCTGGCCGCCAACCTGATCGCCAACGACCGGCCGTTGCTGGTGCGCTATGAAGGCCGGCTGTATGTACCCTTTATGGTCAACTATAGCGAAAAGACCTTCGGCGGGGAGCTGAATACCACTACCGATTTTCAGGATCCCTTTGTTATCAAGCAGATTGAGCAACACGGCTGGGCCATCTGGGCCCCGATCCGCTTTAGCTACAACACCATCAACTTTGCCACTGAAGTGCCCTTCCCGTCCCCACCGTCACGCCAGAACCTACTCGGCACCGACAGTAATGGCAGCGATGTGCTGGCCCGGGTGCTGTACGGTTTCCGTATCTCAATGCTGTTTGGGTTGGCACTAACGCTGTGTTCCAGCGTGATTGGTATCTGTGCGGGAGCGACGCAGGGCTATTACGGCGGCCGATTCGATCTTTGGGGGCAACGGCTGATCGAGGTCTGGTCGGGGATGCCGACGCTGTTCCTGATCATCCTGTTGTCCAGCATCATCCAACCCAATTTCTGGTGGCTGTTAGGCATCACCATCCTGTTTGGTTGGATGAGCCTGGTGGGCGTAGTACGTGCCGAATTCCTGCGTACCCGCAATTACGACTACATTCGTGCCGCCAGAGCGATGGGCGTGCCGGATCGCGTGATTATGTATCGCCATATGCTGCCTAACGCCATGGTGGCCACGCTGACCTTCCTGCCGTTTATTCTTTGCGGTTCGATCACCACCCTCACCTCTCTCGATTTCCTCGGCTTCGGCTTGCCGCTCGGTTCGCCTTCGTTGGGTGAGCTCCTTTTACAGGGCAAAAACAACCTGCAAGCTCCGTGGTTGGGCATTACCGCCTTCCTGGTACTGGCGGTGCTGCTCTCACTGTTAATCTTTATCGGCGAAGCGGTGCGCGACGCCTTCGACCCAAGCAAGGCGCATTAATATGACCACTCCTCTGCTCGCTATTCAGGATCTCAGCATCGCCTTCCGCCAGGGAGGCAGCTTGAATCAGGTGGTCAACGGCGTCTCGTTACAGGTGGAACAAGGGGAAACGCTGGCGTTGGTGGGTGAATCAGGCTCAGGCAAAAGCGTCACCGCGCTCTCCGTGCTGCGGCTGTTGCCCTCCCCGCCGGTGGTGTATCCCGGTGGGGATATTCTGTTTAACGGCAACTCACTGTTACATGCATCGGAAGCCGAACTGCGCAAAGTACGTGGCAACCAGATCTCGATGATTTTCCAGGAGCCGATGGTGTCGCTCAACCCGCTGCACACCATCGAAAAGCAACTGGCCGAAGTGCTGATGCTCCACATGGGTATGCGCCGTGACAGCGCCCGCGCCGAAATTATTCAGTGCCTGGATCGGGTGGGAATACGTAACGCCAAAGGGCGCCTGAAGGACTATCCCCATCAACTCTCCGGCGGAGAACGTCAGCGAGTAATGATCGCCATGGCGGTGTTGACCAAGCCCAAGCTGTTGATTGCCGATGAGCCGACCACCGCGCTAGACGTGACCATTCAAGCGCAGATCCTGATGCTGCTGAAAGAGTTAAAGCAGGAGCTGGGGATGGGATTGCTGTTCATCACCCACAACCTGAACATCGTGCGCCGGTTGGCGGATAACGTGGCGGTAATGCGCCAAGGGTTGTGCGTAGAGCAAAATAGCCGTGACGGCCTGTTTAGCGCCCCACAGCACGCCTATACCCGTCAGCTATTGGCTGCGGAAGACGTGGGCAAGCCTCTGCCGCTACCGGCCAGCGATAAGCCCATGCCGCTGCTGAAAGTGGAACACCTGCAGGTCAGCTTCCCGATCAAACGTGGCCTGTTACGGCGCATTGTCGATCAGAACTACGCGCTGAAAGATCTGAGCTTCGAAATACAGCCTGGGGAAAGTGTGGGGCTGGTGGGTGAATCGGGTTCAGGCAAGAGCACGACTGGCCTGGCACTACTGCGCCTGTTGAGCTCCAAAGGTGCGATCTGGTTTGATGGCCAACCGCTGCATCAGTTCAATAACCAGCAGATGCTGCCTTACCGCAGCCGGATGCAGATCGTGTTCCAGGACCCCTATTCCGCGCTGAATCCACGCCTGAACGTGCTGCAAATCATCGCCGAAGGTCTGGAGATCCATCAGCAACTGACCGCCGAGCAACGCGAACAGCGGGTGATTGAGGCGTTGGAGGAAGTCGGATTGGATCCGGCCCTGCGCTATCGTTATCCCACGGAGTTTTCGGGTGGGCAGCGCCAGCGTATCGCTATTGCCCGCGCACTGATCCTGCAACCACAGCTGTTGATCCTAGATGAACCGACGTCCTCGTTGGATAAATCAGTGCAGGCGCAGATCCTGACGCTGCTGAAGTCGCTTCAGCTTCGTCACCGGCTGGCCTATCTGTTTATCAGCCATGATTTGCAGGTGGTACGATCGTTGTGCCATCAGGTGATCGTACTGCGTCAGGGAGAAGTCGTGGAGCAGGGTGACTGCCAGATGATTTTCAACACACCTGCTGCTGCCTATACGCAGCAGTTATTGCAGTTGGTTGATTAGCGGCATCATTCAGAAGGGGTACTGCGCGCTGAGCTGCTCGGCAATCGCCGCGCCGACGTTTTTCAAGCGGCACATAGCGGCACTTTCATCACATTGATGAACGAACAGGCAAGGCTCGCCTTCCCATTCAACGATGGAACAGTTGACCTGGATCTCTTGCAGAGACAGGTTGAGCTGCTGCATGACCCGCCAGGCTTCGCGCCCGTCATGGCTGAGCAGCTTGAGGCCGATCAGATCGTTATCTTCGTCTATGCCGCTAAGCGGAATCGGTTCAACCTTGCTGCCGGTAAAACCTGATAGCCAACGATAACTTTGCGGCAAGCGATGCACTACCGAAAGCTGGAAACTATCCACATGAAATCCCTAGTATGAAAAGATGAAACACTTTTTACATCACAGGATGTCTTAGTTATAGCCGGGATCATCCGACTTTGCCGCCCACAAATGTTATTTTAAAGTAAAATTTGCAACAAACAATTAACCACATCCTGGGCTTGCTGATATCACTCAGTTTTTCTCCACCGTAGAAGGTTCTCTCACGGCGTTTTGCGACTCAGCTCGCATTTTTGCGTTATATGTAACCCTTTCCCGCCGCGATCTCAACATTTTTTTCTTGCAATGCGGTTACTTTACAATCGGTATAATTTTACATTGTGCATACATCTCGCTCAAACACCTGAGGCAGGTTAAATCAATAATATTTTGATTTAAAACAATATTAGCCCGATTAACCGCCAAGGAAACGCCCTGTTAGCCAGCGGGTTGCACCTCTGGCCACCTGGGAAAATAACTCTGCCATATTTAACAAAAAAACTACAGTTCGTTTGATTGCCGTTTAGTTAGCCTGCATATATTTAGCAACAAACTTAAACTTGCAAGCAGGTAGATTGGGGTCTAATTGCATTTGATCTCCCTCACCCTAACCCTCTCCCCAAGGAGCTGTCTCTTATACACAACTCGGCATCTTACTGTTTTTTATGGGAATTATTTCAAGCGAATCAATAGGGCACTCGGAAAAATTCTCTTTAAAATCAGCCTGCTATGTTTCTCAAATTACGGCCA
>NZ_JBLJAK010000034.1:0-49620 GCF_047530105.1 Serratia sp. T13T92 | reverse complement strand
GCCTTGTTGTAGGTGGCCCAGTTGGTGATTTTGAACTTTTGTTTTGCCACGTGATATCGCTGCAGGATGAGGAGTGTGGTGATCTGATCCTGACTACGGCCAAAAGTTCGATTTATTCAACAACGCCACTTGGCGTTAGAAATACCCAAGATATCATGCCATTAAATGACCTTATTTTTGAAAGAAATAGACAAGTGGTTTTGGAATACACTACAGCAAATAGTATCTGCTTTTTTGAATAAATCGAATCGGTCAAGCATTCTTACTCTACGAGACTATGATGCGCAGGTTGGTGAGGCTATGGCTATAAATATACGGATTATTTGAGAAAATGACTGACTGGAGGATCTGTTATCTAAATCTTATTTATTCAACAAAGCCTGAACGCATCTGACCAGTGCATAACATGTCGTGTGTTGGGCTTGCCCCATTCAGTGCCAGCGGCCGCATGGCGTACCTTGACAAACCGACGCTATCGAAAAAATGTCCAACTTAGTCGCCGAGCAAAATGGAACTATTTTTGTACGGGAATTCCGACTTTAACAAAGTACGGAAGCCACATTCTTGGTCAGACATAGTAGCTTCCGAAAAGGGCAGACATCGGAAAGGACGCTCCCGGACCGCGAGTAACAGATAACACTCGACCAAATTTTGAGCCAGGCAGGCGGCCGCATACCTACCCTCTCTACTTTTTATCAAGAACCCAGCAGGAGCACCTCGCTTAGGGGACTAATTTGTCGAGATGCTTGCCAGCAAATTTATCTTTATTTTTCTGAGAAAGACTTATATAAATACTCCGACATATTTAGTGTATTTTCCCCACTTGATAGGATTATATTTTCTGATAGTAGATGATATTTAGAACATAATACTCAATTAGATTTAAATTAATGTGATTTTTAGGTGTTCAGTGTGCCACTACACTCACCTTGCCCACCCGGCTCACAGACAATCCCCGCGAATTTCTATACCCTCAACTATCCGACTCCAGACCAGACGTTGAGACGCCTTAGTGAACAGTTTTGACCTGTCATTATTGAAATATATTCAGGAACACAGCCCGGTGATAATCGAGGATGTCACCTCCAGGTTTGGCAAAACCACGTCGACGCTGAAGCGCTCCATGAAGGAGATTAACGAGTTCCTGGAGCCAGATTGCCACCTGCATATCGATGGGCAGTGGATCGTCACGGCAATCGGCTACCGGGAATATATCGCCTTTCTGGAACAAATCCCGTTTAACCGCTACATCACCACCGCCGATGAACGCATTAAAGATCTCAGCGTGGCGTTGTGCCTGCAGAACGTGGTGAACAAAAGCGAGTATTACCGCAAGTTTAACGTCAGCCCAACCACGCTCAAAAACGATAACCAGACGCTGTCGGCATTTTTACAGGCGAACCATCTCGCCGTTACCGCCATTCCCAAACAGGGGTCGCGGCTGGATGGCGACGAGATCCTGCTGCGCATCGCCATTTGTCTGACGATCCTGAAAACCATCGAGATCGGCGAAGATCACCTGCTGGTGCCCCACAAGGCCAATGAGCCGATTAATCGCTCCATTGCCACGCAGTTCTTAAAGGTGTGCCAACAGGAAATCAGTGCCGCTGCCGAGCTATACCAACAGCGGCTGAGCCAGCGGATCACGCTGGGCTATAACAGCAAAAAATACTTCCTGGTGTATATGAGCATTGCGCTACATCGCATGCGGCGCGGGCATTTTATTACCCACAGCGATAACCTGAGCTTTATTCAATCCTCTGACTTTGGGTTGCTGGATGGCGAGCACGAAAACCGCTTTCTCGACCTGCTGATTTCATCGCTGACCTACACCTGGCGACCGTTCGATATCTACGATCCCACGCTGATTACGCTCGTTGGCCGCCTTTGTGAAACCCTGACCCCGTTGCTGCGGGCAGAAATCCACAACCGTTCGCCCTTCTTCGCCGAGATCTACCAGTTCGTCTATTCGACCATCGTACAAAACAAGTTCAATCTCTACTTTGACGATAAAAAGCTGCATCAGGTGCAGACCCGGCACGCCCAGCTCTATCAGGGCGTAGCCCAGGCCACCGCGCCCATCGCGCAGCACTATCAAACCACCTTTTCACCGGTGCATCTGTCCACGCTGGTGTTGATCCTGAAGAAATACGAGCTGCAAAACCGAGTCCACAGCGAGGAGAAAAAGCGCGTCATTATCGTGACCAACTCTTCGGAAAGTAAGGTGGGCTATTTCAAGGAGGTGCTGAAGTCGCACTTCCATATTGAAATTGTCGGCTACGTGAATATCAATGAGATACACACGCTCAAGCAGATCCCCTTTGATTTGCTGATCACCTTCACCAATAAAATCTCGAGCTATCTGAAGTATTATCAGTTGGATTACATCAAGGTGAATTTCTATCTCAGCCGCGATGATATCTCGCTGCTCAGCCAGCACGGGCTTTCCCGGGCGAAGAAGAAGATCCCGGCAGAGGGATTTATTCAGGAGATTGCAGGATTGGATCGTCAGCAGCTGCGCGCCCTGCTAGAACAGAGATACCCTGACTTTTTCATTTGATCGGGACAACCACCAGCCTTGGCCGGTGGTTGTTTTATCGCGTAATCACTCTAGAAATCGATTTTTAACTTGGCGTAAAAACCGTTTGAGGTGATATCGCTATTATAGGCACCGGTGTATGACAGACCGAAGGTGGTCGCTTTACCGAGCTTGGTTTCAATACCTAACCCCACGCCAACCAGGTTAGACAATTTGCCCCCCTGGATCCTGGCTACTCCGCTATCTGCAAGAGACATTGTCGCTTCTGGAGTGGTGTCACCGAAGAAGTGCGTACCATACAGATCGCCCTTCACTGCCATATCCAGATTAGCCAAGGTAAATGGCACCGCGGTACGCACGCCAAAGGTGGTGACCTGCAGATCCTGGTTATCAACGTTGGTGGTAAACACCATATTATTAACCGTTTCCACATAGCCATCGGATTTGATATGCATCCAGCTGATACCGAAATAAGGCTCAACGGAATAGCTATCGGTATTGAATCCTGAATAGGCCGCCTCTGCAAACAGCTGGGTAATATCCACATTTGGGGAAACAGAATTTGTGCCAACCTGATCGAGAACACTCAAAGTACGATTAGCATCACGATCCTGCTTGGTGTACATCGCACCATAATTCAGCGAAGCCACATCAGCGATTTTCGAGACGCCGTAAACCCCGAAGTGCAGGTCGTCACTGTCGATTTTACCGCTGCTTCCCCCTTTGAAATCGGTGCTACCCGCCCCGAAGTACAGCCCGAGTTTAGTGCTGCTGCTAACATCGATTTCACTGCCGATTAAGGCCGCGAAGAAATCGACGTCCATGCTGGATTGACCATAATCCACATTAGACCAGCTACCTATAGGCGCCATCCAGAAGCGGCCCGAACCATCGGCCGTTTCGACATAACGCCCTCCACCTATGCCAACCGCCTGATCCTTGATAACGCGCGACATAGTCATTGAATTAACGATGCTGGCATTTTGCGTATTGAGGTACATATCACTACCGAGTGAATTGTAGGTATTACTAACCTCCTCACCAGATGCCATCAGCAGGGAGTCGAAAAGCGTCCCCCTACCCGTGCCCTCAATCGTATTGGCAATAGAGCGACCATTGTGGTTTGAAGCATAAGAGGCAAACGTCACATCATCATTACGGCCAAAACTGGCGGTGAGAGCATTACCAGAAACCTCGACCTCGGTGTTGAAGAACGCGTACTGAGGTGTGGCAATAGCCTTATCAACACCGGTTAAGGCATCAGCGGTGACCGTGCCAACAGCGACAGTGCCATTATTAAACACGTCTGCGTACACGTCCCTGTCGTTGGAGCCCACCGTAATCATCGAACCGTCGTTAAAGGTCAACTGACCCACATTGACATGTTCATCCGTGCTGACGACGTAAGTGCCCCCGGCATTGACGTCAATATTGGCCTTATGGCTTGCTGTCGATGTCAGTGGCCCCTTCAGTGTAAACGTATCGTTATAGTGGCCAATGACCCCGAACTTACCGCCATTCACCGCTACGGTGCCGCTACCAAAGGACTCAGTGAAACCATACAGGGCACCATTCTCCACGGTGGTATTACCCTGATAGCTGTTATCACCGGTCATGATCAACGTGCCCGCACCGAGTTTAACCAGTGAACCGGTATAGAGACCGGCGTCAATTTTGGCCTCAATAGCAGCAGCACGCGCAGCGTAATAATCTTGCCGCCATTTTTCCGCATCCTCCTGGCTAACGATATGATCCGTCGGATCGCTGTTACCGTCATTGACTACGAAGCTGTTACCCAGCTCATAGGCTCCACCAGCCGCAATACCCTGATCTTTATAGTTCTGTAGCCAGGCCAAATCTTCTTGTTTACGCGCATCCAGCGCTTGCTGGCTGATGTTATTACTCCAGACATCAAGCGGTGTTGTGGCCATGTTGTATTCAACCTTGCCAAGGAATTGACCGGGCCCATACATCCCTTTATCAAGATCTGGCACTCCCCAGCCGTAGCGAACATCGGGAACGCCGTCAGCCGCAGTCCAGTTGGCCAGCGTACTGCCGTCTGGGTTCTGGTGGCTGGCAGTGGTGAACATCACATCACGAACCTGAAGAGCGCTCATATCCTGATAGCGTGAAAGCAGTACGCCCATGGCACCAGCCACATGGGGAGCCGACATGGAGGTACCTGATGAGTTTCCCCAGCCCGGAGCCCCGGTTGTCGCATTCACCGTGGTTGAATAGATGCCATTTCCCGGCGCAGCCACGGTCCACCATTTGGCCTCGCCAGCCTCATTCCAGGTATAAGAGAGGGAGTATTTATCGGTACCGGTTACCCGTTGCAACCCGGCAACAGCAATCCAGTGCTGCTCGGCTTCAGGGTGATAATAAGGGTAAAGTGCACGATAGAATGGATTGGCAAAATCGCGGTTGCCCGTGGTAAATATCTGCACCACCGTGGTGCCTTTCACGGCATCATAGGCAGCATCAACAAAGGACGGATTGTCTCCATAGACTTTATTGAAATAAAAGTACTCATATTCTGATTGGGTCATGTTATTGGCAGGTATATGCACACCGGTATTGCCACCATCACTGCCGGTTGACCCGTTGTCGACAATACGAATGTTGGTGCCCCAGCTGTTGTTAATCACCTCTGCACCGGAATCAACCAGCGCTTTCCAACCGGTATAGAAGTACTGGTAATCCTGGAACGGGCCATAGTTATTGCTATCTGTGCCACCGGTATTAGCGACATAAATATTGGCGCCCCAGGCAACACCGTGCATGCCTTCACCATCACGATTAGCCCCAACGGTGCCGGTTACGTGGGTCCCATGGCCATCGTTAACACCGGCTACCCATTGGCCGCTGATATCAAATGCTTCACCCTCGATATATTCGCCCTGTAACCCCGGGGCCGACTGTGGGTAACGCAAACCGGACGAACCGTAGATGCCATTAGCCTGGACTGCATGGAAGCGATCGCCGTTAAGATCTTGATGAATAAATAACAGAGCACCAGAATCCATTACGCCAACGTTAACCCCTTGCCCAGAGTACCCCAGCGCATAGGCGCTGGATGCTTTCATCGCAGTTATACCCCAATCCCTGCTGTATTCCTCTGTTTCCCAACTGGCTTTATCGCCTATCTGCCCTGTTTCCACATAAGCTGCGGTGGCCACCCCGGCCATCGGCGAGATGGCGGCGGAAATGGTCAAGGCAATGAGTGACTTGTTAAGCGTGACTTTTTTCCCCTGGTTTTGATTTATTTTGTTGGGTTGTTGCAAAGCCTTGTGAAAAAATACCTTTGAAATCAAATTCATGTTGATATTCCTTTCAATAATGCTCACAGAAATATTTCTTTGTGCCAAGTTGGCCACACCTTTTTTATTGATTTGTATACCATTTCAAACGAGCACCCGCAGTTTGCTCACTTTTTGAACTGACACATATTGATAAATATCAACATATTTTTTTACAGCCCATCAAATAATTAGATTATGTGACGGCCTTCATCAATAAAATCGCTGAAATTTTTTGAGGTTGTACCACTGAGAGTTTTAGCTAGGAGGGATTGGGAGGGTACAACGGCCAACCAACGTTGGCCGTGCATTAGGTAAGGTTATAGTGTCTGACGAACGCCCCGGCAGTAGACCTCCACCAGCTCCAGCCCTTCATCCAACACCAGAATATCGGCATCTTTCCCCGGGCACAGTGATCCTTTCCGGCTCTGTGCACCCGCCAGAAACGCCGGGTTCTCGCAAGCAATGCTGGCGACAGACACCAGCCCCTTATCCAGACGATCGACGATGTTCTTCACCGAATCGAGAAAGTTCATCTCCAACTGCTGGACCGCACCATAGTCGCAGGGGCAAACGTGGCGCGTATCGCCACCCTCTGAGGTAATCTCTAACTGCCCCTGTTTGATACGGAAGGTCTCTTTGCGCAGGTAATGGTGAAACTCATAGCCTTCCGGGAAATCGACATAGCCCATACAGTCGCTCATCAGCACCATGCGCCGATCGCGCTTCAGGCGATAAAGCAGATCAAAGGCCTCCGGTTTGATGGTGATGCCGCTCTGTTTCGCAACTTCCGCGTAGGTATCCTGATAGTACATCAGCGCACCGACCACCCCGAGCTCACGGTGATGGAAGCCACGCATCCCGCTGTAAGCATGGGTGAAGTGATTTAATCCCGCCTCTACCGCTGCCGTAACCTCAGCAAAGGTAGCATCAGTATGCCCTGCCGACGCGGTGATTCCCTGCGCCCGCAGATGGCGAATCAACTCCAACGACCCTTCCAGCTCTGGCGCTAGCGTCATCAGGCGGATGTTCTGCCCCGCTAGCCGGTTAAAGCGTTCGAATCCTTCAATGCTTGGCCGTTGCAAACAGTCGGCTCGCTGCATGCCGAGGTGTTTTTCACTGATGTAGGGGCCTTCCATATGGATGCCGATGGCTTCGGCCCCGTCCGCTGGCGTTGCCGTGGCAATATAGTCGGCAGCCTCTATTAACGACGTCTCAAGGAAATCATTTGGCATAGTGCCGGAAGTGGGCAGGTAAGAAGTGACACCGGCCTTGACCAAATCGTGGCTCATCCACTTCAGCGACTCCTTATTGCCCTTGTAGCCGAACGAACCCCGCCCCCAGCCATGTACATGGATGTCGACAAACCCGGGCATGACGATCCGCTCGCTATGGTCGATGCAGCTACCGGAAAAGTAGCTGGCGAACCCGCTTATTTGCCCTTGCTGCACCAATAGATAACCGGCCTTGATACCGTCGGGGAACACGATCCGGTTGGATTTAATGACCCCGGAGCGCTGGTCATTCATGGCTTCTCTCCAAGACCCGGTCAGCCAGTTCATCGGCCAATACGGCGCACAGGCCGGTATAAGCACCGGGATCCAGCAGCTCCGCAATCTCCTGCGCCGTGAAGTTTTCGGCCATGACCGGATCCTGGCTTAGTATTTCACCGTATTCGAGGTGTTCATGGGTGCTGCGCATCGCCATGTTGTAAACCAGCTCATGGGCCGGATCCTTACCCAGCTTATCCACCAGCTTCATCATGATTTTCTCGCTGTTGATCAGCCCGTGCGTCAGCATCACGTTGTCGTGCATCCGCTCAGGGTTTATCACCAGCGTGCGCGTCAGTTCCTCCGCACGCAGGATAATCTCGGCCATCAGCTCAATGCTTTCCTGCAGGCTGGCATCAAAGATAAAGTAGGCCGAGCTGTCCGCCTCAAACGGCCTTGGGCAGACATAGAGCACCGCCGTCATCACCGAATACAGCTTCTGGGCGTTGGCAATGATGCCCTTTGCCAGCTTGGGATTGACCTTCTGCGGCATGGTGCTGCTGCCCACGGTGCCTTTGGTGAACGCCTCGGAGACTTCGCCAAACTCCTCGCTGGACGTCTGATAAACCTCTTCGGCAATTTTATGCAGGGTGGTTGCCAGCAAACACAGGTTGCTGATGTACTCGGCGCGGAACACTCTGGCATTGCGTGAAGGCACCAGCATCGAATGCATCCCGAGCTGTTCGGCGACCAGATCCTGCACCGTTCTGCCCGCTTCCCCCGTGGCGTGAAAAGCGCCCACCGCGCCGCCCATCATCACGGTGAAAACTCGCTTTTCTGCCTCTTGCATACGTTCCACCGCCGCCAGCAACTCATAAATCCACACGGAAACCTTATAGCCATAGGTGATGGGCAAGGCGTGTTTGCCGTGGGTGCGCCCCGCCATCAGGGTATTTTTATGTGCCTTCGCCAGGCGGGCCAGATTGACCAGCGTGTCATCGACAAACTTCATCAGATGACGGTGGAATGTCTGCACGATAAGCAGATGAGCAGTCTGCTGTATGTTTTGGGTCGTCACGCCGTAGTGCACGTACTTGCCGCTTTCTGCATCACAAGCCTTCACCAGCACCTTAATGACAGGCACAAACCCGTGGCCAATCTGACGCATCAATCGGTCGATCTCCGCCAGATCGATCCGTTCTAACTGGCAGTTGGCAGCGATATTTTCTGCCGCAGCAGCAGGGATCATACCGACCTTGGCCTGCGCCATCGCCAGAGCGCCTTCCACATCTAGCCATGACTGTACCCTGGCCTCGTGGGTGAAAAGGTCTTTCATACCCTGATGATCGATGGTTTTACTTTTGGAATCATAAAGTGCGCGCATGCTATGTTCCTCTTAACGTTGCTGGATGCCAGCAAGATTGTCGTCTACCGCGTTACGGACAAACTCGACGTGCGGCCCGAAGACCACGTGAATATGGTTACTGGAGGGAATAAAGGTCCCCAATGAACCGGCCTCTTTCAGCAACTCCATGTTCATCAGCTTCTGGTCGCCAAGGTCGATACGCAGCCGCGACACACAGTTTTCTACCCGCTTGATGTTCTGCCTACCGCCCAGCCCTTCTACGACCAGCTCCGCCACCTTGTCGTACTCTTTGTTATTGAGCAGCGCGCTGTCCGCCATCTCTTTCTCACGCCCAGGCGTTTTGATATCAAACTTGCCAATGGCATAGCGGAACACGCCATAGAACACCACAAAGTTAATCGCGCCCAGCAGCAGCAGGTTCGGCCAGTGGGTGTTTTCGTACATCAGCCCGAAGATGCCGAAGTCAAAGATCGTGCCGCGAATATAACCAATCGAGACGTCCAACATTTGCAGAGGAATGGTCAACAGACCGCATAAGATCGCATAGATAACAAAGAGCTGCGGCGCAATAAATAGGAAGGAGAACTCAAGCGGCTCGGTGATATTGCCGAGAAACGCCGTCAGTACCACGGTCAGGATCATCCCTTTGGCAAATTTCTTGTTTTTGAAATAGGCCATGTGGTACATCGCCAGCCCGATAGCCGGAACGCGGAACAACGTGGTCAGCATCTGCGACGAAGCCAGGTAGCTTGATAGCGTTGGCATGAACTCATTCCATGCTGGATGGTTGGGTCCCAGTTCAAACAGGATCTTGTTCATGGCGGGCAGAATGCCGACATAGGTTTGACCATCAATCAGATAGGTACCACCCGCTTCGGTGAAGCGCACCGTTGAACTCAGCACATGGTGCAAGCCAAACGGGATCAGCAAACGGTTCAGAGTCATGTAGATCCCTGCACCGATATTCGGCGCCATCATCACGGTCGAGATGCTCCGCATCCCATAGGTAAACACATCCCACACGAACGGGATCAGCAGGCCGACCGGGATGGTGAAGGCAATCGACAGGATGGCGACCGATTTCTTCCCACTGAAGAAGGCAAAGGCCAACGGCAGCTGTAGCCGGTAGAACCGGTCTGTCACCTTGGCGGCAAGCAAACCGGCAATGATCCCTCCCAGCGCCTCTATTTTCAGCGTATGGATGCCGAGCACCATGCCCTGCCCGACCAGCGCCATATTCTCCGTCACCAATTGATCCATCACTTTCAGATGCACGTGCATGGAGATCAGTAAGGTTAGATAGGCGATGACCGAAGCGAAGACCGCAATGCCCTTTTCCTTCTTCGACATGCCATAAGCGACCCCCATGGCAAACAGCAATGGGATATTCTGGAACACTACGCTGCTGATTAATCCCACCGAAGACAAGATCGCCTTGCAGTAGGCATTTCCCAGAAACGGCAGTTTATCGATCATATACGCCTGGCCCAGCGCGCTACAGATCCCCATTAGCATCCCCACCGGGGCTAACACGGCAATAGGCAATAATAGGGAACGCCCAAACGTCTGTATTTCGTTTTTAAAGTTGGATTTCATTATGTGGCCCCTGGTTTACTTTACCGCTCTATCAAACAATGCCAGCGCGCCCACCATCAAGGCCAAATACTGGCTGATTCAAGGCTCATTTTTTGCCCGTCAAAAATCAGGGCTTGGGGCCAATTAACAGGTACGGCAAATAGCCGCCCCGGTCGTTTTCAGACAGGCGGCTAGCGGTAAGGCGTAAACTCCAATCTTTTTAATGCTATTTCGCTTATTCTCACCTGCAAAACGCGGCGTTTTCTGCCATTCTTTTGCCTATTCCTCCTAGCCTTAGCCACGCCTTCGTAGACAGGACAAATAATGGAAGTGTTAACAAAGGATGAAGTGTTATATCACCGGGGAAGTTTGCTGACAGCAGACGGCGTCATGGTCGCCTCATGGGATCTTGAACAACAGGAGAGTTTTTCCGGTGATTATTTTAGCCTGGCTGGCTACCGCGGTATCCGCAACGCCGCTGCGGCCCCTTTCAGCGTGGATTATTGCAACGAATCGGTCGTGCACATCATTAACGGCATGGGCGTAACGCTGGGCGATTCCATTATTGGCCTGACCGCGCTTGAGGCGCTGCGCGAGTTTAATCCCAACCTGCGTACTATTATCTATCGGCCAGGGCGCGCGCCCCACTATGTCGATCAGCTTTATCATCTGGCGGCAGGCGTGGTGGCGGATCTCCGTTGGCTGCCGTGGAAAGCGGAGCATATTCCTGAGCAAGAACTGTGTATCGATGCCGGTAATCAACTGTTCTGGCCAGCCTTCACCACGTTGCCGATGATTGATTTTTTCCTGCAGGCACTGGGCGTTGAACCTGCCGCTATTCCTGCTGCGGCGAAAGCCAACCGCTGGATGCAAAAACTGTGTCTGCCGCCATTACCTGAGTGCTGGCAGAACAAGCCCTACCTGCTGTTTTGCCCCACCGCCAGTACGCCGTTACGCAGCATCCCGGCCAGTGCTCATGTGCCACTGGTGAATGCCCTGTGGGAGAAGTTTGCCTGCCCGGTGCTGGGGTTCGGCGCGGTGGATCACCCGCATTATGTGGATATTCAACCGCTTTCCACCGCTACCGCGGATTTCCTGGCCTGGGTGAAGCATGCCCGCTATGTTCTGACATCGGATACCGCTGCGGTGCATATTGCCGCAGGCTACGATGTCCCAACTACCGCCTTCTTTACCTCAATCGCTCCCGAATTGCGGGTGCGAGACTATCCTTTATGTCAGCCTGTCTATTTTGCCCTCCCCGAGCTGAACAACGTGCAGGCCAGCGCCAGAAAGCATGACCTGGAGCAGGTCGAACTAGCCTTCACTACCCTGATGCTAAACGAATTGCCGTGGGCCTGATCCCCGGTCTGGAGAACTACCGATGCTGTTGACCGCAATAAGAAATACCGCGTTTGCCCTGCTGGCTTTGGTCATTACCCAAACCAGTGCTCTCAGCTTTACCCTGGAAGTCGGCGGCAAGATTAAAAACATCACCGACGCCGAGAACAAAACCTATGTCTTTACCGATAAAGAGCTGTTTGCCATGCCGGTCCACAGCATCACGACCACCACTTCGTGGACGCCCAGAGTAAAATTCGATGGCGTATTGCTGGCGGATATTTTGGCTAAAGTGGGTGCCGAAGGCACCATGATGACGCTCTACGCGCTGAACGATTATTATATTGATGTGCCCATCTCGGACGTGGCTAAATACAATATGATCCTGGCCTATAAAATGGGCGGGGAAATGTTAAAGGTGCGCGATTTCGGGCCGCTGTTTCTGATCTATCCCCGCGATGCCGGGGGCGCGGAGCTCAACTCTCCGCTGTATAACTCGCGCTTTATCTGGCAGATCAACAGGATCGTCATTAAATGAAGTTAGTCAGGTTCAAAGACAGCGGCAGGTTGGCCATTCCGGCCATTTTTGCCGCCTTATTCCTGCTCGCCTCAACGGTGACGCTGTATTACTACAGCGCCACCTTGTCCAAAAAAGGGCTGTATGCCGTTGCCGGTACGCAGGAAAACTACTCTTGGTCGATCGCCAAGTTCGCCATCAAGCTGGCGGAATTTGAAACCCTGGTGGAACAGCAAAAAAGCACCAACCAGGTGGATATCGATAATCTGAGGCTAAGGTTCGATATTCTCTATTCTCGCTATTCGGTGCTCGCCCGCCCGTCAGAATCGACCCTGCCGCTGTATCACGAGCCTGGATATCCCGAGCTCGTTGAACGGATGCGCAATGAAATTACCCAGTTGGATCAGTTGGTCAACAGCCCTCAGGTAGATCTGGGGCTGATTTCGCAGGCCATGCAACAGATCAAACCCTCCGCGATTATGATGGCCAACCTGGCGGACCACGCTGAAGTGAAGCAGCGCACCGGGGCTTACGAAGATTTTATCGAGAAAAGGCACATCATCTTTTATGGCCTGGTGATCATCATGTTCTCGGTGATCGCGCTGATTGCCATCACGCTGATCGTCATCCGCCAGCAGCGCCAAACCATCAGCCAACAGTCGAAGGCCATTCGCGCAGAGCAAAAGGCTATCCGCACCAAAAACGCCTTCCTCGGGGCCATCGGGCATGAACTGCGCACCTCGCTGCAAAGCATCATGTCCGCCATTGATGTGCTGACCAATACCCGCGTATCCCATGAGCACAAAGATACTTTCCACCGGCTGGAAACCGCCGCCGAGCAGATAGAAAGCCAGATGAAGGATCTCACCGATTATGCGCGCCTGGACAGCGGCATGATGGAGCTGCGCATTGTTCCCTTTAATGCCCAGCAGGTGATCGACGAAACGACGGATGAAATCGCCATGCTGACCCATAAACCTGGGGTCAAACTGGTACGTGAAGTGGAATTCACCCATGCGCAGGTCTATTCCGACCCTCAGCGGCTACGGCAAATCGTGGTTAACCTGCTGACCAACGCCTTTAAATATACCGAAAGCGGTACCATCACGCTGCACAGCTGCCTGCGTAGTCAACCTGCGGGGAGTTCGTTGATCATTGAAGTTACGGATACTGGCATCGGTATCGACAATGCCCTGCTACCGCAGATTTTTGAGCCCTTTACCCAGCTCGATCAGTCTAATACTCGCCAATACAGCGGGGTTGGCATGGGATTGGCGATCGTCCACGGCCTGGTTGAATTGCTCGACGGCACGATCACGGTGTACAGCGAAGTGGGAGAAGGCAGCACCTTTATCGTCAGCATTCCCGTTGAGATCAGTGAAGAACAGTTGCCAGAGCAAAGCCCACGTCCGGCAGCGACGCTGTTGAAAAAAGAGCAGCAAATCCTGGTGGTAGACGACAATCCTGCCGCAGGCATGGCCTTTATCGCCCTGCTCGACAAGTTGGGCTATCAATATGAGCTGTGTGACTCGTCGGAACGTGCGCTGCAAAAGCTGCTGCGGCGGCCTTACGATGCCTTGCTGCTCGATCTGCAAATGCCCGGCATCGATGGTGTGGCAGTGGCGCAACAGCTGCGTGACCAGCGCGGCCCGAACCGTAATATCCCGATTATCGGTATCAGCGCCTATACGCCGGAGCTGCTGCCTAGCGAGCAACGCGCCATGTTTGACGATTATCTGATGAAACCGGTACGCATGGAGGCGCTATCCACCTCACTCACGTCGCTGTTTGTCACTACAGATTAAAGCACCGTTGCAGTGCGGCTTCGATCACATGGAGCCGCACCGGTTTTTCATACGGGCCTAACACGTCATAATCGCGCATCGCTCTGGCAATCTCTGACTCACGCAAATCGGTGCCCAACTGGCCGGTCAGCACCAGGATCGGCGCATCTGCATGATCGGAAGTGCGAATAGTTTCGATGCATTTCTGCGCCGTTTCGTGGCCTATCAACCAATCCACCACGTAGCCATCAAACGGGTTTTTGGCCAGCGCCTGGCAGAAACTGCTGACGTCATAGAAAGCCACGGCGTTGAATCCTTGGCTATTGAGATACTTGGTTAGCTCATCAGCGGCCTGATGTGCATCATCCAATACCGCAATGCTCAGGCGATCGTCTTCGCTATGGCTGGGGCGGATCTCGATCAGTTCGACAGCAAAACGCTTGCCCTGTGGGGCCTCGCTGGCTCGATAAACCATCCACTGCCCATCCTGCTGCAAGCCAACAAACTCGGCCTGCTTGCTGCCCACTAGTTCGCTGCTAATGTGCGCCACACAAGGTAACACCACCCCGGCCACAGAAAAGATGGCATCCTGTGCCACAGTGGACCCAACAGGCTCGCTTTCGGGCAGAATGTCGACGATGGACGCCGGCGTTTCTCCCAAAGCCAGTGCCACGCTGTTGATTTGTTCCAGCGTCCATGGGCTCTGGCCTTTCAGCTTGCGGTGAGCATGGGAAAAACTCAGATCCAAAATGCGGCTGAGTTCCTTGGCATGTTGTCGCTTGCCGATCCCATGCTGCAAAAAGAGTTCCCTGACCTTGCCTGCAATCGACTGCGAATCGAATTTTTGATGATTGTTAAACATTTTATCCTTCGATATATCTCGCTGATTTTTCAGTCGCTTTGACACCCATCCGTACAAAAACGTTATCGAAATCTCGCATACTATACAATCTTAGCCTAATAGCTTGCTTGACATACCATCTTTTATGGTCAAACATGGTATCAGAAGTGATATATTATAAAAACGATAGTAGAACGATAAGTTAGTAATAACCATACCAACACCAGGGAAATTATAAGCCGGCCACAACACCTGATTAAAGTATCGACAGGGAGTTGCAAGCTGAGCAAGTTTAACCGCAGAGTTAATTGCTTCACCCCTCGTTAAGCCGGGGCCCGCAAGGGTTCCGGTTTTTTATTAGCCAAAAAACCAATGAAAAGGCCGGAGAACACTCCCCGGCCCGTCAGCATGGCCAACCTCGATCGGCAGATTACCCTCCAGCGTTGGCATCTTCTTCAGCCTGGCGAATGATGGCTTTGGCCATCCACTGGGTCACATCTTGAATATCATCGAGCTCTAAACCCCAAATGTCCTTCAGCACCAGGAACACCTCGGAACCATAAATCAGCGAAAAGGCGTGGATTACGCGTTGCAGGGCTTCAGCAGGGAGTTTGTTCTGCAAGGGCTCCACCGCCAGCTTCAACAGCCGTTTGCGATTGCCACGCACAAACTTTTCGCCCGGCGTCGCGTTAGCCCATTGCTGGAGCGATAGCTGTAACGCCGCACGTAGCGCGCCTTCATGCTGCTCCATCTGCGGATAGGCAAACGCCAACAGTTGATGAATGCGCTTGAGCGCATCATTATCCTGCGGTTGCCATTCAAGGATCGGCCCCAGACTTTTCGCCACAACGGCGGAGATCAGGGCGCTTTGGGTGGGAAAATAGCGATAAGCGGTGGCACGGGAGACCTGCGCATGCGCCGCCAGCTCTGTAATCGAAGGGAAGACCCCACCATCGTAGAGCTCCATCGCACAGGCCAGCAGCAAGCTGCGGGTTTTGGCACGAGTATGTGTCAAAGATTCATCCCGTGGAGCGGGAAATGCGGATATTGGCACGTTTTCCTCGAACTTCCTCGTATCTTCCAGCCTTGGAGTCAATACGATAGACAGCCTCACCGACAGATCCTGGCCCATCGGCAACGTAAAAAATTACCGCTAAGATAGCCAAAAACGGGACACAAGTCTCACTTTAAGCAAATTAATGCTTGCAAAAATGATACGGCAGTCTCATTATGACCAACAAATAAACGATAGTACCTTATTGTCCGACACCAGGGTTCACAACCCACTATAAAAAATAGCATTAAAATCAATTTGTTCAGACCTTTGTCTGAACCTTTTTCAGGAACAGATGATGAGCAGCACCCCAGGTTTTGTCTATATTGCTACCACAGCAGATACTAAAGGACAAGAACTGGAATATGTCCGTCATCTGATCGCCAATCTCGATTTACCCGTCATCACCCTCGATCTCTCCACTTCCGGTAAGCCTTCTCTGTATCATGCGGACGTTTCTGCACATGAGATCGCGGGTTACCATCCGGAAGGTGAACAAGCCGTTTTTTGTGCTAATCGCGGGCAGGCGATTGCGGCCATGGCTATCGCTTTTGAGCGCTTCATGCTCTCACGTCGTGATGTTGCTGGGCTGCTCGGTTTGGGCGGGTCTGGTGGCACCGCGATCATCACACCCGCCATGCAACAGTTGCCCATCGGCCTGCCAAAGCTGATGGTATCGAGTATGGCTGCGGGTGATGTCGCTGGCTATGTCGGCTCCAGCGATATTGCCATGCTGTATTCCGTCACCGATATCGCCGGGCTAAATCGTATTTCACGCAAGGTATTGAGCAATGCCGCCAACCAGATAGCCGGGGCAATCCGCTTTCATATCGATGATGATGCCGACAGCAAACCCGCCACCGGCCTGACCATGTTTGGCGTCACTACGCCTTGTATCAAGGCCGTGACCAGCGCCATTGAGCACGACTGGGATTGCCTGGTGTTTCACGCTACCGGCAGTGGTGGCCAGGCAATGGAAAAGCTGATCGACAGCCGCTTGCTCAACGCCGTATTGGATCTGACCACCACAGAGGTGTGCGACTATCTGTTTGATGGCGTGTTGGCCTGCAACGAAGATCGCTTTGGGGCCATCGCCCGCACTGAGATCCCTGGTGTGATGTCATGCGGAGGGCTGGATATGATCAACTTCGGTCACCCGAAAACCATTCCGGCCCGCTACGCCAATCGTCAATTTTATTGCCACAACAGCCAGGTAACGCTGATGCGCACCACGGCGCAGGAGAATACCCAGTTAGGGCGCTGGATTGGTGACAAGCTGAACGCGTGTGCCGGGGAGGTATGCTTTGTCGTACCGCTGGGTGGCTTTTCAACTTTGGATGCGCCAGGGCAGCCCTTCTGGGATCCACAGGCGCTGAGCGCTTTTGTTCACTCGCTGGAACGGACGCTGGTACAGACCGCAAAACGCCGGTTGCTCAAAGTGCCGTACCATATCAACGATCCCCTGTTCGCCGCGATTATTATCGAACAATTTAATGCCATTGCTGCTACGACTAAATAATCCTGTCAGAAAATAAAATAAAAAAAGCCGGGCAAATAACCCGGCATTTTTATTATGCTAGCAATGTTAATTATTCAGCAGCAGGGACATGATCACGCATTTTTTTCATATGCTCCATCATCTTCTGCTCGCGTTTCTGATAATTCTCATTGTATTGCTTTTTCTGCTCTGGCGTTAGCAGGTTATACATTTTGTTTTCCGCTTTGGCGCGTTCCAGCATGTGCTCAGATTGCACTTTACCGATCGCATCGATCTGGGCTTTTGCCTTGGCTTCGTCGAAGCTTTCCGAAGCGATCATGCTGTGCAGTGCCTGGCGCTCGTCTTTAGCACCCGGGCCGCGTTTTTGATGCGACTCTTTCATGATATCGCGCATCTGCTGGCGCTGCTCTTTGGTCAGGTTCAAGCCAGCAAAAGGACTTTCTCTTTTTGCGTCTTTATAGTGCATCATTTTCACCGGGGCGGCGGTTGTGGCCGATGCGGTTGCCGGGGCGGTAGTTGCGTCGGCTGCAAAGGCGGCAGAAGCAGAACCCAGGGCTAACGTTGAAGCGACAAATAAAGCGGTCAGTTTACGCATAATTATTTCCTTAAAAGTTATTCTTCATCAGGAGCGCTGTACGTTAACAGGCTCACTATCTCGTCGTCGGAAATAATAATATGCGCATGAATATATAGTAATGCGAGGGAGTGTAAATTTTTTAAAATCAAAAATGGTAATATTCGTCAATTATGAATAAATTATGGAGAAGGCGTCTGTTATTTGGAAGATTAGATTGCCCAAGCGTAATTATTAGTGTGGCTTTTGTCCACCTCCAGCTAGGGATTAATTTAGCATTCCTGGCCACAACCCTGGCTCAACGAAGCCAAAAACTGATTTTCGCACACTGCGCGGTTCTCTTTTACACTCTATACAGACGTCGCTCACGCGATCCCCATCGTCTTTCAGGCTGCAGCGTAGGGTCCGGCTGTCCCTTTTTGAGGAATGATCATGTTCGCAGACCAAGGCCCGATACTCCTTAACACCCATTTTGGCACCAGCAGCCCTTACTGGCATCTGGCGTTTGACAGCAATGCCCTGCAGTTGACGGCAATCAAAGGCAAAACACACCTTGCCGTGGCCCTCGACGAAATGCAGGCAGCGAAAATCCGCCGTCTGAGCGGGGTCACCGCCAGCCTGGATCTGACCATTCTGCTCAGCGGCCAACCCATCCACCTGCATTTGGTCGGCCGCCGGGTCAATAAATTAGAGTGGGCGGGCACCGCCTCTGCCTATACCGATACCGAGGCCGTGGCACGTGATTTGGTGCACGGCCTATCGTTTGCCGAACAGGTGGTGTCAGAGGCTAATTCCGTCATTGTCATCGTTGACCAACACGGCCGCGTCCAGCGCTTTAACCGCCTGAGCGAAGAGTATACCGGCCTGCAGGAACAGGATGTGATCGGCAAAAACGTCTTCAAGATGTTTATGAGCCCCGAAGAGGCCGCTGCATCCCGGCGCAATATTGCCACCTTCTTTCGCAACGGGGCCTCCTATGAGGTGGAGCGCTGGATCAAAACGGTCAAAGGCGAGCGGTTATTCCTGTTTCGCAACAAGTTCGTCCACAGCGGCAGCGGCAAAAAAGAGGTGTTCCTGATCTGTTCCGGCACGGATATCACCGAAGAACGCCGCGCCCAGGAACGCCTGCGGCTATTGGCCAATACCGATACCATCACTGGCCTGCCAAACCGCAACGCCATTCAGGATGATATTAACCGGGCGATTAGCGAACGCGGTGACAGCCACGTTGGGTTGGTCTATCTCGATCTGGATAACTTCAAAAAAGTAAACGACGCCTATGGGCATATGTTTGGCGATCGCTTGCTGATCGAGGTGTCTCACGCCATTCTCAGTTGCCTGGATCATGGAGAAAAACTTGCCCGTCTGGGGGGCGATGAATTTCTGGTGCTGGTCACCCAGGCCGACCGGATCATGCTGCAAGAGCTGGCCCAGCGCATTATCGATCGCTTGCAAATGCCCTTCCGCATCGGCCTGATCGAGGTCTACACCGGCTGTTCGATTGGCATTGCCCTGTGCCCGCAACATGGTCACGATCTGGACAGCCTGATCCGCAGCGCCGATACCGCCATGTACGTCGCCAAGGAGCACGGCAAACGCACCTTTATCGTCTTCTCGCCGGAAATGAACCGCCGCGTTGCCGAATACATGTGGCTGGATACCAACCTTCGTAAGGGGCTGGAACAGGAGCAACTGGTGGTGTATTACCAACCCAAGATCACAACGCTCAACGGAGCCGTGCACAGCGTAGAGGCGCTGGTCCGCTGGGATTCGCCGGAACGCGGGCTGATCCCACCTTTACAGTTTATCTCCTATGCCGAAGAGTCCGGGCTGATTGCCCCACTTGGCCGCTGGGTGCTGCAAACCGCCGCGAAACAGGCTGCCATTTGGCAACGACAGGGGCTGAATTTACGCATCGCGGTTAACCTTTCCGCCAGGCAGTTGGTGGATGACAGCGTGGTAAACGATCTGGTTGAAGTACTGCGGGAAAACCAGCTTGCACCCTGCACTCTGGATTTTGAGCTGACCGAAAGCAGCCTGATAGAAGATGAGAGCCGGGCGCGTGAGGTGATAGCCCGGCTACGGGCCTTGGGTGCACAGGTTCATCTGGATGACTTTGGCACCGGTTACTCCTCTCTGGCCCAGCTGGCACGTATCCCTCTGGACGCCATCAAGCTGGATCAAAGCTTTGTTCGCGGCGTCAATCTGGCCCCGGTATCACAATCACTGATCCGCGCCATCGTCGCGGTCGCCGCAGCGCTACAGTTTAAGGTGATTGCCGAAGGGGTTGAGACGGACAGTGAAAATCGCTTCCTGGACTGCGTAGGGGTCGATGAAAAACAGGGATTCCTGTTCGCCCGGCCGATGCTACCCGAGCAATTAGAACAGTGGCTGAAAACCTATAGCCCGCGATCACCAAAGTGATGCGGGCGGGAATTAACGCTTAGCCAGCGTGACGCTGATTAAGCGTGTGCCGATCCTGCAGCATCACCAACCGCTCAATGTACAGGCGATCCTTCTCCTCGATAGTAAAGGCCGAGTGCACCCAATCCTCGGTAATGTCCATCAGCTCGGAGCGGGTTAACTGCAATACTCGCTGACGCGCGCGCAACATGGCGCGCATACCGTTCAGCTTGGGCCTGATGGTGTCGATGAAGGTACGAGTCGCCATATAGGCATCACCCGGTTGAAACAGCTTATCCACCAGCCCATAGCTTTCGAACCATTCGGCGGTGTGAGATTCCCCGCTCCAGATCAGCTCTTCCGCCAGGCGCATGCCTGCCTTGCGGCTTACCAGT
Source organism: Serratia sp. T13T92 (assembly GCF_047530105.1). NCBI lineage: Bacteria > Pseudomonadati > Pseudomonadota > Gammaproteobacteria > Enterobacterales > Yersiniaceae > Serratia > Serratia sp. T13T92. Next base: position 28,947 of record NZ_JBLJAK010000034.1, on the reverse strand, counting down.
GAATAACCGCCCATACCGGGAAACAGATTGAAGGCGATTTCTGGGAACCCCATCCGTGCGTTGTTCTGCGCCAAAACAAAATGGTGCGCCAATGCCGCCTCAAAACCGCCCCCTAGCGCGCTGCCCTCCACCATGGCAATGCTGATGGCCCCGGTATCAAAGCCTCGTGCTGCGGCATGCACACAGTCGATACAGGCCCGGGCATACGCCATCATCGCCTCACGCTTGCGGTTTTTGATCGCTTCGGCAAAAAAGCTCAGATCCCCACCGACGTTAAACATGTTTGGCACCAGCGAACCGGTGACCCAAAAGTCGAACTGCAACGTCGACTCTTTCGCCGCCTGCGCCAGCGTCATGATGTCTTCTATCAGCGCCTGATTGAAACAAGGGCGCGGCTCTGCACGCATTAGCATCCACATAATGTGGCGATCTTCCTCGTAATAAGCGGAAAGTTGCGACAGGTTGCCCGCTTCGGTAAATGGGCGACAGGTGGGGTGATTGAATAATTTCATAAGACCTTCCATTTTATCTATTGATTCAGGAGATAACCGTTCCAGCCCCTACGGCTGCAGTAGGCGCATACCGGGTGAAAAAGCGCGCGCCATAAGATGAGTAAAAGCCTTTCTGGCGCTGAGATAGATAAAATTGCAGGGATCCGGCAGAAAAACAGACGTGTGGTGAATAGGACAAAATCGAGCGTTCTTGCTCGCAGCGGTTGGTAGAGGCCATCATCAGAATTAACCCAATCTCGTCCATTAGCGACCAAATCGAGGGCATATTTGGCTATAATCAAGCACATGCCCATTGATTTATCTGAAGGATACCGTGACGTAATGCAGAATAAAGCCGCTCCAGAGCAGCCTGAGGCCATTGAGAAACCGACGATCGCCATCAAAACCGGCAACCAAAAACTGGATAAAGGCCTTTCGGGGTTCGCTCGCCTGATAGAGCGCGTTAAAGCCTGGCCCACCATCGCTCACCTGCTGCGAGCCACCGAACGCTTCAACGACCGTCTTGGCAGCCAGTTTGGCGCCGCCATTACCTACTTCTCGTTTCTCTCTTTGATTCCGATCCTGATGGTGTCGTTTGCCGCCGTGGGCTTTGTGCTAGCATCCAACCCGGACCTGCTGGCCGAATTGATCAATAAGATCGTCAATAGCATCAGCGATCCCACGTTGGCCAGTACCTTGAAGAACACGGTGAACACCGCCATTCAGCAACGTACCACCGTCGGCCTGACCGGCCTGGCGCTGGCGCTGTACTCCGGCATCAGTTGGATGGGCAATCTGCGTGAGGCGATCCGCGCCCAGTCCCGTGACGTTTGGGAACGTAATCCGCAGGATCAGGAGAAAATCTATTTTCGCTACACCCGCGATTTTATTTCATTAACCGGTCTGGTGGTGGCACTGATCGTCACACTGTCGTTAACCTCGATTGCGGGTTCTGCCCAGGCGGCCATCGTGCATGCGTTGGGGCTGGATGGCATTGAATGGCTGCGGCCGGCGATGACGCTGATCGCGCTATCGATCTCCATTTTTGCCAACTACCTGCTGTTTCTGTGGATCTTCTGGATGCTGCCGCGCCATAAGCCGAAGAAAAAAGCGCTGCTGCGCGGCACGCTGATCGCCGCAATTGGCTTTGAAGCCATCAAGTTTGTGATGACCATGACGCTACCGCAGGTCGCCAAATCGCCTTCCGGCGCCGCCTTTGGCTCGGTGATCGGGCTGATGGCGTTCTTCTACTTTTTTGCCCGCCTGACGCTGTTTTGCGCCGCCTGGATTGCCACGGCACAGTATAAAGAAGACAAAACCCTGCCGTAGGGCAAGTGAATATCCACCATCAGCATTGCATTCATGCCAGTCGCAAGGTTGCGACTGGTTTTTTATTTCGATAATCAAACCAAAAAGCAGTCAATAACTCTAAAACCAGACTAATCAACCGGCCAAAACCAGCACAACAAACTACCCTATAACTTTTCTTTGCACCTTTTCCAGTCATTCTCTCTGCTTATAGCTCACTTCACCACGTTAACGACCATAGAACATCAACTCGTTAAAACATTAGTCTTTTTAACAGTTTATTTGCCAGATAGTACAAAATCTCCCCGTTGAAAAGCCATTTTGCTATGACTAAGATGAATTTTTCCCTAGTCAAAATATAAGAAATAACTATGCAAGCCACCATCGCTACCCCCTTGGACGCCGATGCCGCGTCCACACCGGTTAACTCCCGGGGAAAAGTCATCGTCGCCTCTCTGGTCGGTACCGCCATCGAGTTCTTTGATTTCTATATTTATGCCACCGCTGCGGTGATCGTGTTCCCGCATATCTTCTTCCCACAGGGTGACCCGGCTGCTGCAACGCTACAATCGCTGGCCACCTTCGCCATCGCCTTTGTGGCACGGCCAATCGGCTCTGCTCTATTCGGCCACTTCGGCGATCGCGTCGGGCGGAAAGTGACTTTGGTGGCTTCACTGCTGACCATGGGGATTTCCACCGTGCTGATCGGCCTGCTGCCAAGCTATGCAACCATTGGTATCTTTGCACCGATCCTGCTGGCGCTGGCACGCTTTGGCCAAGGCCTGGGTCTGGGTGGCGAATGGGGCGGTGCCGCGTTGCTGGCCACCGAGAATGCGCCTGCCAACAAACGTGCGCTGTACGGCTCTTTCCCGCAGTTGGGTGCACCGATCGGCTTCTTCTTCGCCAACGGCACCTTCCTGCTGCTCTCCTGGTTGCTGACTGACGAACAGTTCATGACCTGGGGCTGGCGCGTACCGTTTATCCTCTCTGCCGCGCTGGTGCTGGTGGGTCTGTATGTGCGTATTTCGCTGCACGAGACCCCGGTTTTTGCCAAGGTGGCCAAAGCAGGCAAACAGGTGAAGGTCCCGCTCGGAACACTGCTGAGCAAGCACAAAAAGGCCACCATCCTGGGTACCTTCATCATGCTGGCTACCTATACGCTGTTCTACCTGATGACCGTTTACTCCATGACCTACGGCACGGCCGCAGAGCCGCTGGGGCTGGGATATTCACGTAACAGCTTCCTGTGGATGCTGATGGTGGCGGTGATTGGTTTTGGCGTGATGGTGCCGATCGCCGGTTTGCTGGCCGATGCCTTTGGCCGCCGCAAAACCATGATTGTCATCACCCTGTTGATGATCGGCTTTGCCTTCCTGTTCCCGAGCATGTTGGGTTCCGGCAATCAGCTGTTGGTGATGGCTTTCCTGCTGCTTGGGCTGAGCATTATGGGCCTGACCTTTGGCCCGATGGGCGCACTGCTGCCTGAACTGTTCCCAACAGAAGTGCGCTACACCGGGGCCTCGTTCTCGTATAACGTGGCCTCGATCCTGGGGGCTTCGGTAGCGCCTTATATTGCGACCTGGTTGGCTAACAACTACGGGCTGTTCTACGTTGGTATGTACCTGGCGGCCATGGCTAGCCTGACGCTGATCGCGCTGCTGCTGATGAAAGAAACCCGCCACACGTCTCTGTAATCCTCTCCCGGCCCCCTGCCTATGGGGGCCTGTTTGTCTGTTGTCACAAATCCCGGCTATGCTATCCCCCCATTTGCTGAGGAAACCCGCCCATGTCATTGCGCCGTTGGCTCTGTTTGTCTGTTACGTTGCTGATTATTATCGCCATTGCCGCCTATTTCTGGCTGAAACCGGCCCACCCGGATGCACTGTGGCATATCGTCAGCCAGCAATGCCTGCCAAATCAGCAACAAAACCATAATCCGGCCCCCTGCGCACAGGTAGATGAGCAGGCAGGGTTCGTGGTGCTGAAAGACCGCAATGGGCCTTTGCAATACCTGTTGATGCCAACGGCCAAAATCACCGGCATCGAAAGTCCGCAAGTATTACAACCCGACACCGCCAACTTCTTCGCCTTAGCCTGGCAGGCCCGGCATTTTATGGCGGATAAACTCGGTAAACCGATCGACGATGCCGCCATCTCACTGGCGATCAACTCCGAATACGGCCGTACGCAAAATCAGCTGCATATTCATATTTCCTGCCTGCAACCGGCGGTAAAAACCCGGCTGGCACAGCTGCCAGGGGATTTCAGCGAAAGCTGGCAGCCGCTACCTGGTGGGTTACTGGGGCATGATTATTTGGCTCGCCGCGCCAGCGCTGCTGAACTCAAGCAGCTTGGGGCATTCCGTTTGCTGGCTCAGGGCGTTGAGGGCGCACGTGAAAGCATGGGGAGCTACGGCATGGCGATGACGGCCTTGCCGGGAGGGGATTTCCTGCTGTTGGCTGTGAAACGTAACCTATGGCAGCTGAATCTGGCCTCCGCCGAAGAGATCCAGGATCACAGCTGCCAGGTACTACAGTAATATTGGGTCACTTCTTGTTCTTCATCTGCTGCAGGATCTTGCCACACTGGTTTTCCTCGCCACCGTCACTCGGTGAAACCAGGGCCAGCAATGCCGCTGCCGGAGCAACGACAACGCCCAACGCCACAGCAGCCACCCCGCGGGCAATCAACGGCCCGGCCTTCACGCCCGCATCCGGTTTTTTGAATGTCCCTTTAACATACAGCGGCGAACGCAGGGTCAGCACCCGCATCCCTTTGCTTTCCGGGTCGATGGACAGATCCAGCCGCTCGGTGGCGAAATTGATGTTGCCGGTGATGTTGATGATGGCGTTTTCCGTATCAAACACGAACAGCCGTGGCGTCGCCAACCCGCTGCGAATGCCGACATCCGCCGCCGCACAGTTGATCCCCACTTCGTCATCGCCAAACAGTTGAGCTACCAGGTAGTTACCTACGTTCAGGCCCAGGATTTCCATCAGGCTGCGGCTGATCACGCCGTCATTGATCAGCAGGCGCAGGTCGCCGCTGCTGGTCGCCAGCAAGTCGGCCACCGAGTTGCCGCTACCCGTTAGCTTGGCATCACCGTTCAATTCTCCCAGGCTGCGCTTCATCGACTCCACGTTCGGCAGCAGCTGTTTCAGCTGGAACTTACGCGCATGCATATCTACCCGCCCCTGCATCGGGCTCTTGCTACCATCAAGACGGACGATGGCATTCAGGTTGCCCCCCGCCACGCCGAAGCGCAGCGGGTCCATCAGGATCACCGCGTTATCCAGCTTAAGGTGGGTATTCAGATCGCTTAGCGGCAGCGAACTGCCATGCTCAATACGTTTGGCGGTAAATTTGACGTCAGCATCCATTACCCCCCAGCTTTTGGTTTCGAACTTCTCAACCGGCAGCACTTTATCGCTCGGCTGGCGGGTTTTCTCGCCGCGATTGGCTTTCTGCTGATTGGAATCCGCGCCGATCAATGGCGCAAGATCGGCGAAACGCAGCTGTTTGGAGAGCACCTCACCACTCAACTTGGGCCGAGGGTGGCTCGCAACGTACTTCAAATCACCGTGGATATCACTGTCACCGATCTTGCCGTCAAAACCCTGATACTGGAATACCGCGCCGCCCGGTTGATGCAACTGGGCGATCAGATGACCATCGGTAGAATAAGGAGGGGTATTCGGTAACAACACACCGGTCAGCGCATACAGGTTTCCCAGGCTGTCACCGGAGAATTTCAGCCGTAGATCCAGACCGCCAAAGTTCAGCGGATCGGACAACGTCCCCGCGACCTGTACTCTGGTATTGCCGGAACGGACATCGGCCTGCAGTGGGAAAGGTATATCAGCGCTTTGCAGTGACAGCATGCCACCCATTTTGCCGCTGCCTGACAGCGCTTCACCGTGGTATTTTCCTTTAACCTTCCAGCCGAAAACATAATCCGGCGTCGTCGCTTTATCCCCCGGCTGTTTACCCGCAACTTCACTAAAGGGCAGAGGCTTGCCAAGTGGATCGATCAACGCCTGGAAATCGGCCTTGAGCGTGGCGTCTTTAAAGTCAATCTGGCCGCGATCGAACACGATATCGTGAATGCTGACCGACCAGTCTGACTGTGGTTGGTTGGGGTCTTTATCGGCGCTGTTGGCCAGGTTGAAGGTCCAGTTATTGTCACCGTTCGCCAAGCGCTGTAGCGAGGCATTTGGCTGCTTCAACCAGATACGCGGGATCAGCACCTCTTTGCCCAGCAGCGCCAATGGCGCGATCGAGGCATCGACACGTTGCAGTGTGACCATCTCGTCGCCCGGTATCTTGGCCGGGTTGCCCAGCATAATATCTTCGGCGTGGATATGAGGCCACGGTACCCAGGCGCGCCATCCCCCCTCATCCTGATGACGTTCCCAGTTAACGCCCAGATCGCCACGAATAGCAAACGGGCGCTGCAGTTCGGCAGAGACTTTGCTATTAATGGTGGGTTTGAGACGGTTCCAATCGAAGGTGGCAATGAACACCACCAAAACCACGATGATCAACAGCACGATGCCGCCAATCCAGCTAAATGTTTTGCCTGTTCTTGTCATAACGGTTCCCTCGAGGCGATAGCAGACTGCTCAAATTGATAAGCAGCCTTACTGAAAGCCTAGTAGAGGATAGGCTAGAGTTCACGCTTTGGGAACTAATGGGTCAGGGGGTGGGGGCAATAAACCGCGTAGGCAGGGTTTTAAGCTGGTCAAAATGTGCAGGGCGGCTAAGGTAATACCCTTGGGCGGCAAACGCGCCAGAGCGCTGTACCAGTCGCCATTCCTGCTCTGTTTCTACCCCTTCGACAATCACCCCGTCGCTGTGCTGGCTCATCAGGCGCACCAGGGTAAAAAACAGCTGGATGCCCTCATCGCTCTGCTTGAGCAACATAAACAGCTCGCGCGCCACCTTGATATACTGATAACGCCAACTGCTGACCGCGGAGAAATTCGCCAACCCGCTACCGAAATCATCCAGCCACAGGCGCTCCGCCCCGGGGATATGCTGCAGTGGCCCATTTAACGCCCTGTCCGCGTGCTCAACCAGCTCAAAACGCAGATAAGGCATGATGCTGATTTGCCGCTGCATCGCCGGGTGCCGCTGTAGGGCCTGTAAGGCCTTGCCGTCGATATTGATGGAGACCATTAGCGCATGATGGGTAAACAACGTCTGCCATTGCTGCAGTAAATCGAGCTGTTCCTGAATGACCGCCAGGCGCTGACGTAGCCCCAGCGCGGCAAAGTAATGTTCTGGGGATACCGGCTTGCCCGGTGACGCCGGATGATGTACCGCCGTGAGCAACTCCACCGCCAGCAGTTTGCCGCAGGTGCGGTAAATGGGTTGAAAGGTATACAAACGCCGACACTGTCGCCAGTAACGGAAGACTTTGGCACGCTGCCAGGCGGCAAACAATGGCGTCAGTAGACCAGAGATCATGTTGGTTATCATCGGTACTATCGCCATTAGGGAATGGGAACGATAACGTTGCCGGAAATTGTCGATCTTGTTATCGGCAACGCGCAATAAAACTTTAAGCTCCGTTCAAAGCCCTCTACATTAAGCCATTACCCGTCCTAAAATTACCCTATGGATTTCAAGTTGGCCGCTCTTGCGCGTCCATGCGCTCGCGGCGTTTGTACATCCCTGTACATCACAGCTAGGCGACAAGCTCGTTCATCCCCAGGAGCTTACTTTTCGTAAGTGACTGGGGTGGGCGAGCGCAGGTAACAACGCTGCAGCTTGAAAGACGACGGGTAAGCGTTTTTATAACAAGAGGAAAGTAGAATGCCCTACGTAAATATCAAAATTACCCGCGAAGGTGCAACCGCGGAGCAGAAAAAACAGCTAATCGCTGGCGTGACCCAACTGTTGGTCGATACGCTCGGCAAAAATCCGGCCACTACCGTGGTGGTAATCGATGAAGTGGAAACCGATAACTGGGGGATTGGTGGTCAATGCGTCACCGATCTGCGCGCGGCGGCCAAGTAGTTTTCCTTCCTCAGCGGCGGGAAACCACGCGTTTCCCGATCGCGATCATAAACTAATTAAAACGCTGTTTTATTCCTATTGACTCGCTTCGCCCTTGCGTTGAGACTGGACGTATTCGCAGCAACCAGACTCATTATCAAGCCAGGGATTATCATGAACAGCAAAAACCTCGCCGTGATCGGCGAATGCATGATCGAACTGTCGCAGAAAGGCGCCGATCTCAGCCGTGGATTCGGTGGCGACACTCTCAACACTGCCGTTTATATTGCCCGCCAAGTGCCGCAACAGGCGCTGAACGTGCATTACGTCACCGCACTGGGCACCGACAGCTTCAGCCGGGAAATGCTGCAAACCTGGCAGCAGGAGCAGGTGAAAACCGATCTGATCCAGCAGTTGGACAACAAGCTGCCGGGGTTGTACGTGATCGAAACCGACGATACCGGCGAGCGCACCTTCTATTATTGGCGCAACGATGCTGCCGCCCGTTACTGGCTGGATGGCCCGCAGGCAGAGAGCCTGTGCGCGCAGCTGGCGCAGTTTGATTACCTGTATCTGAGCGGTATCAGCGTGGCGATCCTCAACCCTGCCAGCCGGGAAAAACTGCTGACCCTGCTGCGCCAATGCCGGGCCAACGGCGGCAAAGTGATCTTCGATAACAACTATCGGCCGCGGCTGTGGCAAAACCAGCAAGAGACTCAGCAGGCCTATCGCGAGATCCTGGCCTGTACCGACATCGCCTTCCTGACGCTGGATGATGAAGATTTACTGTGGGGTAAACAGCCGGTTGAGCAGGTGGTGAGCCGTACCCGCGACTTTGGCGTAAGTGAGATTGTGATTAAGCGTGGCGCAGATTCCTGCCTGGTGTTCAGCGCCGATGGGGAAACCCATGACGTACCGGCGGTCAAACTGCCAAAAGAGAAAGTGATTGATACCACCGCCGCCGGGGATTCCTTCAGCGCGGGCTATCTGGCTGTGCGCCTGACCGGCGGTGATGCGGTTAGCGCGGCCAAACGTGGCCACCTGACCGCCAGCACGGTGATCCAGTATCGCGGGGCCATTATCCCACGCGAAGCAATGCCACAATAATACCCGTCGTCTAGATAGGCGAAAGGCCAGCAACTATGCTGGCCTTTTTAATTGGTGCACTGAACCGAGTTTATTGGACTCGAAAACCAATCTTAATACCCTATGGATTTCAAGTTGTAGCTAGGCGCCAAACTATCTCATCCCCAGGAGCTTACGTTTAGTAAGTGACTGGGGTGACAAATCTGTCGGGAACAGATTTGAACGCTGTACACAGCGGCCCCGAAGGGGTAAGGCCCACGGATGGGCCGAATAGCTATGTGCAGGTAACAACGCTACAGCTTGAAAGACGACGGGTATTTAACCGGCTACTGCGATACGTTTCATATCGGTCATATAACCACGCAGTTTGCGGCCAACGGATTCGATTGGGTGGTTGCGCACCGCTTCGTTCACGTCACGCAGCTGCGCGTTGTCAACGGTGGTACCAGCAACAGATTTGCCCAGATCGCCCGCCTGCAGAGTGGTCATGAACTCTTTCAGCAACGGTACCGCCGCATAAGAGAACAGGTAGTTACCGTATTCTGCGGTATCGGAGATCACCACGTTCATTTCATACAGACGCTTACGCGCGATGGTGTTGGCGATCAGCGGCAGCTCGTGCAGTGATTCGTAGTAAGCAGATTCTTCGATGATGCCTGAATCCACCATGGTTTCGAAGGCCAGCTCAACGCCCGCTTTCACCATTGCTACCATCAGTACGCCATTGTCGAAGTATTCCTGCTCGCTGATTTTGCCTTCAAACTGCGGCGCGGTTTCGAAAGCGGTTTTACCGGTCTCTTCACGCCAGGTCAGCAGTTTCACATCGTCTGCGGCCCAGTCTGCCATCATACCGCTGGAGAACTCACCAGAGATGATGTCGTCCATGTGCTTCTGGAACAGCGGAGCCATGATGCCTTTCAGCTGCTCAGACAGCGCATAGGCACGCAGTTTCGCCGGGTTGGACAGGCGATCCATCATCAGGGTGATACCGCCCTGCTTCAGCGCTTCGGTGATGGTTTCCCAGCCGAACTGGATCAGTTTTTCTGCGTACGCCGGGTCGGTACCTTCAGACACCAGCTTGTCGAAGCACAGCAGAGAACCCGCTTGCAGCATACCGCACAGGATGGTCTGCTCGCCCATCAGGTCAGATTTCACTTCTGCCACGAAGGAGGATTCCAGCACGCCTGCACGGTGGCCGCCGGTGGCTGCCGCCCATGCCTTGGCAATCGCCATGCCTTCGCCTTTTGGATCGTTTTCCGGGTGAACCGCGATCAGCGTTGGTACACCGAAACCACGTTTGTATTCTTCACGTACTTCGGTACCTGGGCACTTAGGCGCAACCATCACTACGGTGATGTCTTTACGAACCTGCTCGCCCACTTCAACGATGTTGAAGCCGTGGGAGTAGCCCAGCGCAGCACCGTCTTTCATCAGCGGCTGTACGGCACGAACTACTGAGGTGTGCTGCTTGTCTGGCGTCAGGTTAACTACCAGATCGGCCTGCGGGATCAGATCTTCGTAGGTGCCAACCTTGAAGCCGTTCTCGGTGGCTTTGCGCCATGAGGCACGCTTCTCGGCAATCGCTTCTTTACGCAGCGCATAAGCCACGTCCAGGCCGGAATCACGCATGTTCAGACCCTGGTTCAGACCCTGAGCACCACAGCCGACAATCACCACTTTTTTCCCTTTCAGGTAACCAGCTTCATCCGCAAATTCGTCACGCGCCATGAAACGGCACTTACCCAATTGCGCCAACTGCTGACGCAGGTTCAATGTGTTGAAATAGTTAGCCATGGTGATGCTCCAGTTAATGTTGTGTCGTGCAATATTATTTTCATCCCAACCCTGTCGGTACGGGATCCGTTGAAACCAATGTATAACAGGAATTGCGTTGCTTAAATTGATATATTACGAACGTGACGTTGCAATTTCTGCAACACCCCGCTGCGAGCGTACTGATTATGGACTTACGTGATCTCAAGCTGTTCCTGCACCTGGCTGAAAGCCATCACTTTGGCCGTACGGCCAAGGCGATGCACGTCAGCCCCTCCACGCTTTCCCGCCAGATCCAACGGCTGGAAGAAACGCTTGGACAACCGCTGTTTCTGCGTGATAACCGCACCGTAGAGCTGACCGATGCGGGTGAACAGCTGAAAGTGTTCGCACAACAAACGCTGCTGCAGTATCAGCAGTTGAAACATTCGCTTGGCCAGCACGGCCCATCGCTGAGCGGCGAACTGCGCTTGTTTTGCTCGGTCACCGCCGCTTACAGCCATCTGCCGCCGATCCTCGATCGCTTCCGTGCTCAGCATCCCCTGGTTGAAATCAAATTGACCACCGGTGATGCCGCCGATGCGGTGGACAAGGTGCAATCTAACGAAGCCGATCTCGGTATCGCCGGGCGGCCTGAAACCCTCCCCACCAGCGTCGCCTTCACCCAAATCGGTGAGATCCCGCTGGTGCTGATTGCTCCCGCTCTGCCGTGTGCGGTACGAACGCAGGCTTTTGCCGAGCAGCCGGACTGGGCCAATATGCCGTTTATCCTGCCGGAGCATGGCCCGTCACGAAAACGCATCGAGCTGTGGTTCCGCCGCCAGCACATCACCAATCCGCTGATTTACGCCACCGTCGGCGGGCATGAGGCGATTGTTTCGATGGTGGCATTAGGCTGCGGTATCGCGCTGATCCCTAGCGTTGTGGTAGATAATAGCCCGGAGCCCGTTCGCAACCGCATCTCTCAGTTGGAGAATATCTCGATGGTCGAACCGTTCGAACTGGGGGTCTGCGTGCCGAAAAAACGCCTCAACGAACCGCTGATTGAGGCGTTCTGGCAACTTTTGTGAATAGAAGTGCGATTCCCACTCAAAACTCAATGAGGTTGTTTATCACAACTTAATAATACCCTATGGATTTCAAGTCACAGCTAGGCGGCCAGCTCGCTCATCCCCAGGAGCTTACTTTTGGGTAAATGACTGGGGTGAGTGAGTGCAGCCAACAACGCTGTGGCTTGAAAGACGACGGGTATTCATAGGTCTGCGGGGTCGATCTGCTTCATCGCTTCCACTTGCATCAGCCACTGGTACAGCGGCTCCAACTGCTGGAAACTCTGGGTCAGGGTAGCGACCAGATCGGCGCTGAACAGCTTTTCCACCTGATTATCTGTGGCCATCACCGCAAAGGACTTACGGTTGTACCAGGTGGCAATCTCCGGTGCCTGTTCCTTCACCAGCGGGCGCTTATAGCTTTCCCCCACCAGCTCGAACGGCGCGCGGCAGCACTCGGCCACCTCCAAAAACGGCTGTGGCCTGCGCAGCAAGGTATGGCGAAACAGATCCATGGTGGCTTTGTCGGCGCTGTAATAACCCAGGCCATAACGCAACATGTCCGGCCCCAGTTCAAAGAAGTACACCGGTGCCAGTTTCCAGTCTTTGCTTGGCCGCTTGAAGGTCAGCCACATGCGGCTACGGTAGCGGGATTTATCATGGGAAAAACGCGTGTCGCGATGAATGCGCGACAGCGTTTTACCAATGGCCGGACGGGTTTCAAACTGCGGGTCAATCATCAGCATCGCAGGACTCAGCGCATCCACCAGCGAACGGAACGGCGTTAACAGCTCACGGTCATACACGCCCCGATTGGCATCAAACCACTCCTTGTCGTTCTCGATCCGCACCTGTTGCAGGAAGTCCAGCCCTTGTTGGCTGAACCCGGTGAACTCATTACTCATACGCTATCCTTGTCGCCGATGTTAGCCCTGCAGGAAGAAACGGAACGCCGGGTTGTCGGTTTCATCATGGCAGTCGTAACCTAACGCCTGCAGGTGTTGCTCAAACTCTGGCTCAGTCTGAGAAAGCTCAAACCCTGCCAGCACGCGACCAAAATCGGTGCCGTGGCTGCGGTAGTGGAACAGCGAAATATTCCAATGCGTGCCCAACGTTTGCAGGAACTTGAGCAGAGCGCCCGGTGACTCTGGGAACTCAAAGCTGTACAGACGCTCACGCAGCGGTTTCGAAGGCCGCCCACCAACCATGTAACGCACGTGCAGTTTTGCCATCTCATCGTCGGACAGATCTACCACCTGATAGCCATCACGGTTCAGCTCATCGATGATTTCCAGCCGCTCGGTATGGCCTCTGGTCAGGCGGACACCGACGAAGATGCAGGCATTGTCAGCATCGGCATAGCGGTAGTTAAACTCGGTGACCGCACGGCCGCCCAACAGTTGGCAGAACTTCAGGAAGCTGCCCTTCTGCTCTGGAATGGTTACTGCCAATAGCGCTTCACGTTGTTCGCCCAGCTCGCAGCGTTCGGAAACGTAGCGCAGGCCGTGGAAATTCACATTGGCACCGGAAAGCACGTGGGCCAGCCGCTCACCTTGAATATTGTGCTGCTGCACGTATTTTTTCAGCCCCGCCAACGCCAGTGCGCCAGAAGGTTCGGCGATGGCCCGCACGTCTTCAAACAGATCTTTCACCGCTGCGCAGATCGCATCGCTGTCTACGGTGATCACATCATCAAGGTATTCACGGCACAGACGGAAGGTCTCATCACCGATGCGCTTTACCGCCACGCCTTCGGCAAACAGCCCAACGCGCGCCAGATCGACCGGCTGCCCAGCATCCAGAGCTGCACGTAGACAAGCCGAATCCTGGGCTTCCACGCCAATCACTTTGATTTGCGGCATCAGTTGCTTGATCAGCACCGCCACACCGGCCGCCAGGCCGCCACCGCCAACAGGGACAAACACCCGGTCCAGATGCGCGTCCTGCTGCAATAGCTCCATCGCCAAAGTGCCCTGCCCGGCAATGACTGCCGGGTGATCGAACGGAGGTACGAAGGTCATGCCCTGCTGCTGCGAGAGCTCAATCGCCTTGACCTTGGCTTCGTCGAAGTTGGCACCGTGCAGTAACACTTCACCGCCGAAGCCCCGCACCGCATCAACCTTGATATCCGCCGTCGACACCGGCATCACGATCAGGGTTTTGATCCCCAAACGGTTGCCAGAAAAGGCGACGCCCTGCGCATGGTTGCCCGCAGAGGCCGTGACCACGCCACGCGCCCTCTGCTCTTCATCCAGGCTGGCAATCATCGCGTAAGCCCCGCGCAGCTTAAAGCTGTGCACCGGCTGGCGATCTTCGCGCTTCACCAGAATGGTATTGCCGAGGCGTGCAGAGATCTTGCCCATGGTCTGTAACGGGGTGACCTGAGCCACCTCGTAAACTGGCGAGCGGAGTACCGCTCGCAAATATTCGGCGCCACAGGGGGCGTCGGGTAGGGGTTGTGATACCGCCATGGTGGTTAGCCTCCCAGCTTGCTCTTGTCCCGCACTGCGCCTTTATCAGCACTGGTGGCCAGCGTAGCGTAAGCACGTAACGCATAAGATACCTGGCGCTCACGCGCTTTCGGTGTCCAGGCCGCATCACCGCGTGCCAGTTCCGCCTCACGGCGTGCAGCCAGTACGCTCTCCGGCACATCCAGCACCATGCTGCGTTTCGGGATATCGATATCGATCATGTCCCCTTCTTCCACCAGCGCAATCAGGCCGCCGCTGGCCGCTTCCGGCGAAACGTGACCAATGGATAAACCGGAGGTGCCGCCTGAGAAGCGACCATCGGTGATCAGCGCACAAGCCTTGCCCAGCCCCATCGATTTCAGATAGGTGGTTGGGTAGAGCATTTCCTGCATGCCCGGCCCGCCTTTTGGCCCTTCATAGCGGATCACCACTACGTCGCCGGCCACCACTTTACCGCCAAGAATCGCCTCAACGGCCGTATCCTGGCTCTCATAAACTTTGGCTGGCCCACGGAAAGTCAGGTTGTCTTTATCCACGCCAGCGGTTTTAACGATGCTGCCGTCTTCGGCCATGTTGCCATACAGCACTGCCAGGCCCCCTTCCAGACTGAAGGCGTTTTCCAAGGAGCGGATACAGCCATGGGCACGATCGTTGTCCAGCGTGTCCCAACGGCAGTCCTGTGAGAATGCCTGGGTGGTGCGGATACCTGCCGGGCCTGCGCGGAACATTTTCTTCACCGCTTCATCCTGGGTCAGCATGATGTCGTACTTTTCCAGGGTCTCTGGCAGCTTCATCCCCAGGATGTTATCCACATCGCGGTTCATCAGCCCGGCGCGATCCAGCTCGCCAAGAATGGCCAGCACGCCACCGGCACGGTGCACGTCTTCCATATGGTATTTCTGAGTGCTTGGCGCCACCTTGCACAGGTGTGGCACTTTGCGGGACAGGCGATCGATATCCGCCATGGCGAAGTCGATCTCGCCTTCCTGCGCTGCCGCCAACAGGTGCAGTACGGTATTGGTGGAGCCACCCATCGCAATGTCCAGAGTCATCGCATTTTCGAACGCGGCCTTGTTGGCGATGCTGCGTGGCAGTGCGCTCTCATCGTCCTGCTCGTAGTAACGCTTGGTCAGTTCAACGATGCGCTTACCGGCGTTCAGGAACAGGTCCTTACGATCGGCGTGGGTCGCCAGCAGCGAGCCGTTGCCCGGCTGAGACAGGCCCAACGCTTCGGTGAGGCAGTTCATGGAGTTGGCGGTAAACATCCCGGAGCACGAGCCGCAGGTTGGGCAAGCGGAACGCTCGATCTGCGCGCTGTCGGCATCGCTGACGTTCGGGTTGGCCCCCTGGATCATCGCATCGATCAGGTCCAGCTTGATGATTTTGTCGGAAAGCTTGGTTTTACCGGCTTCCATCGGGCCGCCGGAAACGAAGATCACCGGAATATTCAGGCGCAATGACGCCATCAGCATCCCTGGGGTGATCTTATCGCAGTTGGAAATACACACCATCGCATCGGCGCAGTGGGCATTCACCATATACTCCACCGAGTCGGCGATCAGCTCGCGCGACGGCAGAGAATAGAGCATGCCGCCGTGGCCCATGGCGATCCCATCATCCACCGCAATGGTGTTGAACTCTTTGGCAACACCGCCAGAGGCTTCGATCTGTTCTGCAACCAGCTTGCCCAAGTCGCGCAGGTGCACATGGCCCGGCACAAACTGGGTGAAGGAGTTGACCACCGCAATAATCGGTTTGCCGAAATCGTCGTCGGTCATCCCGGTCGCGCGCCATAATGCGCGGGCACCCGCCATGTTGCGGCCGTGGGTGGTGGTGGCGGAACGGTACTTAGGCATGCTCTTCACTCCAAAAATTGTCATATTACGGACGGCGAACGAACCGCCCGTTTAGTCTTGTCTGTCGTTGTTATTTACGGATTAACCGGATCGAGCCAGCCATACTTGTCTTCGGTCTTGCCGCTAAACAGGCCAAAGAACGCCTGCTGGATCTGCTTGGTAATTGGACCGCACTTGCCGATCCCAACCTGAATACCATCCACGCTGCGCACCGGCGTGATTTCCGCCGCAGTGCCGGACATAAACACTTCGTCCGCCAGATACAGAGACTCACGGGAAAGCACTTGCTCGCGCACTTCGAAGCCCATGTCTTTTGCCAGCTTGATGATCGCGTCACGCGTGATACCAGGCAGGGCAGAAGAGGTGAACGGTGGAGTAAACAGCACGCCGTCTTTCACTTCAAACAGGTTCTCGCCTGCGCCTTCAGAGATATAGCCGTGAACGTCCAGCGCGATACCTTCCTGATAGCCGTGGCGGCGTGCTTCGCTGCCCACCAGCAGTGAGGAAAGGTAGTTACCCCCGGCTTTAGCCGCGGTAGGAATGGTGTTTGGTGCCACACGGTGCCAGGAAGAGACCATCGCATCGATACCTTGGTCCAGCGCTTCTTCACCCAGATACGCGCCCCAAGGAAACGCCGCGATAATCACGTCAGTTTTATAGCCTGCCGGTGGGTTAACGCCCATGCCAACATCACCAACAAACACCAAAGGACGAATATACGCGCTGACCAGATTGTTTTTACGCAGCGTAGCACGGCAGGCTTCCATCAGCTCATCGACGCTTTGCGTTACCGGCATACGGTAAATTTTGGCCGAGTCATGCAGACGCTGCATATGTTCACGGTGGCGGAATACTACCGGGCCTTTATGTGAGTCATAGCAACGAACTCCTTCAAATACCGACGTTCCGTAGTGCAGCGCATGCGACATTACGTGAACCTTGGCATCGGCCCAGGGAACCATCTCACCATTGAACCAGATATAATCGGCTTTCTTCGTCATTGTGTTATTCCTTCTGCGCCATCAGGCGCTGATTTGTTGTGATGATTGTTGCTGGATCTCAACGCTGGAGACATCCATCAGTTTGCTTAACTGAGATGACAGTAAATCCACAGGGCGCTGGCTGGCAACGGTCAATTCAATATTTATATCGTCGCTATTGATGCCCGAAGCCATATTCATAGCACAGACCTGGAAGCCACGGTGACGGACAACGCGCAATACGCGCTCTAACATTTCAGGGCGGAAGCGGGCCTGGATCGAGAGTTGATGCTGCATCATGATACTTTCTCCAACATGGTTTCGTTGCCTGCGCCCGGCGGCACCAGCGGCCAGACGTTCTCGAGTTCATCAATGGAAACCTGCAGCAGATAAGGCCCTTCGCTGTTCAGCAAGGTATCGAGCGCGTCTGCGACCTGGTCTTTGCGGGTAATACGTTGGCCGGGGATGCCGAAGGCGCTGGCCAATATCAGGAAATCGGGGTTATCGGAGAGGTTGGTTTCGCTGTAACGGCCATCAAAGAACAGTTGCTGCCACTGGCGAACCATCCCTAAACGCTGGTTATCCAGTAACACGATCTTCAGCGGTAACTGTTTGCGTTTGATGGTGCCCAGCTCCTGCACGTTCATCATGAAGGAACCATCCCCGGACACGCAGATCACCATGTCCTCCGGACGTGCCATCTGCGCACCTACCGCTGCGGGGATACCGAAGCCCATCGTCCCCAACCCGCTAGAGGTGATGAAGTTCTCTGGGCGTTCAAAGCTCATGTGCTGCGCGGTCCACATCTGGTGCTGGCCCACGTCGGTGGTCACCACGGTATTGGCCGGTTTGCGTTCAGACAGTTGCTTGAGCAGTAACGGAGCGTAGATCGGTTGGCCCGGATGGTCGTAACGCCAAGGGTGGGTTTCTTTCAGCTCCGCCACCCGTTGCAGCCAGGGGGCGATCTGCATTGGCTGTTGCAGAGCTGGCAGCAGCGTCTTCAGATCCCCTTGCAGGGCCACATGCGCCTGACGCAGTTTGCTCATTTCCGCCGGGTCGATATCCATGTGGATCACCTTGGCGTGCGGCGCAAAGGCGTTCAGCTTGCCGGTCACCCGGTCGTCAAAACGCGCGCCTACGGCTATCAATAAATCACACTCCTGCACGGCGAAGTTGGCAGCCTTAGTGCCATGCATACCCAACATGCCGAGATAATACGGATGGTTGGCATCCGGCGCGCCCAGGCCTTTCAAGGTCGCCACGGTTGGGATCTGCGTCAGCTCGACAAATTTCCGTAATGCCGGGACTGCCTGCGCCATCCCCACGCCACCGCCCACATACAGCATCGGCTTCTGCGCCTGTGCCAGCAACTGCGTGGCCATAGCCAGCTCCGCCGTAGGATGTTCAAACTGGTCTTCTACCGGCATCAGATGAGGAGGCAAATCGCCCTGCGCCAGTTGGATGTCTTTCGGGATGTCGATCAGTACCGGGCCTGGGCGGCCGCTGGTGGCGATGGCAAAAGCCTCTGCCATGATCCCTGGCAGCGCTTCCAGCGACTCCACCAGGAAACTGTGTTTGGTACAGGCCAGAGACAGGCCCAGAACATCGATCTCCTGAAAAGCATCGGTACCGATAAGCGCAGAGCCTACCTGACCGGTGATCGCAACCACTGGCACCGAGTCCAGCAGCGCATCCGCCAACCCGGTGATCAGGTTGGTCGCGCCAGGGCCAGAGGTGGCGATACAGACGCCAACTTTGCCGCTGGAACGGGCATAGCCAATGGCCGCAATCGCCGCGCCCTGCTCATGACGACACAGCAGATGTTCAACCCCGCCGTCATACAACGCATCGTAGACCGGCATGATCGCACCACCGGGATAGCCGAATACCTTGTCTACCCCCTGTGCACGCAACGCTTGAACTACCCACTGAGCACCATTCATGGTTATTTCCCCGCCTTGTTGCGAGAAGCGCAGGATTTTATTCTGTTGGTCATTCTCTGCTCCTTGTTCACATTTTCTTGGCATAAAAAAACCCCCGGACCTTTTGGGTGCGGGGGTTATCTTGCGATTCCGGCTTGTTTTCTAAGCCTTTCTTCGTCCAAGTGCAGCCCCGCACGGTGGGATAATAATCACCACCACGCTAATCACGACTAGGCTAATCACTTGGGCTAGGGCTTTCATAATCGGTTTGTTCACTGTGCTCGTTTCGAACTAATGCCTACAGAGTTACCATAGCAGCCGGTAACCTGACAACACTTTTTTTGCGTTATTATTCGGCGCTGCCGGGTCAAAGCGGCAACAAAGCGCATGAAATTCAAACGCTAACACCAGCACCGGGCGCTTTACTTTCTACCGCAATCGCTTTGCCGCGCGTATCCTTGCCAAAATACACCAGCACCGCGATCACGATCGCCACCGTCCCGGCGATCATCGCCATCGCCAGGCCGTAGTTTTGCCCATGATGTTCCGCAATCGTGGCCTGCAAGGTCGCATTCACCGAAGCAATCAGGTTACCCAACTGGTAAACAAACCCCGGCAACACCGCACGGGTATTCGCTGGTACCAGTTCGTTGAGGTAGGTTGGGATCACCCCCCACGCGCCCTGCACCATGAATTGCATCATGAACGCCCCCAGCCCCAGCATGAACGAACCGCTGGCGAAGGCCCACAGCGGGATCACCGGTAACGCCAATAGGGCAGCAATAATAATGGCTTTCTTACGGCCAATTCTTTCCGACAGGGCACCAAAGAAAATACCGCCGATAATGGACGCGATATTGTAGCTAATGGCGATGATACTGACGGTTTTAGGATCGAAACCGTGCTGAATTTTCAGGAAGGCCGGATACATATCCTGCGTGCCGTGAGAGAAGAAATTGAACGCCGCCATCAGCAGCACCAGATAGACACACAGCTTCCAATGGCTCTTCAGAACTGGCAGCAGAGCGGTGCTTTCTTTACGTGCCCGTGCCGCCAGCCACACCGGCGACTCTTCAACGCAGAAGTAGATAAACGGCAGCAACAGGATTGGCGCGGCCCCGATCACGAACATGCCACGCCAACCGACCACTTCAAACAGCAGGCCGTAGGCCACCGCTGCCAACAGATAGCCAAACGGATACCCCGCCTGGAAAATACCGGACATCAGGCCGCGCGAACGGTCTGGGATGCTTTCCATCGCCAGCGAAGAGGCCACACCCCAGATGCCGCCCATCGCCACGCCGTAAAGCACACGCAGCAACAGAAAGACGGTCAAAGAAGGAGCGGCCGCCGACAACAGCTCAAATACCGAGAAAAACACGATATTCAACATCAGGATCGGTTTACGGCCATACTTTTCCGCCGCACGGCCAAAAATAAGCGCGCCAATCGGGCGTACCGCCAACGTCAGCAGGATCGCCAGGGTGACTTGTTCCATCCCCACCTGAAAAGCCTGAGCAATATCGCTGAGCAAAAAGACCAGCACAAAGAAATCGAAAGCGTCGAGCGTCCAGCTTGAAAAGCTGGCAATTGCCGCATTGCGCTGCAGCGGAGTCCAACCAAACATAGTGTTATCCCTACCGTAGAGTACGAGGTCATCAGGTTTAGCGGCGGCCGCAGCGGGTGCGGTAGCGGTCGGGGCTTTGTTAAAGAAGTGATTTTTATTTTAACCAATTGTTAAATACACCCATTAGCCCTGCTGTTGCAACTTGGTTAGCCTGCTAATTTGTTGCAACCTTGTGGTAATTGTTAAGGGGTATTACAACGAAATGCGTACCGACTCGAAAAACATCACTAACATGATGAAATAAATTACTTTTAATTTTGTAGCACTACGCAAGCTGACGATGAGCAGCGCGCGGCTATCGGGCTGTTCACGCATCATGTTGCCTTCAGCGAGGAGAGCAATATGTCACTGGCGGTAATCTATACCCGTGCCACGATCGGCGTGCAGGCGCCTTCGGTCATGGTTGAAGTCCATATCAGCAACGGATTACCCGGCCTTACACTGGTCGGCCTGCCGGAAACCACGGTGAAAGAAGCCCGTGACCGGGTGCGCAGCGCACTGATCAACAACGGCTTCACCTTTCCGGCCAAACGCATCACCGTCAATCTGGCACCGGCCGATTTGCCTAAGGAAGGGGGGCGCTATGATTTACCCATTGCGCTGGCCATTCTGGCAGCCTCAGAGCAACTGCCAGCAGATAAGTTGGCGCACTATGAGTTCCTGGGTGAATTGGCGCTTTCTGGCGCATTGAGGGCGGTACACGGTGCAATTCCGGCGGCAATAGCGGCAGCCGAGGCCAAGCGTGAGCTGATCCTCGCAGCGGCCAACGGCAAAGAGGCGGGGTTGCTTCCCAACAGCACGACCCGAGTTGCGGAACATTTGCTGGAGGTTTGCGCTTTTTTGCAGGGAAAGGGGGATCTGCCGATCGCCGTAGCGCCTCCTGCGGCTGCCACGTCAACGGAAACTGCCGACCTGCAGGAAGTCATTGGCCAAGAGCAGGCAAAGCGAGCGTTGGAAATTGCCGCGGCCGGGGGCCACAACCTATTGCTGCTTGGCCCCCCGGGCACCGGAAAAACCATGCTGGCCAGCCGCCTCAACGGTTTGCTGCCACCGTTAAGCGATCGGGAGGCGCTGGAAAGCGTCGCCGTTGCCAGCTTATTACATCACCCTGATGAAACCCTGCCATGGCGACAGCGGCCGTTTCGTGCCCCGCATCACAGCGCTTCGATGGCTGCCCTGGTTGGGGGCGGTTCCTTGCCGCGTCCAGGGGAAATCTCCATGGCGCACAACGGCGTGCTTTTTCTGGATGAGTTACCCGAATTTGAACGGAGAGTGTTAGATGCGTTGCGTGAGCCACTGGAATCCGGTGAAATCGTCATCTCACGCGCCAGCGCCAAGGTACGCTTCCCAGCTAGGGTGCAGCTGATTGCGGCGATGAACCCCAGCCCAACCGGGCACTATCAAGGAATCCACAATCGCACGCCACCACAGCAAATCTTGCGCTACCTCGGCAGACTTTCCGGCCCCTTCCTCGATCGATTTGATTTATCGATTGAGGTGCCACTGCTGCCACCGGGCGTACTGGCCAAGCAGCACCATGCGGGGGAAAGCAGCCAACAGGTTCGTCAGCGGGTGCTGGTGGCACGCGAGCGGCAGCTGGCACGGGCTGGTAAGGTGAATGCGCTGTTGAGTAACCGCGAGGTGGATCGGGATTGCCATTTGCCTGCGGCGGAAGCGGAGTTTTTGGAGAAAACGCTGAGCCAACTGGGATTATCGGTTCGAGCCTGGCATCGCATCCTGAAAGTGGCACGCACGCTGGCCGATTTGACGGGGGAACAACAGATTGATAAACGCCATCTCAGCGAAGCGCTCAGCTATCGCAGTATGGATCGCCTGCTGCTGCAGCTACACCGCAGCCTGGAATAAAAAATGGGGCCGAATGGCCCCATGATGATCAATCGTCGCTTTCAGTGTAGTCTTCTACCGCATCAGCCTGCGGCTTGCCACCTGACAGCGTATGGAATTTTTTCGGGCGGCGGGTGCGCGCCAGATATTTAGACCATACTTTTTCTTGCTCGGTTACCGGTTCACGCTCACCGCGACACACTGCAACGAACAACTGCTCTTCTTCAGTGGCTGGCTGGCGTTTGCCGGCATCCAACTCGTTGAACGCATACCCGAAACGCTCTAGCAATTGCGCTTCTTTAATGGTGAAATCGCCGTGACGGGAGAACCCGCGAGGATAGTTTTTATTATCAAAAAAACGACTGTTGGTGGTGAAGCTATCCGCCATCTGACACGCTCCTAATTCTCTCATGGCCGTGCTGTTTATGGCGCGGAGTATTAGATAGGCTTGACATCGTGTAAAACAAAACATTTAAATCTTAACGATAAAAAACTTTGGAGATTGGTGTGGACACCGAATTACTGAAAACCTTTTTGGAGGTCAGTAGAACGCGACACTTTGGCCGCGCAGCGGAATCCCTGTACTTAACGCAGTCTGCGGTGAGTTTCCGTATCCGTCAGCTTGAAACACAATTAGGGGCGAATTTATTCACCCGCCACCGTAACAATATCCGCCTGACACCAGCAGGAGAGCGGCTGTTGCCCTATGCTGAGAGCCTGATGAACACTTGGCAGTTAGCAAAGAAAGAGGTGGTGCGATCGCTACAGCACAGCGAACTTTCAATCGGTGCCACCGCGTCGCTATGGGAAGCTTATCTCACGCCCTGGCTGCAATCGCTCTACCAGCAGCGGGAGGCCTTGCAGCTCGAGGCCAGGGTGGCTCTGCGCCATTCTTTGGTGAAGCAGCTACATGAAAGACAGCTCGATTTGCTAATCACCACCGAACCGCCAAAGATGGATGAGCTGGCCAGCCAACTGTTGGGTAACTTCTCGCTACGCCTGTTTTCCTCGTCGCTACGCGATAAATCTGCCCCCATGCCTTACATCAAACTGGAATGGGGTGCCGATTTTCACCAACAGGAAGCCCGCATGCTTGAGGGCGACAGCATGCCTGTGTTGACCACCACTTCCGCACATCTGACGCGTCAATTGCTGGAAACGACCGGCGGCTGTGCATTTCTCCCCAGCCAGTGGGAAAAAGACTACCCTCAGTTGATCGCCGTTGCTGACGCCCAGCCGATCATCCGCCCGCTTTATGCCGTCTGGCTGCAAAACAGCGACCAGCAGCCGTTAATCCGCCAACTGCTGAAAATACCTTTAAATACCGCAACCTGAGCCGCTATGACGGCTTCAGGCGTGGATGGCGGGGTTTCGCCCGTCTGGTTTGCCAAAAGGCGCTCATCGCCTTCTGGAGGCCGATAAAGCAGAACAGCAGGATGCCGATGACGATTTTGATCCACCAGGAGCTGAGCGAGCCATCAAAAGTGATGTAACTCTGGATTAAGCCCTGGATCAGCACGCCAAACAGGGTACCCAAGATGGTGCCGACACCACCGGTCAGCAACGTTCCCCCAATGACGACCGCCGCAATGGCATCCAGTTCGACACCGCTGGCAGCCAGAGCGTAACCAGCGGAAGTGTATAGCGAGAAAATTATGCCGGAGAGGGCCGCCAGCGTGCTGGAAAGCATGTAAATCTGGATGGTGGTACGCCGTACCGGCACCCCCATCAGCCCAGCGGAGACCGGATTCCCCCCGATGGCATAGACGTTATGGCCAAAACGGGTACGATGCGCCAGGATCATGCCAATCGCCACGACCAGCAGCATCACCAGCGCCAATAAGGTAAATCGGCCACCACCGGGGACTTTCCAGGCGTAGTTTGCCAGCGTGGCATACAGCGGGTGATCAATCGGCAAAGACTCTTCTGACACGATAAAACTCATGCCGCGCACGAAGAACATCCCCGCGAGCGTGATGATAAATGCAGGTAATTTCAGTACGTCGATGATCCACCCCATCAGCGCACCAAACGAGGCCCCCATCAGCAAGGCAATGACAAATGCATAACCTGGAGCAATACCATAAGTGCCAATCAGCTTGGCCAACAGTACGCCAGTAAAGGCGATCACCGAACCCACCGAAAGATCGATACCCCCTGAAAGGATCACAAATGTCATACCCACGGCCACAATGCCGAGAAAGGCGTTATCGGTCAGCAGATCGCACCAGACGCGGGTAGAAGCGAAACTGGGGAATTGGCTAAGGCAAAAGGCGTAGCCCAGCAGGAAAACCGCGATAGTGATCAATAGGGGAAGGTTACGTTTCATCATGATTTACGTCTCCGCCACAGCCGCTGTAATGACACACTGGGGGATTGCACCAGCAACACGGCTAATACCACCACCGCTTTCAACACCAGGTTAAACTCCGGTTTATAGCCCGAAAGCAGAATTCCCGTATTCATACCCTGAATGATTAGCGCACCCACCACCGAGAGCAGCAGATTAAAACGCCCGCCCAGCAGTGACCCACCGCCAATCACCACGGCCAGGATCGCATCCAGTTCGAGCCACAAGCCCGCATTGTTGGCATCCGCACCGCGGATATCCGCCGTGACGATAACCCCTGCCACCGCCGCACACAGGCCGCAAATGATATACACCGCAATGATCACCCAGCGAGTACTGACGCCAGCATTACGTGCCGAGCGTAAATTGATACCGACCGCCTCAATAAACAGCCCTAACGCGGTTTTGCGTGTCAGTAACCAAATCAGTAGCAGCATGATGGCCGCAATGATCACCGGCATCGGCAGATACATCAGCGAACCACTGCCGAGCTTGGCTAATCCTTCACTCTCAAAGGTGACGATTTGCCCTTCGGTAATCAACTGCGCGATACCGCGCCCAGCCACCATCAGCATCAAGGTGGCGACGATCGGCTGGATTTGCAGCACCGCAACTAAGAAGCCGTTCCACAGGCCACACAGTGCCCCAACCGCTAATGCGGCCCCCAGGATGTAAGCTAATGGGTAGCCAGCGCTGGTCATGGTGGCAGCGGTCGCCCCGGCAATCGCCATCACCGCACCGACGGAGAGATCGATCCCACCGGTGGCGATCACTAGCGTCATACCCAAGGCAAGCAGTGCAACAGGGGCACCGCGATTAAAAATATCAATCACGCTGCCGAACAGGCGACCATCCTGAATATGGATTGAAAAGAAATGGGGGGCGACCAGGCTATCGATAAGCAAAATCACCGCCAGCGCCCCCAGCTGCGTCGCTCCGGCGGGCATTACCCACCTTACTTTGCGCGGTCCACCGGTCATGGGAAAACTCCTGTGGTTCATGCTGCCCCCTGTTGCACGGCAATGGCCTGCATAATGGCGGGAACCGTAATGGCATCATGTTCAAGCTGCGCCACATGTTTTCTATCGCGTAATACCACAATGCGATCGGCATAACCTGCCAGCTCCTCCAGTTCGGAGGAGATCACCAGCAGCGCCAACCCTTCATCACAAAGCCGTTCAATCAGGCGGATAATTTCCGCATGAGCCCCTACGTCAATGCCACGCGTTGGCTCATCCAGGATCAGGAAACGGGGTTTAGTCGCCAGCCAGCGGGAAAGCAGCACCTTCTGCTGGTTACCGCCGGAAAGGTACTGGATTTGCTGCTCCGGCCCCGGTGTGCGGATCCCCAGCAGTTTGATGAAATCCTCCGCAATTCGGGTTTGCTCACGCAACGGGATAGGCCGTAACCAGCCACGTTGCGCCTGCAATGCCAGAATAATGTTTTCCCTCACAGTGGCTGCGCCAACAATGCCGTCGGTCTTACGATCTTCTGGGCAATAACCAAATCCCAGGCTGGCCGCCTTACGGGGCGTAGGGATCGCCACCGTTTTGCCTTCAACCTTCGCTATACCTTTATCCCGAGCCTTAATGCCGAAGATCAGTTGTGCCGTCTCGGTACGTCCCGATCCCAATAAACCAGCCAGGCCGACTATTTCCCCAGGCCGGATCGCCAGATCGAAGGGCTCAAGCATGCCGCGTCGGCCATAGCCGCTAAATTCTACTAACGGCGGAGCCTGCACGGCCTGATGTTCGCTGCGTTTGAGCAGCGTCTCATCAAAACTGTGGCCAAGCATCATCTGCACCAATTCGATCCGTGGTAGCTCGGCGGTGACACGGGTCCCGACCAGCTTGCCGTTACGCAACACCGTAATACGATCGCTGATGCGGTAAACCTGCTCGAGAAAATGGGTGACAAAGATCATCCCCATTCCCTGAGATCGCAGTTGGCTGAGAATATCCAGCAGCATGGTGACTTCCTTGGCATCCAGGCTGGCAGTGGGTTCATCCAGGATCAGCACCTTGGCGGAAAGATCGACGGCGCGAGCAATCGCGACAATTTGCTGAATGGCGATAGAGTAGTTGCCCAGCGGCTGGCTGACATCCAGCGGTAAGCCATAGCCTTCCAGCAGCTTACGGGCATTACGCAACATGGTTTTTTGATCGATCAGGCCAAAGCGGGTAGGTTCGCGACCGATAAACAGATTGGCGGCCACCGAGATATTAGGCAGCAGGTTAACTTCCTGATAGACGGTGCCAATCCCCAACGATTGCGCCTGGGCCGTATTCTGTGGCGCAATCGCGGTGCCTTCTAGCCAGATCTCACCGGCGGAGCGTTGGTAAACACCGGTCAATGCCTTAATCAGCGTGGACTTGCCCGCGCCGTTTTCCCCAAGAAGCGCCACCACCTCACCGCGTTGTAGTGTGAAATCAACCTGCTCCAGCGCTTTTACACCTGGAAACTCCACGGATAACCCGTTTATCGCCAATAATGCTGCCTGAGGTGTGGCCATTATCTGCTCCGCCTGTTAACGATCAATATCCCATGCTTTTCTTCATATCGTATTCCTGTCTGGCAGTTTCAGGCTGCAGCAGTTTCGACTCGGTCTGGATAAATTTCTGTGGCTGTGTGCCGTCTTTCTTCAATGCAATCAAGGCATCAAACGCAGGTCCTGCCATATTTGGCGTCAGTTCAACCGTGGCGTTGGCTTCCCCTTCCATCATCGCTTTAAAGATATCCGGCACGCCGTCGATGGAAACAACCTTGATCTGTGAGCCCGGTTTGAGGCCGGCTTCTTTAATCGCCTGGATAGCACCAATGGCCATATCGTCGTTATGTGCATAGACGGCGCAGATGTTCTTGCCGTTCTGCTCAGCCTTGATAAAGCTTTCCATCACCTCTTTACCCTTGCTGCGAGTAAAGTCGCCAGACTGCGAGCGGATGATTTTGACGTTATCGGCAGAGGCAATACCGTCCGCAAAGCCTTTCTTACGGTTAATGGCTACGCTGGACCCGACGGTGCCTTGCAGTTCCACCACGTTACAGGGCTTGCCCGCAACGGCTTTCACTAGCCATTCGCCTGCGACTTTCCCTTCATGGACGCTGTCAGAGGCGACTGCAGCGGTATACAGCGAGGGATCGTTCACTTCGATCATGCGATCCAGCAGGAAGACCGGAATTTTGGCCTCTTTCGCTTCCTGCAATACCGGAGTCCAACCGGTGGCCACCACCGGCGCAATAAAGATGGCGTCAACACCCTGAGCAATAAAGGATCTCACCGCCTTGATCTGGTTTTCCTGCTTTTGCTGTGCATCGGCGATTTTCAGCGTAATACCCCGTTTTTCCGCCTCCTGTTTCGCCACTTTGGTTTCTGCCGAACGCCATCCTGATTCAGAACCAATCTGAGAAAAGCCGACAACCAAGGGGGCAGCCTGCGCCGCTCCCATCAACACACCGCTTACGGCGGCCGCTAACAGTAAACGCTTAACCATGTTTTTCTCCTCGCTCTGCCTGAATCGGTCAGACAGAGATGGCTGTGGGTGTATTCGCTTTCATCGAGTGTGCCCAAAAAACTCGTGGGGCTTATAAGGTGTAGTTGAAATACAGGGAGGAATGATGAGCGATATCACAGCGCGGGATTACAACCATTTTGTGCATAGATACAGCTAGAAATGTCTAAATTGGGAACGATTTCGGCGGGAATTTTGTACGCGTTAGCGGGAGGACTGGCAATTCTGGGCGAGTAGAAAGCAAAAAAAACCCTTCGCGAAAGCGAAGGGTTTCTAATATGGCAGGGGCGGAGAGACTCGAACTCGCGACACCCGGTTTTGGAGACCGGTGCTCTACCAACTGAGCTACGCCCCTAAATTACGCTTAACATTATGCCTGCTAACAGTAGCAGGCATAATTTAAATAAGTGGCGGAACGGACGGGGCTCGAACCCGCGACCCCCTGCGTGACAGGCAGGTATTCTAACCAACTGAACTACCGCTCCACCGATTCTTCTACGTCGCATCTTTCGATGCTGGCAAAACCACCTGGGTGATTTCGCGCATTACCAGATGTCATACTGATAACGTTTATTTGATGCCTGGCAGTGTCCTACTCTCGCATGGGGAGACCCCACACTACCATCGGCGCTACGGCGTTTCACTTCTGAGTTCGGCATGGGGTCAGGTGGGACCACCGC
>NZ_JBLJAK010000033.1:0-52532 GCF_047530105.1 Serratia sp. T13T92 | reverse complement strand
ACAGACCGGGAATAGTGAGACGGATGAATATAGTTAACATGCTGAAAAAGTTAGGGAATGAGTACAGTAATATGGTCATGGGATGCTGACCATATTACTGGGGATCACTCAGCCCACAGGGAGAGGGAGCTGGTAGACTCTGCACTTTTGGAAGTAAGGAGCTGATCAAGCAACTCGATCGTCACTTTAACCAGGATGAGCAGGTTCAATCAGCCGGTGCTTATGAAGAATCACTACACTTTCAATCTAACTGGATCGGTCCCCATAGGGAGAGGGAGCTGTCCGGAGATCTTGATTAGCTTGTGCGACTTCGGAAAGTAGAGTGTAAGAACAGAAAGGTAAGGTATTACGTCAAGCGATCAACGAGCTGGATCGGTCCCCTCTCCCTGTGGGAGAGGGTTAGGGTGAGGGGCCATTGCTTGCGGCTTAAAAAATGGTGATATCCGCCACGGAAGGGAAGATATAGCTCGGGCGGAACGGCATGGATTCAACATCGTTCAGGTTTGAGACGCCAGACAGCACCAGCACGGTTTCCAGCCCGGCCTGGAAGCCAGCGAGGATATCGGTGCGCAGGTTGTCCCCGACAATCACCGTTTCTTCCGAATGTCCCTGCATCTTGTTCAGTGCGGCTCGGATAATCCACGGGCTAGGCTTGCCGACATAAAACGGCTTACGGCCAGTGATCTTCTCGATCGGCGCGCACAGAGCCCCACAGGCCGGTGTGAAACCATGGCCATGGGTATCCGGGTTGGTGGCAATAAACCGTGCCCCGTTGTTCACGAAGAAGGCCGCTTTATGCATCATGTCCCAGTTGTAGGAACGGGTTTCACCCACGATCACGAAATCCGGGTTGATATCTGTGATGGTAAAGCCGGCTTTGTAGAGTTCGTGGATCAGTGCGCCTTCGCCCACCACATAGGCTTTTTTACCTTCCTGGCGGCGTAGGAAATCGGCCGTCGCCATCGCTGAGGTATAAAACGCGCTTTCTGGCACGTCCAGGCCTGCGGCGGCAAAGCGGTTGGCCAGATCCTGGGCGGTTTGTGAAGGGTAGTTGGTTAGCACCACCAGCGGCATCCCCTGCTCCTGAATACGAGCCAGGAACAGATCGGCTCCAGGGATCGGGGTATTGTCATGCAGCAGCACGCCGTCGATGTCACATATCACGTTTTTGATAGTCATTGTTGCTGGTCTCATGATAAACGGCAGGGCAAAAAAGCCAGAAGTGCATCCCTGCCAAACAGGCAGTTTAACTTTCTAGCAGCCGTTGGAGAAGTACACCGTTGAGCATTGCCCGTTTAGCCAGGGCAAAAGCACCGATCGCTGAACGATGGTTGAGTTCGGAAGTGACCACCGGCAGGTTTCTGCGGAAATCCTTCAGTACCTGGGTGTTGATGCAGCTTTGGATGGCGGGTAACAGCACTTTGTCCGCTTCGGTGATTTCACCGGCGATCACCACTTTTTGCGGGTTGAACAGGTTGATGGCGATGGCTACCGCCTTGCCCAGATAGCGGCCAACGTGTTCGATCACTTCGCTGGCCAGCAAATCTCCGCGATTGGCGGCTTTGCAGATGGCGGCAATGCTACAGTCGTCCAGCGTCATTTTGCTTGGGTAGCCCTGACTCAGCAGGTGGCGTACGCGTTGTTCGATAGCAGCGTTGGCTGCCACGGTTTCCAGACAGCCGAAGTTACCGCAGTGGCAGCGCTCGCCGAGGGGATCGATTTGAATATGACCAATCTCCCCCACGTTGCCGTTATTACCGAGGAAGATTTTGCCGTTGACGATGATCCCGGCGCCGGTGCCCCGGTGCAGGCGCACCAGAATGGAGTCTTCACAATCCCGGGTAGCCCCGAAGTAGTGCTCCGCCAAGGCCAGGCTGCGGATATCGTGGCCGACAAAACTGGTGACGTTGAAGCGTTGCTGAAGATGGTCGACTAACGCCCAGTTATCGACGCTGATGTGCGGCATGTAGCGCACTACGCCTAAAGCCGGATCGACCAGGCCAGGCAGGATCACGGCAATGGCGATCAGTTCGCGCAGTTTGCGCTGGTAGCTTTCGATAAACTGCGCAATGGCGTTGAGCAGTGCGTTTTCCAGTGTCTCCTGGGTGCGTTCCGGCAGAGGATAGTGCTCCTCTCCGAGCGACTTACCGCCCATATCGTACAGGGTGATAGTGGCATCATGGCGGCCGAGGCGGACGGCAACGGTGTGGAAATTGCGGGTTTCACTGACAATGGAAATGGCACGGCGGCCACCGGTGGAGGCTTGCTGATCGACCTCTTTGATCAGCCCGCGCTCCAACAGTTGGCGAGTAATTTTAGTGACGCTGGCGGGGGCAAGCTGGCTGAGTTCGGCAATCTGAATGCGCGAGATCGGGCCTTGCTGGTCGATCAGGCGATACACTGCTGCGCCGTTAAGTTGTTTAACTAAGTCAACATTCCCTATTTGTGCTTGTCCGCCAGTGCTCATCAATAATTCTACTCGCTGTTCATGGATTAAACCTCGTTGCCGTTAACGAGGGTCTTGGTGATTTGGTAATCACGGGTAAAGGCGGTCAGGTTGGCGACCTTGCCGGCTTCGATGGTGCCTAAACGTTGTTCGACACCGATAGCGCGAGCCGGGTAGAGCGTTGCCATACGCAGCGCTTCGTCCAGTGCGATACCGACATGCTCTACGCTGTTCTGCACCGCTTCGATCATGGTCAGTGCGGAGCCGCTCAGAGTGCCGTTTTCGTCAACGCACAGGCCGTCACGATAATAAATGGTTTTACCCGCAAAAATAAACTGATCGATATCCGCGCCTGCTGGTGCAGTAGCATCGGTAACCAGCACCAATTTATCACCTTTTACCCGCTTGGCGTTACGGATACTCGCCCAGGCCACGTGGTGCCCATCGGCAATGATGCCGGTATACACTTCTGGCGTGTCGAAGATCGCGCCCATCAGGCCCGGTTCGCGGCCACTGATGTACGGCATGGCATTGTACAGATGGGTGGCGAAGGTAATGCCTGCGGCGAAACCAACGCGTGCCTGATCGTAAGTGGCGTTGGAGTGGCCAGCGGACACTACGATACCGGCGTCGCTCAGCTGTTTGATAAAGTGTGGTTCCACCATTTCTGGCGCCAGGGTCACTTTGCTGATCACGTCGGCGTTGGCACACAGGTAGTCGATCATCTCGCTGGTAGGCTTGCGGATAAACGCCGGGTTGTGGGTGCCTTTCTTCTCCAGGCTCAGGTACGGCCCTTCCAGATGCAGGCCAAGGGCCTGATTGGGATGGTTCTTCAGATAAGCGCGCATCACGTTGATGCCGTGCTTCATATAATCGTCGCTGCAGGTGATCAGCGTTGGCAGATAGCTGGTACAGCCAGATTTCTCGTTGGCGCGCTGCATGATTTCCAGCGTGGTTTCCGAGATGGCTTCCAGTGAGTCGTTAAATTGCACGCCGCCGCAGCCGTTAAGCTGCACGTCGATAAAACCGGGGGCTAGGATGGCGCCACCCAGATCGCGCGTTTCGATGCCTGCTGGCAGCTCGGCCAGTGGGCAGACTCGTTCAATCAGGCCATCAGCAATCACTACCGCATGGTCATCAAGCACGTCGTGGCCGGTAAAAATCCGGCATTGGGTTAAAGCGAACATGTAGCCCCCTGCAAAAAATTAAAGACTATTAACGCTTTCCGCTTCCAACTCGCGGAAATACTTAACGGTTTTCACCTTCAGTTCCATGGTGGACGGTTCGTCACAAACCACCACGGCTTTGGCATGCAGCTGCAGGCAGCTAATGGTCCACAGATGGTTGATGCTGCCTTCCACTGCGGCTTCCAGCGCCTGTGCCTTGCCACGGCCAGTGACCAGGATCATCACTTCTTCCGCATCCAGCAGGGTACCTACGCCGACGGTCAGGGCATATTTTGGCACCTGGCTCACGTCACCGTCGAAGAAGCGGGAGTTGGCGATGCGGGTTTCTTCGGTCAGCGTTTTGATACGGGTGCGTGAAGCCAGGGAAGACGCTGGTTCGTTGAACGCAATGTGGCCATCGAAGCCTACGCCGCCCATGAACAGGTTAACTTTGCCGTAGGATTTCATCTTGGCTTCGTACTGACGGCACTCTTCGTCAACGTCTGGTGCGTTGCCGTTCAGCAGGTTGATATTTTCACGTGGGATATCAACGTGGTCGAAGAAGTTACGGTACATGAAGGTGTGGTAGCTTTCCGGGTGTTCCTGCGGCAGGCCAACATATTCATCCATGTTGAAGGTCACGACGTGCTTGAAGCTGACTTCACCGGCTTTATGCATCGCGATCAGGTGTTTGTAGGCTTCCAGCGGGGTGCCACCGGTTGGCAGGCCAAGGACGAACGGGCGATCTGCGGTCGGTTTGAAGGCGTTGATACGCTGAACGATATGGCGTGCGGCCCATTTGCCGACTTGAGTAGTGTCTTGTAGTGGGATAAGTCTCATCGTACACCTCTAGGTAGAATAAACTGTGTCTATACTGGTACGGGCAACAACCGTAGCTTAAAGCGTAACTCAGCTTTGTGAAGCTGGTATTCGGGATTACTGCCCGTTGATTTTTTGAATGATAAAATAAGTTTTGTGCGATGGCTAGCAATGTGGCAGTTTAACACTACTTTTTGGTGACATTTGTCACAAAAAAGGAGGTTTTAATTTGCGATACGAAATAATTTTTTTACACTCCGCATGAGTGATACGTGCCAAGCGTTATTTCTAAAAAGGTAGTGAGTTATCTCAATAAACTGCCAATAGGGTCCGGCATCGGACGAATAGGGGGAAAAGGTGAACATTCTTAGTTATTTACAAAAGGTGGGTCGGGCCTTGATGGTTCCGGTAGCCACACTGCCTGCCGCGGCCATCCTGATGGGTGTCGGCTACTGGATTGACCCGGTTAGCTGGGGTGGGGACAATGCTCTGGCAGCCTTGTTCATCAAATCTGGTTCGGCCATTATCGATCATATGTCGGTCCTGTTCGCCATTGGTGTGGCTTACGGTATGTCCAAAGACAAAGACGGTGCTGCTGCACTGACCGGTTTTGTCGGCTTCCTGGTAGTGACCACGCTGTGTTCACCTGCCGCCGTGTCAATGATTCAGAAGATCCCTCTCGATCAGGTTCCAGCCGCCTTTGGCAAAATCGAGAACCAGTTCGTGGGTATCCTGGTGGGTATCATTTCTGCCGAAGTCTACAACCGTTTCAGCGGTGTTGAACTGCCGAAAGCGCTGTCATTCTTCAGCGGCCGCCGTCTGGTGCCAATCCTGATCTCCTTCCTGATGATCCTGGTTGCCTTCATCCTGATGTACATCTGGCCGGTCGTGTTCAACGGTCTGGTCAGCTTCGGTGAGCAGATCCAAAAGCTCGGCTCTGCCGGTGCCGGTATCTACGCCTTCTTCAACCGTCTGTTGATTCCGGTCGGTCTGCACCATGCGCTGAACTCGGTATTCTGGTTTGACGTTGCCGGTATTAACGATATTCCTAACTTCCTGGGTGGTTCGCAGTCTATCGAAGCGGGTAAAGCGACTATCGGTATCACCGGTCGTTACCAGGCAGGCTTCTTCCCAATCATGATGTTCGGTCTGCCGGGTGCAGCACTGGCCATCTACCACTGCGCACGTCCAGAGAACAAAGCGAAAGTGCTGGGTATCATGATGGCGGGGGCGTTCGCTGCCTTCTTCACCGGGATCACCGAGCCGCTGGAATTCTCCTTCATGTTCGTTGCTCCTGTGCTGTATGTGATCCACGCTATTCTGACGGGTATCTCCGTGTACATCGCGGCCAGCATGCAGTGGATTGCCGGTTTTGGCTTCAGTGCCGGTCTGGTGGATATGGCGTTGTCAACGCGTAACCCACTGGCGACCCACTGGTTCATGCTGATCCCGCAAGGCCTGGTGTTCTTCGCTATCTACTACGTGGTCTTCCGCTTCACCATCAAAAAATTCAACCTGATGACCCCAGGCCGTGAACTGGCGGTTGCCGGTGACGAAACCGACGGTTATGACGTGGATACCGCTGCTAGTAAGAACGAAGATGAAACCACTACCCTGGCTCGTCGCTATGTGAGCGCCATCGGGGGTTCTGACAACCTGACCGGGATCGATGCCTGTATCACCCGTCTGCGTCTGAACGTTAAAGATTCTGCGTTGGTGAACGATGCTCTGGCTAAACGCCTGGGTGCTTCTGGCGTGATCCGTCTGAACAAACAAAGCGTGCAGGTGATTGTCGGGACTCGTGCCGAACTGATTGCCAGTGCGATGACTAAAGTGGTTGCAGCAGGCCCGGTAGCGGCAGCCTCTGCTCCAGCCGCCGCAGCCGCTGCGGCAGAAGTTAAACCGCAGGCCGTACCTAACGTCGCTAAAACCGTGTTGGAAGCGCTGGTGGCGCCGGTAACCGGTGAAGTGGTTGCTCTGGATCAGGTGCCGGACGAAGCCTTCGCCAGCAAAGCGGTCGGTGACGGTGTGGCGATTCGCCCAACCGATAAAACCGTCGTGGCGCCAGCTGATGGCACCGTGGTGAAGATCTTCAATACCAACCACGCTTTCTGCCTGGAAACAGACAAGGGCGCGGAGATCGTCGTGCACATGGGTATCGACACCGTGGCGCTGAACGGTCAGGGCTTCAAACGCCTGGTGGAAGAGGGTGCTGAGGTGAAAGCAGGTCAACCTATCCTGGAAATGGATCTGGAATACCTGAACGCCAATGCGCGCTCGATGATCAGCCCGGTAGTGGTCAGCAATGCTGATGACTATGCTGGCCTGACGGCGCTGGCAACCGGCAATGTCGTTGCTGGCCAGACCAAGCTGTTCGAGATCCAGAAATAAGTTGGGTTTAACCCTGGCTCCGCCCGGGCGTTAAACGGGCGGTAAGCAGTATCAGCGGGAAAAGAGCGATCTTTTCCCGCTTTTTTTGTTTTTGCACCATGGGAACTTGACGAATAACGGTTGTTTCTGGGCGCGGCTTATTGGAACATAGAAGGTTATATGTGTAGCGCTTTGCATTTGAGGAATAGTGACATGAGTGAGGCAGAAGCCCGCCCAACCAATTTTATCCGTCAGATCATTGATGAAGATCTGGCATCAGGGAAGCATACGTCGGTTCATACACGTTTCCCACCGGAGCCTAATGGCTATCTGCATATCGGCCATGCCAAGTCCATTTGCCTGAACTTTGGTATCGCCAAGGATTATCAGGGCCAATGTAACCTGCGCTTCGATGACACCAACCCGGTAAAAGAAGACATCGAATTTGTCGACTCCATCAAGCACGATGTGGAGTGGTTAGGCTTTACCTGGAGCGGCGACGTTCGTTATTCCTCGGACTATTTCGATCAACTGCACCAGTATGCGGTTGAGCTGATCAACAAAGGCCTGGCCTATGTTGACGAGCTTTCTCCCGAGCAGATCCGTGAATATCGTGGCTCGCTGACGGCTCCGGGCAAAGACAGCCCGTACCGTACCCGCACGGTTGAAGAGAACCTGGCGCTGTTTGAGAAGATGCGTAACGGCGAGTTTGCCGAGGGCACTGCTTGCCTGCGCGCCAAGATCGATATGGCCTCGCCGTTTATCGTGATGCGCGATCCGGTGATCTACCGCATCAAGTTTGCGGAACACCATCAGACTGGCAACAAATGGTGCATCTACCCGATGTACGATTTCACCCACTGCATTTCCGATGCGCTGGAAGGGATCACCCATTCGCTGTGTACCCTGGAGTTCCAGGATAACCGCCGCCTGTACGACTGGGTGCTGGATAACATCACCATCCCTTGCCATCCGCGTCAGTACGAGTTCTCACGCCTGAATCTCGAATACGCCATCATGTCCAAGCGCAAGCTGAGCCAGCTGGTCACCGAGAAGATTGTTGAAGGTTGGGATGACCCACGTATGCCAACCGTGTCCGGCCTGCGTCGTCGTGGCTATACGGCCGCCTCCATTCGCGAATTCTGCCTGCGTATCGGCGTCACCAAACAGGACAATAACGTCGAGATGATGGCGCTGGAGTCCTGTATTCGTGACGATCTGAATGAGCACGCACCGCGTGCCATGGCCGTGCTGGATCCGGTAAAGGTGATCATCGAGAACATGTCGCAAGACGTGGAAATGGTGACCATGCCTAACCACCCGAACCAGCCGGAAATGGGCAGCCGTGAAGTGCCGTTCAGCCGCGAAGTGTACATCGACCGTGCAGACTTCCGCGAAGAAGCCAACAAGCAGTACAAACGCCTGGTGCTGGGCAAAGAAGTGCGCCTGCGTAATGCGTATGTGATCAAGGCGGAACGTGTGGAGAAGGATGCGGAGGGTGAAATCACCACCATTTTCTGCACCTACGATCCAGATACACTGAGTAAAGATCCTGCCGATGGCCGCAAGGTGAAAGGCGTGATCCACTGGGTGTCTGCGGCACACGCCTTACCGGCAGAAATTCGCCTGTACGATCGTCTGTTCAGCGTGGCTAACCCGGCGGCGGCAGAGGACTTCCTCGCCACCATCAACCCGGAATCGCTGATTATCAAGCAAGGCTTTGTCGAGCCAAGCCTGGTAGCTGCCCAGCCGGAAAAAGCCTATCAGTTCGAACGTGAAGGTTATTTCTGCGCCGACAGCCGCTATTCTACAGCCGAGCGCTTGGTGTTTAACCGCACCGTAGGCCTGCGTGATACCTGGGCCAAGATTGGCGCTTAAGCTTAGCCAAGCCTAGCGCGTTTCCTTGCCTGTTTGTCTCTTGATCGGATCTTCTGGTCAAGAGACATCTCCAGTTTTGCTCTGAATACTACCCTCATGTCACTTCCCCTCCCGCTTACTGTCCCTGATTTTGGTTATTTAGCCCGCGTTTTTACCTGCAACCATAAGACCATAAGACAAATGTGGTAATAAATTCGTCGGATTTATCTGGCCTGCACTTAATATTGCGTAAATTCTGAGTCGTTCACCTTGGCTTATTCCTATTACTAAATATCGAAATGACGGGAGGTTGCGACCACTTATACTTATATTTTTTCGCTCTGCGTATTAGCCACAAATTTATTGATCTGCGTTAGTTGTTCGGCTATTCTTGCCAGAAATACAGGATGGTAAATAATAAAAATCAGCATGCTTTAATAAAGGCATAGTTTATTGTGCCTTTATACTAAGCATGGCTTTTTTCTATCGGATAGATATTGCCAAGGCTGATTTATACTCACTATATAAGGATTATGTTGTGAAAAAGCTTACTGTTTCTCAAGCCAACTCAATTGTCGGCGGTACCTGCAAAACCTGTTCTACCAAATATATCGCCTCTGGTTTCAAGTGCAATATGGTAACGACCTGTACCGATAAAACCGGTAAAGTCATCAGCCAGGACTCTAAACCTACCGCATTGGCCAATTGCGGTATCATTGAGAAGTAATACTGAGTAACGGTATCCTGTTGCCACCGTCCTTACTACCCTTGAGTAGATGGTTATTGAGCCAGAGTCACGCTCAACCCTGTGTCCAGTAAGGGCGGGTAAGGCATGGATCATTATTCAGCGTTTATTTCAGTGCTGATGCGAGGTTTTTTTCGTGTCAGCCTGTTTCGCAACAATAAAGCTCATTGCCAGGCCTTTTTAGGACGCGTTTTTTATGTTCAGAACCCCTCTGTTTATTACCCTGTATACGTTAGTGGTTATTATTGTCTCATCCCTCGTGACGACAGCCTATTTTCACTATTTTGTATTGAACACTAATGACGAACAGCAAAGCCTGGTCGCTTTCGATAATAACAATGCTAACAATAGTCCGATCAACGAAGACAATACCCTTATCGAGCTCTTCTCTTATGGCTGCCACTACTGCGCCCTGAATGAAGAAAATATCGATAAGCTGGAAGCGCGGATGCCTGCCGGGAGCAAGTTGATCCGTTTGCATATCAATAACGAGCAGATGAATGGTTTGGCCAGTTTTTCCTCATTGTTTGCGACGCTAACGGTGATGGGCATTGAACCGCAGCACCGTCAGAGCGCCTATGACGCGATTATCCGGGACAAGGTCGATCTGAGTAACCCTAAAAATCGTGATATCTGGCTTCAGGAACAAAACATCGATCTCGCGGAGTACAGCCGAGTTAGCCAGACCCCACAGGTTAAAGCTTTGCTGAGCTATATGACCGATGTCACCCGCTATTACAACATAGACGCAACGCCGAGCTTTATCGTCAACAGGAAATGGCTGGCATTACAGGATCGTGAGTTCCCCGAGTTTGCTGACCACCTGTTGTCGTTGTTACAGCATGATAAACCGCTGGAGCCCTAATGCGTTTCTTTGCTGTGTGGGCCTATCTGGCATGGCGAAATAGCCTGGCAACGCTGACGCGTAGTATGGCGCCCTTGCGCAAAGCGCAGAGGAGCACCGCCTGTTGGTTATTGCAGCACGGTGATTATCGTTGGTTTCTTGCGCTGGCGGCGTGGGGCAGAAGGTTGCGGCTGAGCGATCGAGGGGAGCGTAGGCGTGCTTTTGTAGCCGCCGCCAATAAGCAGTGCTTGCTTGGCGATGGCCGTAAATTGGATTTTGCCGGGGTGAGCTATCGTCGGCGGCTATTGGATCT
This sequence comes from Serratia sp. T13T92, assembly GCF_047530105.1. Taxonomy (NCBI): domain Bacteria; kingdom Pseudomonadati; phylum Pseudomonadota; class Gammaproteobacteria; order Enterobacterales; family Yersiniaceae; genus Serratia; species Serratia sp. T13T92. The sequence goes on along the minus strand of NZ_JBLJAK010000033.1, from coordinate 41,972 downwards.
GGCCGCTACCTATGGGCAAAGTCCACAGATACAGGATCAGATGGAGCGTTGTAAAGCACAGTTGAATGCCGTGGTGGAGCCTTTGCATCAAGCCGGTTCGCCGGTGGTGCTAGCTCCGTTGCATATGGTGTCCGATGTGTTGGCCGGGATGGTTGGGGGCGCGGCTTTCCCTGGCCAGGCAACGGTGATCGTTTCCAGCAGTGTGGAAATCTATCAGGAAAAAGTCCGTCAGCTAGGGAAGGTCAATCTTGCTTATTGTTCGATCCATGACGATAGCCGGGAAATTGCTGGCAACCTGATGGCGGCGATCATGGAGGCAGCGGATCATCGGCGGAACATCATGATCTTCCCTGATATCACCCCCGATTACACCGTCAATGCCAATACGGCAGCAACGGCAAAACTACCTTGTCGGCTTTTTGATCGCCCTGCCAATCTGCACAGCGGAGTGATACGCATTGCCCGGGCGTTATCGGCACAGGTGGTTTTTTATTACCTGTATTACGACCAGGAACTAAAAATCCATATTGAGCCGCCGGTGCAGGCTCGCAGCTTGAAAGCCAGGCTGCCGGAAATCATTGAAACGTCGATAGCCCGGCATCCTGAAGACTGGCTGTTATGGCACTCGCATTCGTTATTTTTTATCAATGAATAATCTGGAAATTGAAGAAGTCAGATCATGGAAAAGATAATCCCGACGCAGGTTTTTCAAGGTGAAACCAATGAGTGTGGGTTGGCCTGTATCGCCATGCTGGCGCAGACGCAGGGCATCGATGCCCCGCTGGAGAACTTGCGTGAACGCTATCCTGCGTCGCAGCATGGCACCTCGTTGACCACGTTATGCACCATTCTCTCTGAGCTGGCCATACCCGCTTACCCGGTGATTTTCGATCATGGTGAGCTGGCGGAGCTGCCCCTGCCTGCCATTTTACACTATGGTGCCAGCCACTATGTGCTGTTGGCGTACCGCCAAGGCAACTATGTCTGCGTGATGAACCCGGCGATAGGCCAGCAACTGTTGCCCATCGATGCATTAAAACTGGAAATCAGCGGCTACGCGCTGGTGCTGGACAGTGAAAACCAACCCGACCCACAGGCACAGGCTGATAAAAAGCGCAGTACGGGTTTCAAAGCCTTGGAGTGCATGAGCCTGAAAGAGACCGCCAGGATGCCGGGTATCTATCGGTTGATGGTGCTGGCCTTTCTGATTTCCTTAACCCTGTTCATCATGCCGACGATGGTGGGCAGCGCCATCAATCAGGTTTACTCCTCGGCGGGTGACGCCGACTTCCCGTATTTCTATTTCCTGCTGGCGTTTTTTGTTTCTACCCTGCTGGCCTTTGCCGTGCGTTGGGTTACGGAGCGGTTTATCAAACGCTTTGTGGTGGTCAACAGCGTAGCCGGTTTCTCGCGGTTACTCGGTAATTCGCTCAACTTCTTTGCCAAACGCGCACCGGGCGACGTGTTCAGCCGCTTCTCTAACTGGCAGCTGGCGTCAGGCATCAAGATCGAGCTGGATAACGGCCTGCGTACCGATTGGATTATCGGCGCTATCGCGTTAGGCGTCATGTGTTACATGAGCCCGCTGCTGGCGATGGTCTCTGGAGTTGGCGTTACGCTAATGGGATTGATCAGCGTCTGGGCCATCTACCGCGATCGCTATTACACCCAGCAGTTGCAGGTAAAAACGGCGGAGCAAAGCGACTTTATTCTGGAAAGCATTCAGGGTTTTTCCACCATCAAATCCGCTGGGTTGGATAGCCAGCGCAAAAGCGTGTTTGCCCGCTACGCGCTATCCCTGTTTACCTGCCAGCAACAGCAGAGGATCTATGAGCAGGTCAAAAGCAGCCTGTATCAGCTGATCGGCAGCCTGGAGATGGTGTTTTTCATGCTGCTGGCGTTGCCATTATTGAAAAAGGGTGTCCTGACGCTGGGGGAGTTTTTTGCCTACAGCTTTGTGCGGGAGATTTTCACCTCGTATATCACCAAAATATTCTACGCCATTTTGCAGAAGAACCAGCTGCACGTCATCGATACCCGTGCGCGGGATCTGTTTCCTGCCCACTCAGAGCATGAAGCGGCACCTAAAATGCTCCCGCAGTTCAGCTCTCGGTTGAGTTTTCGCCATATTGTCTTTGCCTACGATGCCCAACTGCCGGTGCTGCATGATTTGTCGATATCGCTGCAACCCGGCCAACGGATTGCCATTGTCGGTGAATCGGGCACCGGCAAAAGCACGCTGCTGAAAGTGATGACCGGCCTGATGGCACCGCAGCAAGGTGAGGTGGTGGTCGATGGTCAGCCGGTCGATTATCGGCAGATACACACCTTGTTCTTCCTGCAAAGTCAGGAAGATATTCTGTTCAATGCCTCGGTGCTAGAGAACATCACGCTGTTTGATGAGAACGTGGATGAGCATCAACACCAGCGGATTAAACGTTCCCTTGAGGGGCTGAATCTGCACTCGGTCGTTGAAAAACTGCCGGGTGGGCTCAATGCCCTGATCCGTGAAAGCCATGCCGGGTTGTCCCTGGGGCAGCGCCAACGCCTGTTATTAGCTCGGGCAATGTACAGCAATTGCCCGGTGCTGGTGCTGGATGAGCCCACGGCCAACCTGGATGAAAATACGGCGCATCAGGTGATGACGACCTTGCTGACCCATTGTCGTGAACAGCACAAAACGCTGATCACCGTGACACATAGCGAAAGTGTGCTGTCGATGTTTGATCGGGTTTATCGCATGGACAATGGAGGTATGGCGCAGGTTGATACCCTGTTCGCATCGCAACCAGACCTGACAGCGGCAGCATACTCATGAAAATTAAAATGACAGGGAAGAAGTTGCTGATGGCTGTGCTGGCATTGGCCGCATTGAGCGGTGCGGTTGTCTGGTATGCCATGACGCCAACCTCAGAGGGTGCCCTCAATACTGCCGAAATTACCCGTGGTGATATTGAGAAAACGGTGCTGGCTACCGGGATACTTAAACCATTGCTACAGGTCAGCGTCGGGGCGCAGGTCAACGGGCAACTGCAAAAGCTGTATGTGAAACAGGGGGATCGCGTCACTCGCGGGCAACTGTTGGCAGAGATTGACCCCACGTTGCAGCAGAATGCATTGCGTAAATCAGAAGCGGCATTACAAAGCGCGCAGGCGCAGAAGCAGGTCACTCAGGCGATACTCAAACAGTATCAGCAGGAACTGACCCGGCAGCGCAGAATGGATCGCGAAGGTTCCGGCGTAAAAAGTGAGTTGCAGAAAGCCCAGGCCCAGCTCCAGACGCAGGTCGCCCAGCTAAAGGTGAATGATGCCCAAATCGTTCAGGCACAGATGGAGCTGGAAACGGCCCGCGCCAACCTGGGCTTTACCCGCATTGTCGCGCCGATAGATGGCGAAGTGTTGGGGATTGTCACCAAAGAGGGGCAAACCATTGTCTCTTCTCAAACCGTACCCACCATTTTGGTATTGGCGGATGTCGACACCATGTCAGTGCATACCCGCATTTCAGAAACGGACATTCTCAAGGTTCGCGTTGGGCAGCCACTGTGGTTTTACGTGGTTGCCGATCCGAAAAAGCGCTATGAGAGTGTGATGGGCTCGATCCAGGATGCGCCTAGCGAGGCCTTGCTGGACGACAGCCTCGCGACTTCCTCCAGCCAACAAGCCTCTGCGGTGTATTACAACGGCGTATTTGTGATCGCCAACACCCAGCGTTTGCTTCGAACCTCAATGACTGCTCAGGTGTTTATCATCACCGAACAGGCCAGGAATATCCTGCGTGTGCCGGTTGCCGCCTTTGGTGCACAGCGGGATGCAGACCACTATCAGGTGCAGGTGATGAATGGCAAGCAGCTTGAGCTACGCTGGGTCCGTATTGGACTTAATGACCGGCAGTTTGCCGAAGTCAAAGAAGGGCTCAACGAGGGAGATCGCGTGGTGCTGAGCTCCTCGGTGACGGGAAGCGATCATCATGGCTGAACATAGTGAGCCTTTGATCGCCCTGCGCGGCGTATCTCGCCATTTTGTGTCCGGATTGCAGACGGTGGCGGTGCTGAAATCTATCTCACTCACCATTCAGCGGGGCGAAATGGTGGCGATCATTGGCGCTTCCGGATCGGGGAAATCCACGCTGATGAATATCATTGGCTGCCTGGATAAGCCGACGCAGGGGGAGATGTCCATCAAGGGTATTTCCACCCCAGAAGCCAGTAGCGAACAGCTGGCTCAATTACGCAGCCAGTACATTGGGTTTATTTTCCAGCGCTATCATCTGATGCCGTACCTCAGCGCCGCTGAAAACGTCGCCATCCCGGCTCTGTATACGGCGATGCCGACGGCTGAGCGTCAGCAACGGGCCGAGTATTTACTGACCCGGCTTGGGTTGCAGCAGCGTATTCATTACAAACCGGCCCAGCTTTCCGGTGGGCAGCAACAGCGGGTCAGTATCGCCCGGGCACTGATGAACGGGGCGGAAATCATTCTGGCTGACGAACCGACGGGGGCGCTCGATCGTGCCAGCGGCCAAGAGTTAATGGGGATCCTGCACGCACTGCACCAGGCAGGACACACTCTGATTATCGTGACCCACGATCGTGATATTGCCAATCAGGCACAGCGCATCATTGAAATCAGCGACGGTGAGATTATTTCCGACCAGGCCAACTATGCCGTCGCGCCGTTGGAGACCCCGCCAGCGCTGCCGGTTGCCGTGGCTACTGGCCGCACAAGGTTTTGGCAAAGCGTGAAAGAGGCCGTCAAGATGGCCTGGCGGGCCTTGTTAGGGCACCGTGCACGGGCCTTTCTGTCGATGCTGGGTATCATCATCGGTATCTCTTCGGTGGTGTCATCCATGGCGGTCGGGGAAGGGGCTAGGCAAAGTATTCTGAATGAAATCAGCCAACTGGGCACCAGCACGCTGGAGATCCGGCCGGGGCTGGGCTGGGATAATCTCCGCCCCGACTTTGCGCGGGCGCTTACGGTGTCTGATGTCGAACTGCTGGCGGAGCAACCTTATGTCGATAGCGTGTCGCCGTTGGTCAGCAATACGGTAAAAGCGGTACGTGGAGGCAAGCAGGCCATGGTATCGATTTCCGGCATCAGCAACGCGTATTTTCGCGTGCAGGGCCTGCATTTCCTCTCCGGCAACGGCTTTACCGGGCGTGATCTGGACGAGCGTGAACCGGTGGTGATCATCGATCCGGAACTGCGCGCCACGCTGTTTGAGCCAGATGAGCTGCCTGAGGGGGAGATCATCCAGTTGGCGGGTACGCCTTTCCGGGTGATCGGCATTGCCGAGCGTAAAGGCGGTAAGTTCAGCGGCATGATGCTTGGGGCGTGGATGCCTTACACCGCGTTGCTGGAGCGTATGTCCGGCAATATGCCGATCGAATCAATAACCCTGCGGGTCAACGACGGTATTTCATTGCGTGAGGTGCAAGGCCGGGTAGAAGCATTACTGGAGCAGGCGCATGGCCAGCGTGACTTTTTCACCCAGACCAATGACCAGATGACGCAGGCCATCCGTAAGGCGTCGGATTCCATGACGCTGCTGATCACCGCCATCGCCGGAATTTCCCTGCTGGTGGGGGGCGTTGGCGTGATGAATATCATGCTGGTATCCGTGACAGAACGAACCCATGAGATCGGCATCCGCCTGTCGGTTGGGGCGCGTCCTGCGGATATTATGCGCCAGTTCCTGATCGAAGCGATGGTGATCTGCTCGCTGGGTGGGCTGATTGGCATTATCGGTGCCGGGCTGGTCGGGGTGATTTTCTCCTGGGTAACGCAGGAATTTTCCATGATCTTTACCTGGCCACCGATGGTGCTGGCCTGCGGGTTCTCGGCGCTGATCGGCCTGGGGTTTGGCTTTTTCCCTGCGCGTAATGCAGCGCGCCTTCACCCTACGGAGGCGTTGGCACGCGAATGATGATGGGCAAACTTTCCTGGACACTGTTATTCCCCTTATTGCTGACGGGATGTGGCTCATTAGTCAAAAGCGACTATCAGCAGCCCATGCTTTCTGTGCCCTCCGAATGGCGGCAGCAGGAGAGCGGGGCAGGTTATTTACAGCACAGCCAACGTTGGTGGGACAGCTTTGACGATCCACAGCTCTCAAGCCTGATTGGCCAGGTGCTGACCAGTAACAACGATCTGGCGATTGCCGGATTGCAGCTACAGCAGGCGCGATTGACGGCGGGGTTAACCAATACCAACCTGACACCGGACGTTGCGGTTAGCGGCGGCGCAAGCAATGAAAAAAACCTGCGCAGCAATACCACCCCGACGGAGTCTTACCGTACCTCGCTGGATCTGAGCTATGAATTGGATTTGTGGGGCAAGCTGGCGCGGGCCAGAGAGCAGGCCCAGTGGCAGGTTGAGGCCTCGGAGCAGGATCGGCAAAACACCGCGTTGATATTGATCGGTGATACCGCGCGCTATTACTGGCAGATCGCCAGCCTCAATCAGCAGATCACGCAACAGCAGACCGGGCTGAAAATCAGTAAGCAGACGCTCGACATGGTGCAATCCCGCTACGCAGCGGGCGCGGCTGGGCAACTTGATGTATTGCAGGCGCAGCAATCGGTGATCGAGCGTGAAAACCGGCTGCGCCTGTTGCAACAACAGCGCGAGGAGGCCCGCAACGCGTTGGCCATCCTGTTCAACCGTTCGCCCACCGATCGTCAGGTAGAGCGATCTTCTCTGGACACCCACCAGGATGTGCCGATAGCCAGGATGCTGCCGGTTGAGGTTATCGCCCGCCGCCCGGATGTGAAAGCGGCGGAAAGCCAGCTGCGCGCGGCGTTGGCGGGTTCGGATGTAGCCCGCCTAGGCTTTTATCCGACGCTTTCGTTGAGTGCATCACTCGGGGCTGCCAGTAATGTTTTCCAGCAATGGTTCAGCAATCCGGCCAGAACATTGGGTGCTAACGCTGCCTTACCGTTTGTGGAATGGAACACCGTACAACTGACCATCGAAAAGTCGGATCTGGATGTCAAGCAAGCGGCGATTGTCTTTCGCAGCACGGTCTACAGCGCCTTGTCCGATGTAGATAACGCGATGACGCAGCGGCTTGGCTATCAGCAGCAAAGAAAAAACCAGCAGCAGAATCTGCAGCTAGGCCAGCAGCGTTTAGCGCTGGCGACTAGCCAATACCAGGCGGGAGCCGTTTCTTTCCAGACGCTGCTGGATGCAGAAGATGCCCTGCTGACCATTGAAAATAATCTGGCGGATCTGCAGTACAGCTACCTCAATGCCACCATGAAACTCTGGCTGGCATTGGGCGGTGGTGTGGCAAAAGACAATGACAAGGAAAGGGGAAATCATGAATAAAGGTTTAATGCCGCGCCGAGTGGTGGTCACCGGTTACGGGGCGGTGACGCCGCTGGGAATGAATGCAGCGCAAAGCTGGGCGGCGATCATGGATTATCAGCTAGGTTACCGTTATTACGATAAATCCAGCGTCGGGATCCAGTCACGTTTTCTGGGGCTGATCGACGAGGAGCCTAGCTTGAAAGGGGTTCCTGCGGCGATCCGTCGTCGCCTGCCGCGTTTTGCCCGGTTGGTGTTGGCAGCGGCCCGTGAGGCTATGGGCATGGCGTTTCAGGGTGAAAGCCCCGCGGCCTATTACGATCTGCTGGAGTGCGGCACGATTATGGGCAGCGGCTGGGCGGGGCAAGATGAAACCCATATGAATTATGAAGGCTATCTGCGCACGGGGCTGGGGTCACCGTTTGGCTGTTTCCTGTCGATGCCGAATGCGGCTACGGCGGCGTGCAGCCTGTTCTGGGGCCTGCGCGGTTATCAAAACAGCCCGATTGCGGCCTGTGCGACCGGGACGATCGCCATCGGGGATGCTTTTGAGGTGATCCGCAGTGGACGTGCCTCCATGATGCTTGCCGGGGCCGGGGAGTCGCTGCGTACCGATGCCGCAGTGTGGAACATCGACATCCTTCGCGCGTTGGCGAGCGAGCAGGAAGATATCCGCAAGGCCTGCTGCCCGTTCAGCCTGGATCGCAACGGTTTTGTGCTGTCAGAAGGGGCGGCCGTTTTGTGCCTGGAAGAACGGGAAGCCGCGCTGGCTCGCGGGGCAACTATCCTTGGCGAGATCAAAGGTTACGGTAATTATTCCGATGCCGTCGATTTTACTGCCCCAGCCGAAGACAAGCTTGCCCGGGTCAAGACTATCGCGCGAGCATTGGACCAGGCGGGATTGGCGGCGGCTGATATCGACTATATCAATGCGCATGGCACCTCTACGCCACTCAACGATCTGAACGAAACGCAGGCCATCAAACTGGCCTTCGGGGAAGCCGCTTTTAGCACACCGCTTTCCAGCACCAAATCTTATTCCGGGCATCTGATTGCGGCGGCGGGCAGTTTTGAATCCATTATTTGCCTGCAAGCCATACAACATCAGATGATGCCTGCGACCTGTCACCTGACGAATGCCGATCCACAATGCGATCTGGATTACATCGGTGAGGGGCATCGCTCTGCACCGTTACAAAACACGCTGAATCTGAGCTTTGGTTTTGGCGGAGCCAATGCGGCCTTGGTGATTGGGCAGGCATGAGTATGGATCTCACTTATAGCGTGCAAGATGCTGAAGCCTGGGCCGCATTTTCTGGTGATTACAATCCGATCCATTTTGACCTGCAACAGGCGCGCAAGATCGGTGTGGCGCAACTGAGCGTACATGGGATGCGTGCGATGCTGGATATGAAACGGCACCTGAGCACAGCCCTGTTGGCTACAGCGCCGGATCAGGAGGGCTGTACCTTCCGCGCACGTTTGCGCCAGCCAGTGTTGTGCCAGACGTCGTATCAGTTGCAAATTGCCAGCAAGGGAAGCTCGGTGACCGGTGCGCTGCTGGACAGTACCTCGCAGGAACGCTGTTTTAGCAGCACGCTGACTTCGGCCCCACTCTTGCCATCGAGTGCTGGCGTGAAGGAACACTCGCTAACGACTGCTGAAGTAATGGCACTAGCCCGCCTGTTTCCCGGAGAGGTCTCTGATATCACTCAGACTTGGGGGTTCTTTGATGCGCTGTTATTTCAGCTGTTGGTGCAATCCCCGGCAACGCTGGCGACGCTGAGCGCAGCATTTCCCGAACTGGCTGCCGAGACGCTGCTCGACGTGTTCGCACAGATCCCGGTGGTGCAGACACACCATGAAACCCACTTTAGCGCCCAACTTTTTACCCCCGATCCCCATTTTCACCTTGAAGAGCGGCTGTACTACCAGATTTCGCCCATGCTGATCATGGGGGATAAACACAGCGGCCTGGTGTTACGGGCGGAGATCCAGGCTAACACGCTGTCGCAGCCGCTGATAACAACGGCAGTCACCTTGAAAACCTGGCCGTTGGTCAGTTAACAACATAAGGACATACCATGGAAAAGTACCAACAAGTTTACCTCACCGTCAGCGAAATGATCTGTGATGCCAAAGATCTCGAGATGGACGACCTCTCGCCAGAGATGCCCTTGCATCAGCTCAAACTCGATAGCCTGGATTACGTCGAACTGATGGTGCTGGCCAAGCGTGAATTCGGGGCTACGTTGAGTGCCGAAATGTTTATCGATAAACCCAATATGACACTGGGTGAACTGTGCCAATCTCTGGCCGAACAGCAAAAATAAGCCTATGACCAGACAATGGGTATTAGTGACCGGCGGTAGCCGGGGGATTGGCCGCGCGCTGGTGGAAGAGTTGGCCAAACGGTGGAACGTAGTGTTGACCTGCCGTAGCGATCGGTCGTCCTCAGCCGAGGTGATTGAGGCCTGCGCCGGTTTGCCTGGCTGGGTGGAAAGCGTTGCTTGTGATGGCAGTGATGAACAGGCGGTGAACCTTGTAGCGCCAGATCTGTTGGCCCGCCTCGGTGCGCCTTTGGCGGTGATCCATAATGCAGGGATCGCCCAAGACAGTTTGCACATCCAACAAACGAGCGAGCGCTGGCGGCAGGTGATCGACACCAACCTCAATGCCGTATTCTACTGGAACCGCCACCTGCTGCCAGCCATGATGGGGCAGGGCGAAGGTGCCATCGTACTGATGTCTTCGATAACGGGGATCAAGGGCAATGTAGGGCAAACGGCTTACGCTGCCAGCAAATCGGCGATGATAGGCCTGGCCAAGTCGCTGGCGTTGGAGGTGGCGCGCTTTAACATCCGAGTGAATTGCCTGCTGCCTGGGATCATTCACAGCGAGATGACAGACGCGATCCCACCGGAGGCGCTGAAGGCGCTGCGCAAACAAATCCCATTGCGGCGTTTGGGCAAGGCCAGCGAAGTCGCCAGGGCGGCGGTATTTCTGATCGGCGATGACAGTCGTTATATGACAGGACAGAGCCTGATCCTCGACGGAGGGTTAACTGCCTGACCCACTTGGGACGAACATGTTCGTCCCTACAAATCCCGCACCTAAACCAGTGTACATGCTGCGTCCGTTTCGGCTTTTTTTATCCCTAAAACCAACCCTCCCTTGCGTTGGTGTTAGCGGTGATCACGCTTGTTTTTTTCTAAGAATTAACTTGGTTGTCACCGCGTATCATTTTTCATCATCTCGACTTATATATTCGCGATGCGAATTAATATCATTTGTAGAGCGCTCTCATTTTTGGCGCCAATCGGCGTATTCCGCTTGCTGAAACCTTTCAATCCACAGGGGATTAGCTTTTTTAAGCTTTTATTATATGATTTTATTGGTAATTATTTATAAATAGTGACCTTGCTCATTATTGTAACGAATTATCATCAATGTGTGCACCTTGTCATACTTTGACAAATCTCTCTCATTTTTCATTTGATAATTCGCGTCGCGAAAAATAGTCTAGCTACAGTATCAAGGCCGAGGTGAATTTTATCATCCGGCACAATTTTACCCGATTAGGGTTTTTTTATTAGCGACCGTGCAGGGCAGTGGTGAACGCAGGCGGGCGCACTTTAAAGTCAAAGTCAAAGAGGAATTTTCTTATGGGTACGCACGGTGCTCAGCGTAAAACGCTGGCGCTCGCTGTCGCGGGTGCAATATTAGGAAGCGGATTCGTCATGGCCCCAGAAGCGCAAGCCGAAGGGTTTATCGACGATTCTACGCTGACCGGTGGGGTCTATTACTGGCAACGTCAACGCGATCGCAAAGACGTTGAAACCGGTGATTTTAAAACCAACCTCTCTCACTCCACCTGGAACGCCAACCTGGATTTCAACTCCGGCTATGCGGCGGACATGTTTGGCATCGATGTGGCGGCGTTCACCGCCATCGAAATGGCCGAATCCAGCGAGAGTGGCCACCCGAACGAAATCGCGTTCTCCAGCCGTAACCGTACCTATGACGAAGATTACTCCGGCGATAAAAGTGGTATCAGCCTGTATAAAGCGGCCGGTAAGTTCAAGTACGGCCCGGTCTGGGCGCGTGCCGGTTATATCCAGCCAAGCGGGCAAACGTTGCTGGCCCCGCACTGGAGCTTTATGCCGGGTACCTACCAGGGTGCTGAAGCCGGTGCCAACTTTGACTATGGCGATTCAGGTGCGTTGAGTTTCTCCTACATGTGGACCAACAAGTACAAAGCGCCTTGGCACATCGAGATGGACGACTTCCGTCAGAACGATCGCAAAACAGACGTTTCCTACCTGCACTCGCTGGGTGCCAAATACGATTTCAAAAACGACCTGGTACTGGAAGCCGCATTTGGCCAGGCGCAAGGCTACGTGAATCAGTATTTCACCAAGGCGTCTTACAAGTTTGACCTGGCTGGTAACCCGATGACTACCAGCTACCAGTTCTACGGTGCTGAAGACCGTATCGGCGACAATAGCGATCCGAACAGCATCTATGATGGTCTGGCATGGTTGCAGGCGCTGACCTTCGGTTATACCACCGGCCAGTTCAACTGGCGCTTGGAAGGCACCATGGTCAAGGCGGAAGGTAACCAAGGCTTCTTCCTGCAGCGTATGACCCCGACTTATGCCTCCTCAAACGGCCGCCTCGATATCTGGTGGGATAACCGCTCCGACTTTAACGCCAACGGCGAAAAAGCCGTGTTTGGTGGCGTGATGTATGACCTGAGCAACTGGAACCTGCCTGGTATGGCCGTCGGCGCTTCCTACGTTTACGCCTGGGACGCCAAGCCAAGCACCAACCCGATTTACGATCAGAGCCAGCGCCTGAGAGAGAGCGCTTACAGCCTGGATGCGATGTACACCATGCAGGACGGTCGCGCCAAAGGCACCCTGTTCAAACTGCACTTCACGCAGTATGACAACCATTCCGATATTCCAAGCTGGGGCGGCGGTTACGGCAACATCTTCCAGGACGAGAAAGACGTCAAATTCATCGTTATCGCACCGTTCACCATCTTCTAATGCGCTCCCCGGTGGCCAGGCTGCCGGGGAAATGCCACAGGACTTTAACCATGAAAAAACTGATGCTGATTATGGTCGCGGTTGCCGGGCTTAGCGCCTGCTCGCAATCGGCCGCGCCACCGGAAGATGTCAAGCTGCGCCAGGCCTACAGCGCCTGTATCAATACCGCGGAAGGTTCACCAGAGAAATTGCAGGCCTGCCAGGCGGTGCTGAACGTGTTGAAGCAAGAGAAACAGCACCAACAGTTCGCTGAGCAGGAAACCGTGCGGGTGCTGGATTACCAAAGCTGCATCCAGGCCGCCCATACCGGCAATGGCCAGGCGTATGACGCCAAATGCGGCAAGATTTGGAAAGAAATTCGCGCAAACAACAACTGATTACGCAAGAGGTTGCAGATGAACAAGTTTAAGATGAGTGCTCTCGCCGCCCTGACGGCTACCGTTGGGCTATTGGGCAGCGTAGGTTCTGCCATGGCCAACCAGCAGGTGGTTGATCAACTCAGCCAGCTGCAGGTCAATCTGAAGATGTTGGACAACCGTGCCGCTGAGAACGGCGTGGACTGTGCCAAGCTGGGTGCCGACTGGGCGTCCTGCCACAAGGTGCTGATCACCTTGACCAACGGCAATCAGGAAATCAAAGATAAAGACTGGGCGATCTATTTCCACAGCCCGCGCCAAACGTTGAAGGTTGATAACGACCAGTTCAAAATCACCCACATTACCGGCGATCTGTATAAGCTGGAACCGACGGACAAATTCACCAGCTTCCCGGCCAATCAGGCGGTGGAAATCCCGATTATCGCTGAATACTGGCAGCTGTTCCGCACCGACTTCCTGCCGCGTTGGTATGCCACTTCCGGCGATGCTCAGCCGAAGATCCTGTCAAATACCGATACCGAAGATGTTAACCAGTTTGTGGCCCCGTTCACCGGTGACCAGTGGAAGCGTACCAAGGATGACAACAACATTCTGATGGTGCCGGAAAGCCGCTTCACCAAGAACCAGGATCTGAAAGTGTTGCCGATGGCATCGCTGCGTGGGCAAATCATCCCAACCCCGATGGAAGTTAAAGTCCATGCGAAGGATATTGACCTGAGCAAAGGCGTGGCGCTGGAGCTGAGCGCGTTGACCAAGCCAGCGGCAGATGCAGCAGCCGAGCGTTTTGCCTTGCTGGGCATTGAGAGCCAGGCGAACGGTTATCCGATCAAGACGGATATCAAGCCAGCGGCATTCAAAGGCGATCAGGCCGTGCCAGGTGCCTACCAGCTGAAGATTGGCGAGAAAGGTGCCGAGATCGTCGGTTTCGATCAGACTGGGGTGTTCTATGGTCTGCAATCCATCCTGTCGTTAATCCCTTCGGATGGCAGCAAGAAGATCGCCACCCTGGATGCCAAAGATGCACCGCGCTTCCAATACCGCGGCATCTTCCTGGACGTGGCGCGTAACTTCCACCAAAAAGACGCCGTATTGCGCCTGCTGGATCAAATGGCAGCCTACAAGCTGAACAAATTCCACTTCCACCTGACGGATGACGAAGGTTGGCGCATTGAGATCCCTGGCCTGCCAGAGTTGACCGAAGTGGGCGGCCAGCGTTGTCATGACCTGAGCGAGACCACCTGCCTGATGCCACAATACGGCTCTGGCCCGGCACCGCACGGTGGCTTCTTCTCCCGTCAGGACTATATCGACATCGTTAAATATGCTCAGGCACGCCAGATTGAAGTGATCCCTGAGATCGACATGCCGGCGCACGCCCGTGCGGCGATTACTTCCATGGAAGCTCGCTACAAGAAGCTGCTGGCCGAAGGGAAAGAGAAAGAGGCCAACGAGTTCCGCCTGGTGGATCCGACCGATACCTCCAATACCACCTCGGTGCAGTACTTCAACCGTCAGAGCTACCTGAACCCATGCCTGGATTCCTCCAAGAACTTCGTGGACAAAGTGATTGGCGAAGTGGCCCAGATGCACAAAGAGGCCGGTCAGCCGCTGAAAACCTGGCACTTTGGTGGGGACGAAGCGAAGAACATCCGTCTGGGCGCTGGCTATACCGACGTGAAAAACCCGGAAGCGGGCAAGGGCATCCTCGATCTGAGCAAAGAAGACAAGCCGTGGGCCAAATCGCAGGTTTGTCAGGCCATCATCAAAGACGGCAAAGTGGAAGATATGGAACACTTGCCAAGCTACTTCGGTCTGGAAGTCAGCCAGTTGGTGAAAGCGCACGGCATTGACAGAATGCAGGCGTGGCAGGACGGCCTGAAAGATGCCAAAGACTCGAAGGCCTTCGCGACCAAGCATGTGGCGGTGAACTTCTGGGATACCCTGTACTGGGGTGGTTTCGACTCGGCTAACGACTGGGCGAACAAGGGATATGACGTGGTGATCTCTAACCCGGACTACGTCTACATGGACTTCCCGTATGAAGTCAGCCCGGACGAGCACGGTTACTACTGGGGCACCCGTTTCAGCGACGAGCAGAAGATCTTCAGCTTTGCGCCGAACAACCTGCCGCAGAACGCCGAAACCTCGGTTGACCGTGACGGTAACCACTTCACCGCCAAGAGCGACAAACCATGGCCGGGCGCATATGGTCTTTCCGCCCAGCTGTGGAGCGAAGTGGTGCGTACCGACCAGCAGATGGAATACATGATTTACCCACGTGCCGTGTCGCTGGCAGAACGTGCATGGCACCGCGCCAGCTGGGAGCAGGATTACAAAGCTGGCCGTGAGTACAAAGGTGGCGAAACCCATCAGGTCGATACCAAAACTCTGGATCAGGACTGGCTGCGCTTTGCCAACCTGATTGGCCAACGTGAGCTGGCCAAGATGGATAAAGCGGGTGTGAGCTATCGCCTGCCGGTCCCAGGTGCACGCATCATCGGTGGCAAGTTGGAGGCGAATATCGCTCTGCCGGGCCTGGGAATTGAATATTCCACCGACGGCGGCAAACAGTGGCAGCGTTATGACGATAAAGCACGCCCATCGGTAGCGGGTGACGTGCAAATCCGTGCAATCAGCCCGGATGGCAAACGCTTCAGCCGTGCCGAGCCAGTGAAAGCGTAAGTGAGAACTCCGCCCACCTACGTGTCGGTAGAGGGGCGGAGATAGTGCGAGGTGAGAGCAAACTGCAATTGTGATAATTGAGTGGATATTTTTCCCCGGCCTGTCCGGGGATTTTTTTATCTGTCATCCGGGCATAAAAAAACCGCCATTTAGGCGGTTTTCGCGTTCTGGCTGGCCAGAATCAGTTCTTGTTGTGCAGCGTTTCGTTCTCGCGGCAATCACCGGTTTCACAGTGGCCGTACAGGTACAGGCTGTGGTTGGTGAGCTTGATACCGTGTTGCTTGGCGATATCACGCTGACGCACTTCGATGGATTCGTCGCTGAACTCGATCACTTTGCCGCAGTCCAGGCAAATCAGGTGATCGTGGTGGTGTTGCTGAGTCAGTTCGAAAACCGACTTGCCACCTTCAAAATTGTGGCGGGTCACAATACCTGCGTCGTCAAACTGGTTCAGCACGCGGTATACCGTGGCCAGGCCAATTTCTTCACCCATATCTATCAGTTTTTTGTACAGATCTTCCGCACTGACGTGATGGCATGCCGGATCCTGCAAGACTTCCAGGATTTTGAGTCGCGGAAGAGTGACTTTTAAGCCAGCCTTCTTCAATGCGGAGTTGTTATCAGTCATGCGGATTCAGTCCTGTTACTATGCTAATCAAGTTGAGGCGTTCTCGCCTATGGCATCGGTTGGCACAAAGCGTTAATTGCGTCTCATTATAGAACCGGTTGCTGCAAATAGAAACCGCCGGTTGTTAACAAACATATCTTTGCACGTTTACAGGGTAATCATGCAAAGCTTTGATGGATGGGATAAACCGATATCTCAGTCTACCGTGGCGAGGTAGGAAGTTACAAACTTGTAGCTTCTATTGCTCTAATCCGTGATGCCGATAACAGAAGGGCGCGCTCTACGGCGCCCTTACTATGTGTTACCTATCCGCCGGGGCAGAGGCTTAGCCGACGATCTCGGCCAGGCTCAGCTCTTCAGTGATTTGCTTGACCCAGGCGTCTACACGTTCGTTGGTCAGCTCAGGTTGACGATCTTCGTCAATGGCCAGCCCGACAAAGTGGTCATCGTCTGCCAGACCCTTGGAGGCTTCAAAATGGTAGCCTTTGGTTGGCCAGTGGCCGACGATGGCCGCACCGCGTGGTTCAATGATGTCGCGGATGGTGCCCATCGCATCGCAGAAATATTCCGCGTAGTCTTCCTGATCGCCACAGCCAAACAGCGCCACCAGCTTGCCGTTAAAGTCGATGTCTTCCAGCGTCGGGAAGAAATCATCCCAGTCGCACTGGGCTTCGCCATAGTACCAGGTTGGGATACCGAGCAGCAGGATATCAAACGCTGCCAGATCTTCTTTGCTGCTTTTGGCGATGTCGTGGATTTCTGCCACGTCGTTGCCGAATTTTTGCTGAAGCGTCTTTTGGATCATCTTGGCAATGTTTTCGGTATTGCCAGTGTCGCTGCCAAAGAAAATGCCTACATGAGCCATAGTAAAGATAACCTTTTAATTCAAATGAATGTGTTGCGTAAACGCGGCCTGAGGCGCTGCCAAGGGCAGGCTTGCTCAGCCGTAAATGCGTATCATGCCAGAAATTTGCCCTGAGGTTTTATCGCGTTTATGCGATGCCTCTGCGGAGGTGGAACCGATCTGGCGTCATCCTTAACGCCGTGCCGCCTATGCGACAGCAGAGATCAGTGTTCTGGCTGTTCTTCTGCCAGTTGAGCCAACAGCATTTGTTCGATCAATTCGCTGCGGCTGATATTGCGCTGGTCGGCCAGTTTGTTGAGAGCATCTACCGCGTCTGCGTTGATTTTCAGCTCCACACGCCGTAATCCACGCACTTTGTCCCGTCGTAGCTGATTGCGCTTATTAATTCTAAGCTGTTCATCACGGGAAAGCGGGTTGGTTTTCGGGCGCCCTGGACGGCGTTCATCTGCGAACAGATCCAGCGTCGTGCGATCCGTTTGTTCTTTTGCCATTGTTGCGCTACTGCAAGGGAGTTTGCATCAAAAAGCGGTTTACGCTTCCAGACGGTTCGATTTACACAATTCGGGCCAATAAACCCTAACCCAAATTCACCCCCAGCCAAGCGCAGCTTCACACCTGGACAGGGTGGCAAAATTATAGCGCGCCATATTACCCCAGCAGATGGAGCGACGACAATGCCTAACTTAGCTACAAACGCGCTAAGCTATTCTCTCTAGCGCGTTTTTTCGCCACTTGAGCTCAGGGCTGGTCAATAAAGCGGTGGATTGCCCGTAATACGGCGTCCGGTTTCTCCGCATGGACCCAGTGACCGGAGCCTGCAACCACATAGGCGCGCGCCTGCGGGAACTGGCGGGCGATGTCATCGCGGTAGCTATCCTGCACGTAAGGCGAGAGGCCACCACGGATAAACAGCGTCGGGTGCGGCCAGGGTGGAACCTCTTGCCAGCCGATAATGTTCTCATATTGCTCGATCAACACCGGCAGGTTGAACCGCCAACTGCCAGCATGGAAAGATTTCAACAGAAACTGGATCACGCCTTCTTCATCCAGCGTGGCCCGCATGAGCTGCGCAGCCTGTTGACGCTGGGTGATACCCGCATCGGTGACGGCTTGCAGTGCGGTAAAGATCTGGTCATGGCGGCGAGTGTCGTAATCCACCGGGGCGATATCGATCGCCACCAGCCGTTCAATCCGCTCCGGGGCTAGCGCGGTCAATGCCATCGCTGCTTTGCCGCCCATTGAGTGGCCGATCACGATGGCTCGCTCGATTTGCAAGTCGTCTAACAGCGTCAACAGATCCTGCGCCATCGCCGGGTAGGTCATCTCCGCCGCGCGCGGTGACAGCCCGTGATTGCGCAGATCGACCTTGATCACCGTATGCTGCTGGTTCAGGTCGCGCGCCAGCACGCCCAGATTATCCAGATTACCGAACAGACCGTGGATCAGCACGATTGGTAGGCTCGCTGGCGTAGCAGCCTCTGCGGCCAGTAATTGATAATGTAATTTCATGGTGAAGTTCATGATGTTGAGATAATGAGTTAGGTTATCATGATTGCAGAGATATTGGTTTGTTCGCAGAATTTTGCCGATATTTCATGGTATGGTGAGGGGTTGGCGGCCAAGGCGGTTGGCTAAAGTCTGCTTTTGCCGTTTGGGAGAACATTGTAGTGTTCGCACCCGCGCTTTTAACCTTATAATCCCATGGCTTGAATGCACCAATTGGCTTCAGGTTCATAAGTAGAAAAAACGTACTGGATAAAGATGAAAACTATTGAAGTCGACGAAGAACTTTACCGTTATATTGCCAGCCACACGCAACATATCGGTGAAAGTGCGTCTGATATTTTACGGCGTATGTTGAAGTTTACCGCAGGCCAGCCTGTGCGCACGGCCCCTGTGGTTGCCAGTGGCCAGGCAGAGCCGTCAGCGGCTGCCGTTGCAGCACAGCGTCCGCGCGATCGCGTGCGTGCGGTGCGCGAGCTGCTACTGTCGGACGAATATGCCGAACAGAACAAAGCTGTAAATCGTTTTATGCTGGTACTTTCCACCTTGTACACCCTCGATGCGGCGGGCTTTGCTGCGGCAACGGATTCGTTGCATGGCCGTACCCGTACCTATTTTGCTGGCGATCAGCAAACGCTGTTGGCCAACGGAACGCATACCAAGCCCAAGCATGTGCCAGGTACGCCTTACTGGGTGATCACCAATACCAACACTGGTCGTAAACGCAGCATGATCGAACACATCATGCAGGCCATGCAGTTCCCAGCGGAACTGATCGAGAAAGTTTGCGGCACCGTCTAATTTAGCGAACAGCCCGTCACGGTGGCCGTAAGCGACTCATTGCCCGGCCACAGTACTGGCATTTTAGGGAGTAGTCGATGGCTAATGACCCACGTGCCGGGCAACCCGCTCAGCAAAGTGATTTGATCAACGTAGCCCAGCTGACGTCGCAGTACTATGTGCTGCAACCAGAGGCCGGTAATGCTGCACATGCGGTAAAATTCGGTACCTCAGGGCATCGTGGCAGCGCGCTTCGTCAGAGCTTTAACGAAGCACATATCCTGGCGATCGCTCAGGCCATTGCCGAAGTGCGTCGTCAGCAGGGCACCACAGGCCCTTGCTACGTGGGTAAAGACACCCATGCGCTGTCCGAACCCGCCTTTATTTCCGTGCTGGAAGTGCTGACCGCCAACGGCGTTGACGTGGTGGTGCAGGAAAACAACGGCTTTACGCCAACCCCTGCCGTGTCACACGCTATCTTGTGCTTCAACCGTAAAGGGGGCGCGCAGGCAGACGGCATCGTGATTACGCCTTCGCATAACCCACCTGAAGACGGCGGCATCAAATATAACCCGCCAAACGGTGGCCCAGCCGATACCAACCTGACTTCCGTGATTGAAAAGCGTGCCAACGAACTGCTGAGCCTCAAGTTGCAGGGCGTGCAGCGTCAATCGCTGGATAAAGCCTGGACTGGTGGCCATCTGCATGCGCAGGATCTAGTGCAGCCTTACGTGGAAGGGCTGGTGGACATTGTCGATATGCCAGCCATTCAGCGTGCGGGCATGAAACTGGGCGTTGACCCGCTTGGCGGTTCCGGCATTGCCTACTGGCAGCGCATTGCCGAGCACTATAAGCTGGATCTGACGTTGGTGAATGATTCCATCGATCAGACCTTCCGCTTTATGCATCTGGACCATGACGGCATCATCCGTATGGACTGCTCGTCCGAATCGGCAATGGCTGGCCTGCTGGCCCTGCGCGACAAGTTCGATCTGGCGTTTGCCAACGATCCTGACTATGACCGCCACGGTATCGTCACGCCTGCGGGCCTGATGAACCCGAACCACTACCTGGCCGTTGCCATCAATTACCTGTTCCAGCATCGCCCGCAATGGGGTGCCAACGTTGCCGTAGGTAAAACGCTGGTTTCCAGCGCGATGATTGACCGCGTTGTGGCCGATCTGGGCCGCAAACTGGTGGAAGTGCCGGTCGGTTTCAAATGGTTTGTTGACGGCCTGTTCGACGGTAGCTTCGGCTTCGGCGGCGAAGAGAGTGCCGGGGCTTCGTTCCTGCGCTTCGACGGCACGCCTTGGTCTACCGATAAAGACGGCATCATCATGTGCCTGCTGGCGGCCGAGATCACCGCCGTTACCGGTGAAAACCCGCAGCATCACTATAACGATCTGGCCAAACGCTTCGGTGCACCAAGCTACAACCGTATCCAGGCTCCGGCAACCTCCGCGCAGAAAGCGGCGTTGTCCAAGCTGTCACCGGAAATGGTCAAGGCCAGCACGCTGGCGGGCGATCCTATTACCGCGCGTCTGACGGCAGCTCCGGGTAACGGCGCTTCCATCGGCGGTCTGAAAGTGATGACCGACAACGGCTGGTTTGCCGCTCGCCCATCGGGTACCGAAGAGGCTTACAAGATTTACTGCGAAAGCTTCCTGGGTGCCGAGCACCGTGAAAAGATCGAGCATGAAGCGGTCGAGATCGTCAGCGAAGTGTTAGCTTCAGCCAAGTAATCTCTCTTTCGATAATGAAAAGGCGCTGTTTTTACAGCGCTTTTTTTATGCCTTCAATTTAGATAT
The DNA here is from genome assembly GCF_047530105.1 of Serratia sp. T13T92. Lineage (NCBI taxonomy): Bacteria > Pseudomonadati > Pseudomonadota > Gammaproteobacteria > Enterobacterales > Yersiniaceae > Serratia > Serratia sp. T13T92. Next base: position 20,967 of record NZ_JBLJAK010000033.1, on the reverse strand, counting down.
ATCTAATTTCAGGTTACCTCTTGCGCATTTAGATATATCGATCTAGATTAGAGCCATCGACGCGGTTTAGATATATCTAAATGCGTCGATACACATATCATTAATCAAGAGGTAACAACCATGATGTTTAATCGATTTGCACGCCACCACGACCAACGGGAAGAGGGGCATTGCCACCACCGCCGTGGCGGCCGTCATCATTTTGCTGGCCGCGGGGAACACGGCCGTGGTGGTGAAGAACATGGCCGGGGCGGTCGCGGGCGTCATCGCCTGTTTGAGCACGGCGATCTGCGTTTGGTGCTGCTGGCGCTGGTAGAGCGTAAACCTAGCCACGGCTACGAGCTGATCAAGGCGATCGAAGAGGCTTCTTCCGGCCTGTATGTGCCAAGCCCAGGCGTGATTTACCCAACCCTCACGCTGTTGGAAGAGCAAGACTTCCTGGAACCCGCGGTGGCTGGCAATGGCCGTAAGAGCTACCAAATTACCGAACTCGGCAAGCAGGAGTTGCAAAAGCATCAGGCGGCCATCGAAGTGATTTTTGCTCGCCTGGCTGGCGCAGGGCGTGACCATCGCCATGAGGGCAATCTGGCCGAAGGGATCTCCGAAGTGATGAATCGCCTGCGCTATCTGCTGCGCGGCAACATGATGCGTGCGGATTTGTCTCAGGAGCAGGTCGGGCGTATCAATCAGGCACTACTGACCGCCGTGGAGGCTATCGAAGCCGAAATGGTATCGCCAAAACAGCCACAGGAGGATAACTGATGCCAGGTCACCGTTTCCGCATTACCGTAGAAGCCCTGATAGACCGTAAAGGTGAACCCGTCGACAAGCCGGAGTTGGTGTTTGAGGTAGAAAATCACGACGATATTCTGGCCATTGTTGAGCGCATTCAAGGGCGAGAGGATCTGAACTTTGGCGAACAGAACAGCGCGGCCTTTGCCGTCGGGCTCAAGCTGTTCTCTGAAGTGATGATAGAAAACCGCAAGCATCCGCTGTTTGAGCCACTGCGTGACTCGTTTAAAGAATTTATGATCGGTCTGAAGAAAGGGCCCACATCGTCGCAGGATTAAGGCATAAACCGATAGCCGACGCCGGTCTCAGTGAGCAAATGCCTGGGCCGCGCCGGATCGGTTTCCAGCTTTTGCCGCAGATGGCCCATATAAATGCGCAGATAGTGGCTGTGTTCGACGTAATTGGGTCCCCAGACGTGGCTGAGTAGCTGCCGCTGGGTGATCACCTTACCGGAGTTGGCCAGCAACTCGGACAGTAAGCGGAACTCGATGGGCGTCAGATGCAGATCTTCACCGTTACGCAAGACGCTGCGGTTGATCAGATCGACGGTGATATCGGAGAAGCTGACCAACGGGCTTTCCTGTTGGCTATTGGCGTGGCGGCGAAGCGCAACCCGCACCCGAGCCAGCAGTTCACCAATGCCGAACGGCTTGCTGAGATAGTCATCGGCACCCGCATCCAGCGCGGCAATCTTGTCCTCTTCGGCATGACGAGCGGAAAGGACGATCACCGGCATGGCGCTCCATTGGCGCAGATCGCGAATGTAGTCCAGCCCGTCGCCATCGGGTAACCCTAAATCAAGAATGATCAGATCCGGCTTGCGCGTGCCGGCCTCTATCAGCCCACGCTGCAAGGTTTCACTTTCAAACACCCGTAACCCTTCGCTCTCCAGCGCGGTGCGCACGAAGCGACGGATCTCTTTCTCGTCTTCCACAATCAGAATGTTAGTCGGTGATGTGGTCACGGGGCCTCTACTCTTGGGTTACAAGTCAAAATCTGCTCCATCCAGTTCGGGTGGCTTTTCCAACGGCAGCATAAAGTGGAAACTGGCTCCGCCTTCGGCGCGGTTCTCCGCCCAGATGCGACCGCCGTGTACTTCAATAATGGCACGACAAATCGCTAACCCCAAGCCGACGCCAGGGATCGCCGATTCTTTATTGCCACGGGAGAACTTGTCAAATATCAGTTGGGTTTGTTCCTCCGGGATACCGGGGCCATTATCCCAAACCTCCACTTCCAGCCAGTCCTTTACTGCGTGGGCGCGGATCCCGATGATAGCATCGGTACCGGCATATTTATTGGCATTTTCCACCAGGTTGGTGAATACCCGCTCTAACAGGCTGCCATCACAGTTGATCAACACCATCTCTGGCGGCAACTCCACCTTAATTTCGTGTAATACCAGCAGTGGTTCCAGCATATGCAGCGATGCCCCGACGATCTCCTCCAGCGATTGCCACTCTTTACGCAGGTTAAAACCACCGGACTGAATGCGCGCCATATCCAGCAGATTGTTTACCAAGCGGGTGGTACTGAGCACCTGCTGGCGGATTTGGCTGGCCTGTGGGGCGTGGCTGGAGCCTTCGGTGGCCAGATCCAGCGTCAGGATCTCTGCCTGACCAAACAGCACGGTAAGCGGAGTACGCAGATCGTGAGAAAGGGCGGCCAGCAGCGAGTTACGTAGCTGTTCGCGTTCGGCATCCAGCTTGGCCTCTTCGGCGCTGCGGGCCAGATGCAGGCGCTCCAGCGCGCTGGCGATCAGCACCGCAAAGGTCTGTAACAGGCGCTGTTGCTCTGGCACCATCAGCTGACGCAGGTTGTTCGGTTCAATCGCCAGCAGGCCAAAGGTCTGTTTGGAGGTGCTGAGCGGCAGCAGTTGGTACGGCACGCCGGGCAGGGTGTCGGTACCGGCCCCGGCGGGTAAGCCTTTGCCATAGCTCCAGCGGGCGATGGCTTCATCCACCGACAGCAAGCCACCTTCTTCACCCACCATCTGTTGCAGGGAGCCATCCTCCTGCGGTAGCAGCAGCACGGTTTTGGCCTGGAAGCTGCTGGAGATAAAATGACGGCTGGTTTTGGCAATATCTTCTCTGCTCAACGCCTGGCTGAGCCCACGGGACATCTCATATAAATGGCGCGCCCGTTGTTCGCGATAGCGTGCCACCCGGGCCTGATAACGCACCCCGGCGGTCAGATTACCAATGGTGATACCGACGGTCAGCATCACGGCAAAGGTCAGAAGATATTGCATATCACTGACGGCGAACGACCATTCGGGCTGTACGAAGAACAGATCGAAGCTGGCGACGTTGATCACCGCGGCCAGCACCGAAGGCCAACGGCCAAAGAACAGGGCGACAAGTGCCACGCCCAACAGGTAAACCATCACCAGGTTGGCCGAATCAATGCCCGGCAGTAGCCATTGCGACAGCAGCGTGATGATGGCACATAAAATGACGGCAACGGCGCAGCCCCGCAGCTGGAATCGCCATTTTTCGCTAAAGGTGCGATTATCATGCTCTTTGGCCTGCGGCTGCGGTGTATCGTTTTCCAGCGCAACAATCACCAGATCGAGATCAGGTCCAAGCTGGCCAAGGCGATCGGCAAAGCTGCTGCGCAGCTTCCAGCGCTGTTCGCCACGGCGGCCAATAATGATTTTGCCCAGGTTATGTTCCCGGGCATAGCGCAGTACCGCGCGTTCTTCAGAAGGATCGGAAAGGGTGGCGGTTTCAGCCCCTAATTCTTGCGCCAGCCGCAAGGCCCGCAGAATGGCTCGCCGTTGGTTTTCCGGCAGACGGTGCAGCTTGGGGGTTTCGACATACACGGCATGCCAGTGGCAACCGAGGCGTGCCGCGAGCCTTGCCGCGATGCGCACCAGTTTTTCGCTACCGCTGTTATGGCCGACGCACAGCAGGATGCTGTCTCGGGTGTGCCAGACTTTTTCACGCCCCTGGTTATCGCGGAAGGCCCGCATTTGGTCGTCAACACGGTCGGCGGTACGGCGTAGTGCCAGCTCACGTAGAGCGATCAGGTTACCTTTACGGAAGAAATGCTCGATGGCGCGCTCGGCCTGGCCTGGGATATAGACCTTGCCTTCGTTGAGCCGCTGACGCAGATCGTCTGGGGGCAAGTCCACCAACACCACTTCGGTGGCCTCGTCAAACACGTGGTCAGGCACGGTTTCCCTGACCCGCACCCCGGTGATACCGCCGACAACGTCGTTCAGGCTTTCCAGATGCTGGACGTTAACCGTGGTCAGCACATCGATACCGGCATCCAGCAGTTCGTCTACATCCTGCCAACGTTTGGGATGGCGTGAACCCTGGGCGTTACTGTGTGCCAGCTCATCCATCAGGATCAGGGCCGGGTGGCGTGCTAAAGCGGCATCGAGATCGAACTCCTGTACCTGGCGGCCACGATGTTGGATGCGTTTTGCTGGCAGGATCGACAGCCCTTGCAGCAACGCCGCCGTTTCCTGGCGGCCGTGGGTTTCCACCACGCCAATCAGCACGTCCAGCCCCTGCGCCCGTTGCCGCTGGGCCTCCTGCAACATGGCGTAGGTTTTACCTACCCCGGCGCAGGCCCCGAAGAAGACCTTTAGCTTACCGCGTGGCTTTTCATTGGCTAACGCCAGCAGGCTGTCTGGGTCGGGGCGTTGCAGTTCGTCATCCACCATCAGAGTTCCTTGTTTACCCATGCAAAGCGGGTTCGGCAATGCCGAACCCTTTATTTAGCTACGTTTTATCACGTCTTTAGTTATTTCAACGCATCCAGCGCCATATTCAGCTTCAGCACGTTGACCACCGATTCCCCCATAAAATTGGGCGTGGCGCGCTCGGTGTTTTCATCAATCAGCTTGGCAATTTGTTCCTGTGGCAACTGACGAGCGTTGGCGACACGCGCTAACTGGTACTTGGCGGCGGCCAGCGAAATCTGCGGATCCAGGCCACTGCCGGAAGCGGTCAGCAGATCGACCGGGATCGGCCCGCTCATCGTCGGATTAGCCTGGCGCAGCTGCGTAGCCCGCTCACCGATTGCTTTATCCAGCGCCGGGTTGGTGGCGGCCAGATTACTGCCGCCGGATGCCATCGCATTATAGGCCGAATCGCTGGTGGCAGAAGGGCGCCCCCAGAAATAACCCGGTTGGGTAAAATTCTGGCCAATCAACGCCGAGCCGACAGCTTTATCCCCTTGATAGAGCAACGAGCCGTTGGCCGCCCCGCTGAACAGCAACTGTGACAGCCCAGTGGTGAGTAATGGATAAGCAATACCGGTGATCGCCGTCAGCAGGATCAGCATAACTAAAGAAGGACGTAAATAAGACATCATGAATTCCTTATTTTCTTAGCCGGCCATATTCAGCGCGGTCAGCAGCAGGTCGATCAGCTTGATACCTACGAACGGTACCAGCAGGCCACCCACACCATACAGCCACAGGTTACGACGCAGCAGTGCGGCGGCGCTCATTGCCTTATAGCTCACCCCTTTCAACGCCAGTGGGATCAGGAAGACGATCACCAGAGCGTTGAAGATCACCGCCGACATAATCGCCGAGGCGGGGGAGTGCAGTTGCATTACGTTCAGCGCATTCAACTGCGGATAGGTTGCCGCGAAGGCCGCCGGGATAATGGCAAAGTACTTCGCCACATCGTTGGCGATACTGAAGGTGGTCAGTGAACCGCGTGTCATCAGCATCTGCTTGCCGATATGCACCACTTCGATCAGCTTGGTCGGGTTGGAGTCCAGATCGACCATGTTGCCCGCTTCCTTGGCTGCCTGCGTCCCCGAGTTCATGGCAACCGCCACGTCGGCCTGCGCCAGTGCTGGGGCGTCGTTGGTGCCGTCGCCGGTCATCGCGACCAGGCGTCCTTCCGCCTGATACTGACGGATCAGCGCCAGTTTGGCCTCTGGTGTGGCTTCCGACAGGAAGTCATCCACACCGGCTTCGGCTGCAATGGCGGCGGCGGTCAGGCGGTTATCCCCGGTGATCATCACCGTCTTGATGCCCATCTTGCGCAGTTCGGCAAAGCGTTCTTTAATCCCGCCTTTGACGATGTCTTTCAGCGCCACCACCCCTAATACGCGTGGCCCTTCGGCGACTACCAACGGCGTACCGCCGGTACGAGCGACGCTTTCCACCAACTCATCTACCGCACGCGGGAAGTGGCCATTGTTGGATTCGACGTGGCGGCGAATGGCGTCCACCGCCCCTTTACGGATCATCCGGTCCTGCACGTTGACGCCGCTCATGCGGGTTTGCGCAGAGAAAGGCACGAAGGTGGCATTCAACGCCTGCAAATCGCGTTCGCGCAGGTTGAAGCGCTGCTTGGCCAGCACCACGATACTGCGGCCTTCCGGCGTTTCATCGGCTAACGAAGAGAGTTGGGCGGCATCGGCCAGCTCTTGCTCTTTTACCCCGGGTGCCGGCAGGAATTCTGATGCCTGACGGTTACCGAGGGTGATGGTACCGGTCTTGTCCAACAGCAATACGTCAACATCACCGGCGGCCTCAACGGCGCGCCCGCTGGTGGCGATCACGTTGGCACCCAGCATACGGCTCATCCCGGCGACGCCGATAGCGGACAACAGCCCACCGATGGTGGTCGGGATCAGGCAGACCAGCAAGGCCACCAACACGGTGATCGACACTATGCTGCCGCTGCCTGCGGCTTCCACACTGTATTGCGAGTAAGGGAACAGGGTAGCGGTCGCCAGTACAAACACGATAGTCAACGCCACCAGCAAAATGGTCAGCGCCACTTCGTTTGGGGTTTTACGGCGTTTAGCGCCTTCGACCATAGCGATCATGCGATCGAGGAAGGTTTCCCCCGGGTTGACGCTGCACTGCACCACCAGCCAGTCGGACAGGATACGCGTCCCGCCGGTCACGGAGGAGAAGTCACCGCCGGATTCACGGATCACCGGTGCAGATTCACCGGTGATGGCGCTTTCATCGACCGAGGCGCCGCCTTCCAGCACTTCGCCATCGCAAGGGATGGTGTCACCGGCTTCCACCAGCACGATATCCCCTTTACGCAGGCTCTCGGCCGAGACTTTCTCGGTGGCCCCATCACGTTTCGGCGTGGCGAGTTTCTTCGCCCAACTGGTTTTCTTGGTGCCCTTCAGGCTTTCCGCCTGAGCCTTGCTGCGTCCTTCCGCCAGCGCTTCGGCGAAGTTGGCGAACAGTACGGTAAACCACAGCCACATAGCGATGCTGCCGGTAAAGGCAGCGCTACCTTCGGCGTTGCCTGAAAGCACCGCCAGCCAAATGGCTGAAGTCAGGATACTGCCGAGGTACACCACGAACATCACCGGGTTACGCCACTGAACGCGTGGGTCCAGCTTTTTCACCGCATCGATCAGCGCGGTACGCATCAGTGCCGGTTCAAACAGTGCGCGTTGTTTGCGAGTCATCTTGTTCTTCTCTCTGTTATGACTGTTAATTGGCCAACCACAGTTGTAAATGTTCGGCTACCGGGCCTAGTGCCAGTGCAGGAACGAAGGTCAAGGCACCGACCAGCAGGATGGTACCGACCAACAGGCCGATAAACAGTGGCCCGTAGGTTGGCAGCGTGCCGTTGCCCGCCGGTTGGCGTTTTTTGACACACAGCGAACCCGCAATGGCCAGCACCGGCAGGATCACCCCGAAGCGGCCAACAAACATCGCCAAGGCCAGCAGCAGGTTGTAGAACGGCGTGTTGACGCTCAGGCCAGCAAAGGCGCTACCGTTGTTGTTGGCTGCCGAAGAGAAGGCATACAGCACTTCACTGAAGCCATGCGCCCCTGGGTTGAGGATGCCAGCACGGCCAGCGTCGGTAGCAATCGCCAACGCGGTGCCCAGCAGTACCAAGGTTGGCGTCACCAGGATTGCCAGCGCGGTCATCTTCATGTCATAAACATCGATCTTCTTGCCGAGATATTCCGGCGTGCGGCCAATCATCAGCCCGGCGATAAATACCGTCAGCAGTACGAACAGCAGCATGCCGTACAGGCCGGAACCGACGCCGCCGAACACCACTTCGCCAATCTGCATCAGCCACATCGGCACCATGCCACCCAGCGCGGTAAAGGAATCATGCATGGCGTTGACGGCACCGCAGGAGGCCGCAGTGGTTACCACCGAGAACATGCTGCTAGCGAGAATGCCAAAGCGGGACTCTTTACCTTCCATATTGATGTTGCTGCTACTGCCAAGTGCGCTCAGATGCGGGTTGCCAGCCAGTTCAGCATTCATCACCACGATCACCGCAACGATAAAGATCAGCGCCATGGCCCAGATCAGCGCGTGACCCTGACGGTTTTCACCGGCCACCTGACCAAAGGCGAAGCACAGGGCGCAAGGGATCAGGAAGATCGCCAGCATCTGTACAAAGTTGGTCAATACGGTTGGGTTTTCAAACGGATGCGCCGAGTTGGCACCGAAGAAGCCGCCACCGTTGGTGCCTAGCATCTTGATTGCTTCCTGCGAGGCCACTGGCCCCATCGGCAAGGTCTGCTGTGCCCCTTCCAGCGTGGTCACATGCAGGTAAGGCAGAAAGTTCTGCAATGTCCCCTGGCTGACGAAGAACAGCGCGATCAGCAGCGACAGTGGCAACAGCACATACAGGGTAATGCGCAGGATATCGATCCAGGCGTTACCGATGGTGGCGCTGGAACGACGTGCAAAGGCCCGGATCAGGGCAAAGGCAACGGCGATACCGGTGGCGGCAGACAGGAAGTTCTGTACCGTTAACCCGGCCATCTGGCTGAGATAGCTGAGGGTATTTTCCCCACTGTAGGCCTGCCAGTTGGTATTGGTGACGAAGCTGACGGCGGTATTGAACGCCAGATCCCAAGATAAACCGGGGAACCCTTGCGGGTTGAGCGGTAAGGAACCCTGTGCCATCAGCAGCACCAACAGCAGCACCAAACCGAGGATATTGAACCACAGGATCGCCAGTGCGTATTGCCACCAGGTCATCTCGGCGGTGTCATTACCGCAGCAACGCCAGACGGCTGCTTCCACATGGCGCAGCACCGGTAGTGGCTCTCCCTCGATCAGGCGAGCTATAAAGCTGCCCAGGGGACGAGCCAGCACCAGAAGCACCAGCACAAAGCTGGCGATCAACAAGAAGGCTGAAGCTGCCATCAGAAGTCCTCCGCATTAAACAGGGCATAAACCAGATAGCCCAACAGCAGCAGGACCAACAGCGCACCACCAATAACGCTGAAACTCACGGGACACCTCCAGAGGTGTTGTTTTTGATAGCCTGAGTGTAGGGGGGGCAGTAGAAAGAAGATGAAAAAATAGCGGGGCCGGGTGTAAAAAAAGTATAAAAATGATTGAAATAACGGCAGAAAATGGCGATTTTACACGCAGTGAGGGTGTGGGCGGATGGGTTGTTGGCGTAAAATCCGTTAAATGACCCCTAGCAACGCCAAGAAACCACAATGTAACCAATGTTAAGTTAGTTATTAACCTTGATGTAACAAAATTACGTTGCGGAGGCCTTCTTTGTGCTCTTTTTGCGCAATTTAGTGGTCGGATGAGTTGTAAAATTACACCATGTGCGGTAATATTTTGCTCAGTTTCCAATTGACCATCATTTATCGTTTTTGCATTGCGTCAGGTCCTGACAACCTGGCGCGGATGTTTTTAAGGAGGTTCGTATGTCTAACTACCAAGCCTATCCGTTGCATCGGGTCCTCCTGCGCCGTAGCGCAGTGATTCTGGTCGGTGTTCTTGCTTTGCCGGTGATGCTGTTCCGTGCCGATCGCGCACGTTTTTACAGCTATTTACACCGCGTCTGGTCAAAAACCAGCAATAAACCGGTCTGGCTGCAACAGGCAGAAACGGCGTCCTGCGATTTTTATTAATCCTGGCCCGTCGCACTACTACGAACCCTCGCCCCTCTGGCGGGGGTTTTTGCGTTTTAAGCCGCAGTAACGCATTAACTCCTCTACACTTCTAGCATTAACCGGTTGATGGGAGACAAGATATGAGCAACAAGATCCCTATCGGGATCAGCGCCTGCCTGTTGGGCAGCGCAGTGCGTTTCGATGGTGGCCATAAACGCTGCGAATTTGCCGTGGAACAATTGGCACCCTATGTAGAGTTTGAGCCGATTTGTCCCGAAATGGCGATTGGCTTGCCAACGCCACGGCCTGCGCTGCGTTTGGTTAAAAGCCAACAGCAGACGCGGCTGCTCCACAGCAATGACCCCAATGCAGATCTTACCGAACGGATGCAACAGTTCTCCGAGCTTCGGGTTAGTCAGTTGCAACATTTATGCGGCTACATAGTCTGCGCAAAATCGCCTACTTGCGGTATGGAAAGGGTCAAGCTCTGGGACGAGAACGGCCAGGGGGCGCATAAAAGTGGCGTCGGGCTGTTTGCCGCCGAGCTGCTCCAGCAAATGCCGTGGTTGCCGGTAGAAGAAGACGGTCGTCTGACCGATCCCGTGCTGCGGGAAAACTTTGTCGAACGGGTGTTTGCCCTTTATGAACTGAATATGCTGTGGCGCCAGGGGTTAACTCGTGGCGGGCTAATTGCTTTTCATAGTCGTTATAAACTTTCACTGCTGGCGCATTCACAGCCAGAGTACCGGGAGCTGGGGCGTTTCGTCGCAGATATCGAACGCTGGGAATCGCTGGAGGCTTTTGCGGTGGAATATCGCCAGCGCCTGATGAGGCTGTTGCAACACAAGGCGACCCGGCGCAACCACACCAACGTCTTGATGCATGTGCAGGGCTACTTCCGCCGCCAGCTCAGCAGCTCTCAGCGCCAGGAACTGGCCAGGCTTATCGACCACTATCGCCAGGGCATGCAACCGCTGCTGGCACCGATTACGCTGTTAAAACATTACATGGCCGAATATCCTGATAGCTATCTGGCGCAACAGCGCTATTTTGAGCCCTACCCGGAGGCGCTGCGCCTGCGCTACGGCCATTAACCCGCAAGGAGTGTTATGACCACGCATCTGGTCTGGTTGCGTAACGATCTGCGCATTACGGATAATAAAGCCCTCTCTGCCGCCTGTAGCGATCCGCAAGCCAAGGTGCTGGCGGTATTTATCGCCACCCCCGCGCAATGGCGCCAGCACCATATGGCACCACGTCAGGCGGCGTTTATCCACGCCAATTTGCTGCATGTGCAAGCGGCTCTGGCAGCTCGGGGCATTGAAATGATTTGCCATCAGGGCGACGATTTTGCCGGTTCGATTAACTGGCTGGTGGAGTTCTGCCAGCGCCAGCAGGTCACGGCCCTGTTTTATAACCGTCAGTATGAAATCAATGAGCGCCAACGTGACGCCCGCCTTGAGCAGGCATTGACCGGGCAGGTGAGTTGCCACAGCTTTGATGATAGCCTGCTGTTGCCCCCTGGCAGTGTGCAAACCGGCAACGGCGAGATGTACAAGGTGTATACGCCTTTTCGCAAAGCCTTTCTCCAGCGGTTGACCGAGTCCGACGTGAGCTCTCTGCCAGCCCCACGCCCGCGTGGGGAAGCCGTTGGTTTTACCGCAGCAGTGGCATTCGATTATCCTTTGGCTGAGGTGGGAGAGAGTTATCCCGCAGGCGAAGAGGCTGCATTGCACAGGCTGCGTGCTTTCTGCCGCGAGCAGGTGCAAGACTATGCGACACAGCGCGATTTGCCCGCCATTGCCGGCACCAGCAATCTGTCACCCTATCTGGCTATTGGCGTTATCTCCCCCCGCCAGTGCGTCAACCGCCTGCGCGTCGAGTGCCCCGATGTGCTGGAAGATCCGCAAAGCGGTGCTTTCTGTTGGCTTAATGAGCTGATCTGGCGAGAATTTTATCGTCACCTGATGGTGGCGTATCCTGCGTTATGCAAGCACCGTCCCTTTATCACCTGGACGGATAAGGTATGCTGGCAAAGCAACGACGCGGGATTACTCGCTTGGCAACAGGGCAATACCGGTTACCCGATTGTCGATGCTGCCATGCGTCAGCTCAATCAAACCGGCTGGATGCATAATCGCCTGCGGATGATCGTGGCCAGTTTCCTGGTCAAGGATTTGCTGATCGACTGGCGCGCCGGTGAACAGTATTTCATGTCCCAATTGCTGGATGGCGATCTGGCTGCCAACAACGGTGGCTGGCAGTGGGCCGCTTCTACCGGTACCGATGCCGCACCTTATTTCCGCATCTTTAACCCGACCACTCAGGGCGAACGTTTTGATCCAAAAGGCACTTTTATCCGTAAATGGTTGCCTGAACTGGCGGATGTACCGGACAATGAACTCCATCAACCCCATCGCTGGGCGGAAAAGCAGCAGCAGGTTCTGCATTATCCGCCGCCGATAGTCCAACACCAGCAGGCTCGGCTGGAGACGTTGGCGGCTTTTGAAGCGGCCAAGCGAGGGGGACTTTAAAGTAACAGCAAGGAGCTTCCTGATGATGAAGAAACTACTGGCCCTGTGCCTGGGCGGCTATTCCGCGTTGGCCGTGGCCGGTTTTGACGTAGTGGCGCTGGGCGTCGACGGTGGCGTCAGCGACGGCAATCTGACTTCTTATCTGATCCGCAGTGATAGCCAGACGCAGTATCTGGCACTGGATGCCGGAACGCTGCTGCCGGGGATTGCCAAAGGGCTGGAAAAGGGCAGTTTTCCACAGGTCACGCCCGAGCTGGCCGCTCCCTTCACCCCTCAGGGCTATATTTTCCGTCAGCTGATTGGCGGTTACTTCATTAGCCACGGCCATCTGGATCACGTCGCTGGGTTGATCCTCGGTTCACCGGAAGACAGTAAGAAAACCGTTTATGCGCAGGCCGATACCGTATTGACGCTGCGCAATCATTATTTTAACTGGAAAGCTTGGCCTAACTTTACCGATGCCGGTAATGGCTCGCGGCTGGGTACTTACCGCTTGCAAACGGTGCGCCCGCTGCAGCGAGTCACCCTGGGCCTGACCGGTTTGAGCGGGGTGATGTATCCACTTAGCCACGATCGCTACCCCTCTTCGATGTTGCTGGTGGCCGACCGTGAAGGATCATTTGCCTACTTTGGCGATACCGGGCCGGACGCGCTGGAGCAGTCACGTAATCTGGATAGCGCCTGGCGCGAGCTGGGGCCGCTGGTTGAGCAGAAGAAACTAAAGGGCATGATTATCGAAACCTCTTACCCGAACGAGGTGGATGACAAACACCTGTATGGTCATCTGACCCCGGCCTGGCTACTGAAGGAGCTGAAAAACCTCCAGCAGTACAGCGGCGGAGAGGGATCGTTAAAAGATCTGCCGGTGATCATCAGCCACATTAAGCCCAGCCTGAAATAGGGGGAAGATGTGCGTGCTACCATCAAGCAACAGCTGGATCAGGGCAACGATCTGGGCGTGAAATTTATCCTGATGGAACAGGGCGATCGGCAACAATTTTGAATGAGAGTGAGATGACTATGCGTAACCTCGATCTGGAACATCTGATCAACAGCGAACTCAACTGTGCGGCCTTCCAGGACTACGCGCCAAATGGCTTGCAAGTGGAAGGGCGGGCACATGTGCAGCGCATCGTGACGGGAGTGACGGCCTGCCAGGCGTTGTTGGATGCGGCGGTGGAACATCAGGCGGATGCCATACTGGTGCATCATGGTTACTTCTGGAAAAACGAAGCACCCGCGGTACGCGGCATGAAGCGTAACCGGCTGAAAACTCTGCTGAGCAACGATATCAACCTGTATGGCTACCACTTGCCGCTGGATGCACACCCGGAACTGGGTAATAACGCGCAGTTGGCAAAGGAGCTGGGCATCCGCGTGATCGGCGAGATCGAGCCTTTGGTGCCGCACGGAGAATTTGAGCAACCGCTCAGCGCGGGTGAACTGCAACAGCGTATCGAAAGCCGTCTTGGCCGCGCGGTGTTGCACTGTGGCGATAATGCTCCGCAGGCAATCCGTCGGGTGGCCTGGTGTACCGGTGGCGGCCAGGGATTTATCGACAGCGCGGCGCGATTTGGCGTTGATGCGTTTATCAGCGGTGAAGTTTCTGAGCAAACTATTCATACGGCGCGGGAGATGGGGGTGCACTTTTTTGCCGCCGGCCATCACGCGACGGAACGTGGTGGGATCAAGGCGTTAGGTGAGTGGTTAGCGCAACATCACGGCTTTGACGTCACCTTTATCGATATCCCCAATCCGGCCTGATTTGCCTATGGGTTCGGTAAAACGAACCCTTTAGCGCTGCTAATCCCTTATATTCCCGAAGGTTGCTCTCTTGACAGCCGACGTTACGTCCCGCATAACTGATACGCTTTTCAAATAATAAAATACCCTGTGAACTTCAAGTTGCTACCCAGCGACCCGCTCATTCGTTCGTGAGCGGTCAGTCATGCTGCGGCTTGAAACACGACGAGTATAAGGAGATAGGGGTGCAACGAGCACAATATTACCTGCTAGGGGAACGCGCTGTAGTGCTTGAATTGGCACCCCCGGTGACGCTGCAAAGTCAGCAGCGCATCTGGGCATTGGCAGAAAAGTTGAATCACCATACTGACGTACGGGAAGTGGTGCCGGGAATGAATAACCTGACGCTGTTGCTGTATACGCCGCAGGCTGATGCCGAGGCGATGCTGGAACTGCTGCGTCAAGGATGGGAGGGTAACGAAAGCCTGGTGCCAGAGTCCCGCGATGTCGATATCCCGGTGATCTATGGCGGCGAATATGGCCCCGACCTGGATGAGGTGGCGCGCCATACCGGCATGACGCCGCAACAGGTGGTGGAATGCCATTCGTCCACCGCGTATGTGGTTTATTTCCTGGGCTTTCAACCTGGTTTTACCTATCTGGGGGGGATGCCGGAGCGTCTGGCCACTCCTCGCCGAGCGGAACCGCGCCTGTCTGTTGCTGCGGGTTCTGTGGGGATCGGTGGCGGCCAGACGGGGATCTATCCGCTGGTTACACCAGGTGGTTGGCAACTGATTGGCCGCACGCCGCTGGCGCTGTTTAATCCTAATGAAATGCCGCCGACGCTGCTGCGCCCAGGCGACAACGTGCGCTTTGTGCCGCAAAAGGGGGGCGTATGCTGAAGATCTTGCGAGCCGGTATTTACACCACCGTCCAGGACCTGGGGCGTAACGGTTTTCGGCGTTTGGGTATCAGCCAGGGCGGTGCTCTAGATATCCCCGCGCTGAAAATAGCCAACCTGCTGGTGGGCAACTCGCCCGAAGCGGCCGGGTTGGAGATCACGCTGGGGCAATTCAGTGCCGAATTTACCCATAATGGGTGGATTGCGCTGACCGGCGCGGGCTGCGATGCTCAGTTGGACGGCAAATCTTTGTGGACGGGCTGGCGCTATCCGGTAAAAAAAGGCCAGCAACTGACGCTGAAAATGCCTAAACGCGGGATGCGCAGCTATCTGGCGGTGTCTGGCGGCATCAACGTGCCGGAGATGCTGGGCTCACGCAGCACCGATCTGAAAGCGGGCTTTGGTGGACTGGAAGGCCGACAGTTGAAGGAAGGCGACCTGCTGCCAGCGGGTAAGCCGCAGGCGCTGCCGACTACGGTTATCGGCGTGAAACAGCCGCTGTTCAGCAACCGGATCAGGGTGTTGACCGGGCCGGAATATGACGAGTTCAGCCAACAGGCACAGGATGACTTCTGGCGTACCGCCTGGCAGCTCAGCCCGCAGAGTAACCGCATGGGTTATCGCCTGCACGGTGGCAGCGCTCTGACGCGCACCACTGAACGGGAAATGCTCTCCCATGGCCTGATACCCGGTGTCATCCAGGTTCCACACAACGGCCAGCCGATCGTCTTGATGGCCGATGCTCAGACTACCGGGGGGTATCCGCGGATTGCCTGTGTGATCGAGGCCGATCTGTTCCACTTGGCGCAGATCCGTCTGGGGGATGCGCTTCACTTTATCCCCTGCACCCTGGCAGAGGCGCAGCGCGCCAAGGCCGAGCAGGATCACTTTATTCAACAGATTGCCTGGGGGGTTCAATGATCGTCGATTTAAATGCCGATCTCGGTGAAGGTTGCGCCAATGATGAAGCGTTGTTGCAGTTGGTCAGCTCGGCCAATATTGCCTGCGGTTTCCATGCTGGGGATGCCCAGACCATGCGCCAATCGGTGCGCTGGGCGTTGCAATACGGTGTGGCGATTGGTGCCCATCCCAGTTTCCCGGATCGGGAAAACTTCGGCCGCACCCGGATGCAGTTACCGGTAGAAACGGTGTATGCCCAAGTGGTGTATCAGTTGGGTGCATTGGCTGCCATTACCCGTGCTGAAGGCGGCGTGATGGTCCATGTGAAACCGCACGGCATGCTCTACAACCAGGCGGCGGTGGAGCCGGAATTGGCCGAAGCCATTGCTCGCGCAGTGTATGCGGTAGATCCTTCGTTACGCTTGGTAGGGTTGGCTGGCAGTGAGCTGATCCGCGCAGGTGAAAAACTGGGGTTGGCGACGCGGCAGGAAGTGTTTGCCGATCGCGGCTATCAGGCCGATGGAACATTGGTGCCTCGTGGGCAACCAGGAGCACTGATCGCCAGTGATGAACTGGCATTGCAACAGACGCTGGAAATGGTTCGCCACCAGCGTGTACGAACCGTTGAGGGGGGCTGGGCCTCCGTTAAGGCTGAAACCGTTTGCCTGCACGGCGACGGGGAACATGCACTGGCCTATGCCAGGAAGCTGAGAGAGAGCTTTGCTCAGCAGCAGATTGGCGTTAGCGCCGCATAAAAAATAATGACTACAGCAAACACAACATTGCCCGCAAGACCGAGGGCGACAAGAGGGAAGTGAATATGGAACAAGCGGTAAACCTCTGGCCACTGATAGGCATCGCTGCCATCGTGGTTGGATTTGTATTACGTTTTAACCCGGTGCTGGTGGTGATCGCCGCCGGTATTATCACCGGGCTGGCGGCGTTGATGCCGCTGGATGTCATTTTGGAAAAGCTCGGCGAGGGCTTCCTCAATACCCGTAATCTGCCGCTGATCCTGCTGTTACCGCTGCCGATTATCGGGCTGTTAGAGCGCCACGGTTTGAAAGAACGTGCGCAGGCGTGGATTGCCAAAATCAAAAGCGCCACCGCCGGGCGTTTACTGATCGTCTACCTGTTTGTGCGTGAAGTAACGGCGGCAATGGGGCTGACCAGCCTGGGCGGCCAACCTCAGATGGTACGTCCGCTGTTGGCACCGATGGCGGAGGGGGCTACGGAAAACCGCTATGGGGAACTGCCGGAGCGTGTGCGCTATCGTCTGCGGGCAATGTCTGCCGCGACCGATAACGTCGGGCTGTTCTTTGGTGAAGATATTTTTGTCGCCTTTGGCGCGATCATCTTTATGCATAACTTTATGCTGGAATCCGGCGGCATTCAGACCGAACCGCTGCACATTGCGCTGTGGGGGATCCCAACGGCGATCTTTGCCTTCCTGATCCACTCGTTCCGTTTGTACCGCATGGACAAACAACTCAACGCTGAACTGAGCAAACTTAACCAGGCTGCGTTGCAGGCCAAGGGAGAAGGCCAATGATATTCCAACAACAATATCTCTATTGGCTGGCGGGTGCGGTATTACTGATCGTCGCCGCGATGTCGTTTGGCGATAAGGCCAACCCACGTCGTATCTCTACCGGTCTGTTCTGGGCCTTGTATGGATTGATCTTCCTGGTGGGGGATTGGACCTATGGGCTATTTGGCTCAGGGGCTGAAGCCAAACGTCAACTGCATATCACCGTGGGCGTGCTGGTGGTGGTGATGGCTTTAATCGCCGGTTTTGGCGGTGTGCGTCTTGGTAGCTATCATCAGCGCAGCCAGCAGGAGCGGGAAACCAGTGCCAAACGCCTGGGCAACCGTCTGTTTATCCCGGCTCTGGCGATCCCTGTCGTCACGGTGATTGGCGTGCTGCTGTTCAATAACATCCCAGCCTTGCAACAGGCGGTGTTTGGCAGCGGTAACCACTCCACCTTGATCACGTTGTTCTCCATGACCCTCGGCTGTTTGCTTGGCCTGGTTATTGCGGTGAAGATGACCCGTGAGAAAATGTCGCAGCCAGTGCAGGAAGCTCGTCGTCTGCTGGATTCCATCGGCTGGGCCTTCATCCTGCCGCAAATCCTGGCTACTCTTGGCCTGCTGTTCACCGTTGCGGGCGTCGGCACGGCTATCTCCCATTTAACGCAGGAATACCTGGCGGTAGATAACCGCTTTATCGCCGTAGCGGTGTATGCCATCGGCATGGCCGTGTTGACCATGATCATGGGGAACGCGTTTGCGGCTTTCCCGATTGTCACTGCGGGTATCGGTATCCCGATCCTGGTACTGCAACACGGCGGTAACCCCGCGGTGATGGCGGCTATCGGCATGTTCTCCGGCTATTGCGGCACGTTGATGACGCCAATGGCTGCTAACTTTAATATTGTACCGGCGGCGTTACTGGAGTTGCCGGACAAGAATGCGGTCATCAAGGCGCAGATACCGACCGGGGTCACGTTGCTGCTGGTTAACGTATTCCTGCTTTATTTCCTGATGTTCCTCTAGGAGAACGCATGCAGAAAGTATTGATTACCGGCTTTGAGCCGTTTGGCGGCGAGCGTGTCAACCCATCCTGGGAGGTGGTGAAGCAGCTTAACGATCTGGAGCTTGGTGGGGCGCACATTATCGCGCGCCAGCTACCTTGCGTCTTCGGAGAGGCGTTGACGGTGCTGAACGCGGCCATTGACGAAGTTCAGCCAGCGATGGTGTTGGCGATCGGCCAGGCGGGGGGGCGCACCGACATCACGCTGGAGCGCGTCGCTATTAACGTCGATGATGCGCGTATTCCCGATAATCAGGGACAGCAGCCGATCGATCAGGCCATTGTGGCAGATGGCCCGGCGGCCTATTTCAGCACCTTGCCGATCAAGGCGGTGGTGAATGCGATGCGTGAAGCTGGCATTCCGGCCTCGATATCACAAACTGCCGGGACCTATGTCTGCAACCATGTGATGTACGGTCTGTTGCACCGCTTAAGCGGGCAGCAGGCGGTGAAGGGCGGCTTTATCCATATCCCTTACCTGCCTGAGCAAGCGGCACAGCATCCTGGTGCCCCGAGCATGGCAGCACAGACGGTGCTGTTTGCTTTGGAAATGGCAATTTCGATTGCCTTGCAGGTAGAGCATGACTTGAAAGTGGTGGGTGGCGCCACGCACTGAGGTCATTTATGCTACCTCCATGTTAACCCTAGGGTTCGGCTTGCCGGACCCTTTTCAATCAAGGAGTTTGTCCATGCCAGAAGGGCCGGAGATCCGCCGGGCGGCAGATAAGCTGGCGGCGGTGATGATCGAGCAACCACTGACCGAAGTCTGGTTTGCTTTCCCGCAACTGAAACACTATCAGGCCGAGCTGGTCGGTGAACGTATCACCGCCATCGAACCGCGTGGTAAAGCCTTGTTAACCGATTTCTCCAACGGTTTGACCATGTATAGCCACAACCAGCTCTATGGCGTGTGGAAGGTGGTGCTAGCTGGCGAAACGCCAGAAACCAAGCGCGATCTGCGGGTGCGATTGGAGACGGCCGAGTGGGCGATTTTGTTGTACAGCGCTTCGGATATCACCATTGCGCCGCGCGGTGAGATCGAGCAACACCCGTTTTTAAAACGTATTGGCCCTGACGTGCTGGATATGGCTCTGACCGTAGAGCAGGTGGAACAGCGGTTGTTATCGCCGGCGTTTTGTAAGCGCCAGTTAGGCGGGATGCTGCTGGATCAGTCTTTTCTGGCTGGCCTGGGCAACTACCTGCGAGCCGAGATTTTGTGGCAGGCAGAACTGGCACCCAAGCATAAACCGCAGGATCTCACCCCTGATGCGCTGCATCAATTGGCGCAGGCGCTGTTGGATATTCCACGTATTTCATATCAGACCCGTGGTCAGGTAGATGAAAATCGCCATCACGGCACGCTGTTCAGCTTCAAGGTGTTTCATCGCAGCGGTGAGCCTTGTCCGCGCTGTGGGGCAATGATCGAGAAAACTGCGCTATCTTCTCGACCGTTTTATTGGTGCCCGGTTTGCCAGCGGTGATAGAACTTACAGATTAGCTGAACTCAAATTTTGTAGAAGAGTGTGTTTGCAGCGATGGGAGACTGGACGAAGCCGAAGTACTCATAGAATGCTCTCGCTTGATCATCTATCGCGTGCACCATGATGGCTTTAATACCCACTTGGTCTGCCAGATTGGCAACACGCCTTACAGCATCATTAAGCATCCACTTGCCAAAGCGATGGCCTTGGGTACATACATCAACGGCCAGACGTCCCAGCAGGACGATGGGAACAGGATCTGGCATGTTTTGGCGAAGGCTACGGCCTAAATCGGCGTGACTGACGGAACCAGTTGCAATGGAGTAATAACCCACAACACGCTTGGTGCCTTCCAGACAAATAACGAAAGTGCGGGAGGCATTCAGGAGTTGGTTTTTCATGGCTCGACGGCGTAACCAGTCGCTCAACACCTCATTTCCGCAGTCGAATGGCTGGAGAATATGTTCTTCTGTCAGCAGTTCCGGCGCGGTAATGATTATTTCCATTCAGGCTTCACATCCATTAAACGCTTGCGCCCTTCGACGTTTTGCACAGGAGCTTCAAGCTGTTCAATGAATGCCTGATAGCGTGCATCATCAAGGACGAATACACGCTGATCCAGGATGATGTTCTGTGCTTCATGAACCGCCTTCTCAATGATGAAGTCGGTCCGGTTCTTATTGACCAGACTCGCAGCATAGTCGATTACTGCACGCTCTTCTTCCGTCGCCCGGACATTAATCTGTTTGTCACGAGTCGGTTTACGAACGGTTTTCTGCATGGTACCCACCTTATGGTAACAAAATGCTATACATTGATAATACCTAAAAAGGTAACGGATTGCTATACGCCAAACGCAATGATGACAATGACATTCATAAAAGTTACCCCTCACCCCAACCCACTCCCACAGGGAGAGGGAGCTGTACGGTGTTGCGTTCGGGTGTGGAAGTTGAGCTGTAACAGGGGGATGCAGAAACCCATTTTCAGCAGGTCAGATTTGAGGGAACTGTGTGGTGCTGCGGTCTGGCGCGGGGGTTAATTCGTGGCACGGTAGATCCCCTCTCCCTGTGGGCTGAGTGATCCCCAGTAATATGGTCAGCATCCCATGACCATATTACTGTACTCATTCCCTAACTTTTTCAGCATGTTAACTATATTCATCCGTCTCACTATTCCCGGTCT
>NZ_JBLJAK010000032.1:0-54923 GCF_047530105.1 Serratia sp. T13T92 | reverse complement strand
AGGAGCCCCATAGAGGCCCTCAGAAAAAGCAAAAAGCAGTGTGGTGGGAAAATATCGCGATCGCGACCTACGGTCGCTAAAAACAACGAACCCCATCAAAATAATGGGGTTCGTCATCAGTCTGAAGGGAGCCGAAGCTCCCTTTTGTCTACCTAGCCGAAAATTACAGGCTTTCGGTAAAGGTACGTGCGATCACGTCACGTTGCTGTTCTGGCGTCAGTGAGTTGAAACGCACCGCGTAACCAGAAACACGAATGGTCAGCTGCGGGTATTTTTCTGGGTTCTTAACGGCATCTTCCAGAGTTTCACGGCGCAGCACGTTCACGTTCAGGTGCTGACCACCTTCTACGCGCACGGTAGGTTGCATTTCCATCGGCACTTCGCGGTACTCGATCTGGCCCAGTTCGCTAACAGGTACGATCTGATCTTCAGCATAATCCGCTTTGGCACAGACACAGCGCGCTTCTGATTTCTCTTCATCCAGCAGCCAGAAAGAGTTCACCAGTGCTTGATTGTTCGCTTTAGTGATTTGAATACCAGTAATCATTTTGTTGCCTCCGTAATAGGGAGAAAAATTTCTACGTCGCCGAAAACTCGGTTGTGGTTCCCGGCCATTTGGTAAAACCAATGTTGTCTTGTTGTTCTGTATACCAGTCAAACCGGGTCAATTCTTTGACTAAAATCAATTTTTACGGGGTAGTCGAATGAGCATCAGAGGCAAATTTATGTTTTATATCAATTTTACCTTTTTGCTCGTTAAAATTATTTTTGTAAATTTTCAAAAATATTTGTAAGTCTCGCTCGCCATACCCATTGAAAAAGCGGGTTTCGCCGAGCAGAGGTTAACGGTAAGCTATGCACCATGAATTGCTAACAAAAACAAAGGAGAGTGCTTATGTCTACCTCCCTCACCTGGCACGACGTCATCGGCAAAGAGAAAGAGCAGCCCTACTTTCTGGATACACTCGCCTTTGTAGCTAATGAACGCCAGGCTGGTAAGACCATTTATCCACCGCAGAAAGACGTGTTTAACGCTTTCCGCTTTACCGAGTTGGCAGACGTCAAAGTGGTGATCCTGGGGCAAGATCCCTATCACGGCCCGAACCAGGCGCATGGCCTGTCGTTTTCCGTGCGCCCAGGCATCCCTGCGCCGCCTTCACTGGTCAATATGTACAAAGAGCTGGTGACGGATATCCCCGGCTTTGAACGCCCGACACACGGCTGCCTGCAAAGCTGGGCCGAGCAAGGCGTACTGCTGCTCAATACCGTATTAACCGTTGAAGGTGGCCGGGCGCATTCTCACGCTAATCTGGGCTGGGAAACCTTTACCGACAAGGTCATTGCCGCGCTAAACGAAAATCGCGAGGGTGTCGTGTTCCTGCTGTGGGGTTCACACGCACAAAAGAAAGGGAGCTTTATCGATCGCCAGCGCCATCATGTGTTGAAAGCGCCGCATCCCTCCCCGCTTTCTGCCCATCGCGGTTTCCTGGGTTGCCACCACTTTTCGCAAACCAATCAGTTACTGGAACAACAAGGCCTGGCACCGATTGACTGGGTGCCGCACCTGCCACAGGAATGATCCAGGCACAAAAAAGGCACCGCTCAGGTGCCTTTATCCTCAGCAGGTCTTAATTAAGACTTGGCTTTGGATACCGCTACCATCGCCGGGCGCAGCAGGCGGCCATTCAGCGTGTAACCTTTCTGCATCACCATCATCACATGGTTCGGCTGATGGTCGGCTGATTCCATCAGGCTCATCGCCTGGTGAACGTCCGGGTTGAATGGTACGTTGAGCTCGCCTACCACTTCGATGCCGTACTTGCGTACCGCGTCCAGCAGTGACTTCAGCGTCAGTTCAATCCCTTCGATCATCGCGACCAGTTCAGGGTTGTTCTTGTCCGCCAGCTCCAGCGCACGCTCCAGGTTGTCAATCACCGGCAGTAAATCACCGGAGAATTTTTCCAGCGCGAATTTGTGAGCCTTCTCGACATCCAGCTCACTACGGCGGCGAACGTTTTCCATTTCGGCTTTGGCACGCAGCACACTGTCACGCTCGCGTTGCTGAGCTTCAGCCAGTTGGGCTTCCAACTCGGCAATGCGATCATCGCGCAGATCGGCGCCTGCCGCCATGGCTTCCTCGTGCTGTGCTTGCTGTTCCATTTCTTCCGAGGCTTGCTCGTTTGGCGTCTTCTGTTCTTTACTACTCATGAATATCTCCGCGTTTTAGCATTAATCTCGCAACTTGGCTTATTATGGGGATCAAAACCGGGGTTTCAAGTCAACCGGTCACAATGTGGGGCATAAACCGTCCCTGGTGAGGAAAATGGCAGCGATGAAGAAAAAATTTGCATGTATTGGCATTGTTGGGCACCCGCGTCACCCTTCCGCATTGGCTACTCATGAAATGCTGTTTGAATGGTTGGTTGCCCGTGGCTACAAGGTGATCCTTGAACGCCAGATTGCCCACGATTTGGGCATGAAAGACGTAGATACCGGCAGCCTGGCGGAGATTGGTCAACGGGCCGATCTGGCCGTCGTGGTGGGTGGTGACGGTAACATGCTGGGCGCAGCGCGCGTATTGGCGCGTTATGACATCAAGGTGATCGGGGTAAACCGTGGCAATCTCGGCTTCCTGACCGATCTTGACCCGGACAACGCACTCCAGCAGTTGGCGGACGTGCTGGAAGGGGAATATATTGACGAGAAGCGCTTCCTGCTGGAAACCATCGTCCATAAAGAGCACCAGCAATGCCGCGTCAGCACCGCGATTAACGAAGTAGTGCTACACCCTGGCAAGGTGGCGCACATGATCGAGTTCGAAGTCTATATTGACGATCGCTTCGCCTTCTCGCAGCGTTCCGATGGCCTGATCATCGCCACGCCAACCGGTTCTACCGCCTACTCGCTTTCCGCAGGCGGGCCCATTCTGACTCCATCGCTGGAAGCCATCGCGCTGGTGCCAATGTTCCCGCACACGCTTTCCGCCCGGCCGCTGGTGATCAACGGTGACAGCACCATTCGCCTGAAGTTTTCCCATATCGGCAGCGATCTGGAAATCAGCTGCGACAGCCAGATCGCCCTGCCCATCCAGGAAGGCGAAGAGGTACTGATCCGCCGCAGCGACTTCCACTTAAACCTGATTCACCCCAAGGACTACAGCTATTTCAATACGTTGAGCACCAAACTGGGCTGGTCAAAAAAATTATTCTAAAAATGGCGCCAACCGCTTTACTGTATATAAAACCAGTTTATACTGTATGAAATCACAGTTATGTGTTTATACACAGGAAGGTCCCTATGTTGGCGCAATTAACCATCAGCAATTTTGCTATCGTTCGTGAGTTGGAGATCGACTTTCAAGCGGGTATGACGGCAATCACCGGTGAGACCGGTGCCGGTAAGTCGATTGCTATTGATGCGTTAGGCCTGTGCCTCGGCAACCGCGCCGACGGCAACGTCGTACGTCTGGGGGCCTCCCGTGCCGATATCTGTGCCCGTTTCTCACTGGCAGATACCCCATCCGCCCGCGAATGGCTGGAACAAAACCAGCTGGATGACAGCAACGAGTGCCTGCTGCGCCGCGTGATCGGGACTGATGGCCGCTCCCGTGGTTTTATCAACGGCACCGCCGTTCCCCTTTCCCAATTGCGGGAACTTGGCCAGCGCCTGATCCAGATCCACGGCCAGCATGCTCACCAGCTGCTGCTAAAACCCGAACACCAAAAACAGTTGCTGGATGCCTATGCTGGAGAACCGGCCTTGCAGGCAGCCATGCACCAGGCTTACCACCAATGGCATCAAAGCTGCCGCGAACTGGCGCACCATCAGCAGCAATCTCTCGAACGCGATGCCCGCAAGCAACTGCTACAATACCAGTTGAAAGAGCTGAACGAATTCGCCCCACAGGCCGGTGAATTTGAGCAGATCGACAGCGAATACAAGCGTCTGGCCAACAGCGGCCAATTGCTGACCCTCAGCCAGCAGGCTCTGCAACTGCTAGCCGATGACGAACAACACAACATGCTCAGCCAGCTCTACACCACCAAGCACCTGCTGCTGGACCTGATCGGCATGGATGAGAAGTTAAGCGGCCTGCTGGATATGCTGGAAGAGGCCTCGATCCAAATCAGCGAAGCCAGCGATGAACTGCGCCATTACGCAGACCGCATGGATCTCGATCCCAACCGCCTGCATGAACTGGAACAGCGCCTGTCGCGCCAAATCAGCCTGGCACGTAAGCACCATGTTTCACCGGAAGAATTACCCGCCCTGCATCAACAACTGCTGGATGAGCAACAGCTGCTTTCCCAACAGGCCAGCGATCAGCAACACCTGAGCGAAGCGGTCAACCTGCATCATCAACAGGCACTGGCGCTGGCTGAACAGTTGCACCAGAAGCGGCAGCACTATGCGGCCGAGTTAACTACCCTGATCACCGAGAGCATGAATGCGCTCTCGATGCCGCACGGCAAATTTAATATCGACGTCCGCTTTGAACCGGAATACCTGAGCAGTGAGGGAGCCAGCCGCGTTGAGTTCTGCGTCTCCACCAACCCGGGGCAACCGCTGCAGCCGTTGGCAAAAGTGGCCTCCGGCGGTGAGCTTTCCCGCATCGCGTTAGCCATCCAGGTCATTACCGCCCGTAAAATGGAAACCCCGGCGCTGATCTTCGATGAGGTGGACGTAGGCATCAGTGGCCCAACGGCCGCCATTGTTGGCCGCCTGCTGCGTCAGTTGGGTGAATCAACTCAGGTTATGTGCGTGACCCACCTGCCGCAGGTCGCCGGTTGCGGTCATCAGCATTTATTTGTCAGCAAGCAAACCGACGGCACGGTAACCGAAACCCAGATGTCACCTTTGGACAAACGTGCCCGTCTGCAAGAGTTGGCGCGCCTGCTCGGCGGCAGTGAAGTCACTAAAAATACGCTGGCAAACGCAAAAGAATTGCTGGCCGCATAACTTTTTTACTTTCCTGAGGTCATAATGAGGCCCTGTAAAGGTTCCCAACTGCTGCAAGGTCTATTATCATCGGCATCCTATGCCCTAAAGGAATGTGATTATTATGCGCTGTAAAATGCTGACAGCTGCCGCTGTGGTTCTTGTGATGCTGACCGCAGGCTGTTCTACTTTTGAGAAGGTGGTTTACCGGCCTGATATCAACCAGGGTAACTACCTGACACCAACCGACGTGGCAAAAATCCACAAGGGAATGACGCAACAACAGGTTGCTTACACATTGGGCACGCCAATGATGCAGGATCCGTTTGGTACCCAGACATGGTTCTACGTGTTCCGCCAAGAGCCAGGCCATGAGAAGATCACGCAGCAAACGCTGACGTTGACGTTCGACAGCGCAGGCGTGTTGACAGATCTGCAGAATAAACCGGCACTGACCGAGTAAGCCGAGCCGGAGTTGTCATCCGGCCCGTGGGGGAAGAGTGAGATCCTTCATGACAGTCGCAGGCTGCAACTCGGAAGACAACGTTCTGATGAAGATAAGGCGCATTCAGCGCCTTATTTTTTTGCCTTTTCCGCCCGCTGGCGACGCAGTTCTTTCGGATCGGCAATCAATGGCCGGTAAATCTCTACCCTGTCGCCATCATTGAGCACATCGCTCAGCTTAGCCGGACGACTGTAGATACCCACCTTGTTGCTGGCCAAATCGATATCGTTACGTAGCTCTAACAGCCCAGAAGCCAGGATGGCCTGCTCAACGTTGCTGCCTGCGGCCAACTTAACCTGGCGCACATACTGGCGTTCTGGCAACGCATAGACCACCTCAACGCGTATCTCAGACACTGTAGACCTCTTTGGCGCGCTGAGTGAACGCTTGCACCATGCTACCGGCCAGTTCTTTAAACACTTTACCGAAGGCCAGCTCGATCAGTTTGTTGGTGAACTCAAAATCCAGGTGCAGCTCTACCTTGCACGCCTCGGGGCTTAACGCGGTGAACTGCCAGCCGCCCATCAGTTTGCGGAACGGGCCATCGACCAGTTGCATATTGATGCTTTGGTTATCCAGCAGCGTATTGCGCGTGGTAAAGGTTTTGCTGATGCCGGCTTTTGCCACCTCTACCGCGGCGGTCATTTCATTTGGGGAAGCGGCAATCACCCGGCTGCCGGTGCATCCTGGCAGAAAATCGGGGTAAGAATGAACATCGTTAACCAACTGATACATCTGCTCAGCGCTGAATGGCACTAATGCAGAACGACTGATCTGGGGCATATCATTTCCTGAGAGGCAAAAAACGTACAGATAATACCATTTATCTGGCGCCAAACAAAAAATCTGCTACGCGCGGCACGGATCCAAAATGCGAGAAATTGCGCAGGTGCTGAGTGGGAAAGGATTTCTTTCGCTGCGCCATCCAGTATAATGAGCGCACTATGACAAAGAAAAAAGCATACAAACCCGGTTCCGCGACCATTGCACAAAACAAGCGAGCACGTTTCGAATACTCCATAGAAGAGGAGATCGAGGCGGGTTTGGCCCTGCAAGGTTGGGAAGTAAAATCACTGCGTGCTGGCAAAGCTAACATCAGCGACAGTTATGTGATGTTCCGCGACGGTGAAGCCTATCTGTTTGGCGCCACCATTTCGCCGCTGAACGTCGCTTCAACTCATGTGGTATGCGATCCAACACGTTCCCGTAAACTCCTGCTGAAAAAACGTGAGCTAGACTCACTGATCGGCCGCGTTACCCGCGATGGTTATACCGTCGTCGCTCTCTCCATGTATTGGAAAAATGCCTGGAGCAAGGTGAAGATCGGCGTAGCCAAAGGTAAGAAAGAACACGATAAGCGCGATGACATCAAAGATCGTGAGTGGCAGACGGCGAAAGCCCGTATCATGAAGCATGCCAATCGTTAAGCCGCTGGCTTAACAGGGTAATCTTCTGTTATACTGCACAAAGTACTTGGGGCTGATTCTGGATTCGACGGGATTTGCGAAGCCCTAGGAGCATGCCGAGGGGCGGTTTGCCTCGTAAAAAGCCGCAAAAAAATAGTCGCAAACGACGAAAACTACGCACTAGCAGCTTAATACCCTGCTTAGAGCCCTCTCTCCCTAGCTTCCGCTCTTAAGACGGGGATAAAGAGAGGTCAAACCCAAAAGAGATCGCATGGAAGTCCTGCCTGGGGCTAAAGTGCTAAATCTAATCAGGCTAGTTTGTTAGTGGCGTGTCCATCCGCAGCTGACCGGCGAATGTAAAGATTGGACTAAGCATGTAGTGCCGACGGTGTAGTAATTTCGGACGGGGGTTCAAATCCCCCCAGCTCCACCAAATTCTTGGTTGATGGTTACCAGAGCCATCCAACGAAGTCCTAGAAGCCCGCATGGCGAAAGCCCTGCGGGCTTTTTTGTACCTTCAATTTGTCCCTCGAAGTCTGAAGCCACCTAATTAAATCCGAACCTTTTAGGCACCTTGTTAGGCACCTCGTAAAGCATTATTGTTTTTGAGGTGCCTAAAACTATGGAAACCCTGCAATGGCAAGACAAACCAAACCTTTATCCGTCAAGGAAATCGAATCCGCCAAACCCAAGGAAGCGGACTACGTTCTCTATGATGGCGATGGCCTTGAGCTACTCATCAAATCAAGCGGCAGTAAGATCTGGCAGTTTCGCTACATTCGCCCTGTCACTAAGAAGCGTGCGAAAAAGAGCATTGGCCCTTATCCGTCAGTCACCCTTGCCGATGCTCGAAGCTACCGGGCAGAAGCTCGTGCTCTCCTGACAAAACAGATCGATCCTCAGGAGCACCAGCAAGAACGACTCCGCAGCACTCTTGAAGCCAAAACCAATACTTTCAAACTCGTAGCCGAACGTTGGTGGAATGTGAAGAAAACCAGCGTAACAGAGGACTATGCGGTAGATATCTGGCGCTCACTTGAAAGAGATGTTTTCCCAGCGATTGGCGATATGAGCATCACTGATATTAAAGCACACACTCTGGTCCAAGCAATTCAACCTGTTCAGGCTCGCGGAGCATTGGAAACTGTCCGTCGCCTGTGCCAACGCATCAATGAGGTCATGGTTTATGCTCAAAACACAGGTCTGATTGATGCAGTCCCCAGCGTCAATATTGGTAAGGCATTCGAGAAGCCTCAGAAAAAGAACATGCCCAGCATCCGTCCGGACCAGCTACCGCAACTCATGCAGACGATGCGTACCGCCAACATTATCCTACCAACACGGTGCCTGTTCATGTGGCAACTTCTTACTATCACCCGCCCTGCCGAAGCGGCTGAAGCCCGCTGGGACGAGATAGATCTGGAAGCACGAGAATGGAAAATCCCCGCATCACGCATGAAAATGAACCGTGATCACACTGTTCCATTGTCAGATCAAGCAATGGCCGTTTTAGAAACGATGAAACCGCTAAGTATAAATCGAGAGTTTGTCTTTCCCAGTCGTATCAAACCGACTCAATCAATGAACAGTCAAACAGTGAATGCGGCGCTAAAACGCGCCGGGTTAGGTGGCATACTCGTGTCTCATGGCTTGCGATCTATTGCTAGTACTGCACTCAATGAAGAAGGCTTTTCGCCTGACGTGATTGAAGCTGCACTTGCCCATGTCGATAAGAATGAGGTTCGTCGTGCGTATAACCGCAGTGATTATCTTGAGCAGCGACGACCTATGATGCAATGGTGGGCTGAATTTGTAACTAACGCTGAAGACGGGAAAGCGCACAAGGGAACGTTGCGATTGGTCGGATAACAACGCAAAAATGGAGTGCCCCCAGCGCTTCATTTTTTTTTCTTAGTCCGAACCGTATTATTAAATGCTTCTCGAAGCAGCTCATCTTTGTAGGCCCATTGTTTTAAAGTAATAACTAAATTCTCATACTTTAAGTCAATTTTTTTCCCAAGATGATTTTCACTCTCAATAAACTCCCAAAGCTTATCCGCAATCGCCCGTGCTGCAATATCTCTTTTTCGCCACCCTCCATCAGGTGGTGAATTTTCGTACAACAACTTTACAGCCTGCTCTTTCACTGGAATATTCAGCGCGGCCTTAGCAATACCGCCTTTGGCAGCCCCCTGTGCTCTATACCAATCAGACAATTCCATTTTTATTGTTTGGCTGAGTGTCATACACATTCCTCTCGCAACCTCAATATGACATACCGCCCTAAAAAGAGCTTCGAGTGATTCGCAATCATTTACATTGCGCAAATATATTCCTTTCTGACGCTCCCTAAGAGCACTCTCTAACTTTCCATAAAAAGATCCGAAAGCACTAGGCCACCCATCAGTATTTTTTCGGTTGAGCCCAGGATCTAAAGAAGTGAATGAAAGTTCCACTCTGAAAAAAGGGTCCGCCGATGTGAATTCATCAGTTAGCTGTTCCAGAAAAAGCTGAATGTCAGGATGTTCGTAGTCCAGCATGGGCCACGCTGATTCCCACGGCGTATTTTGCACCCAATCTGGTATCGTTCCACGTA
Organism: Serratia sp. T13T92; assembly: GCF_047530105.1. Lineage (NCBI taxonomy): Bacteria > Pseudomonadati > Pseudomonadota > Gammaproteobacteria > Enterobacterales > Yersiniaceae > Serratia > Serratia sp. T13T92. The sequence goes on along the minus strand of NZ_JBLJAK010000032.1, from coordinate 45,478 downwards.
CATCGTCGAAGCTTTTAATCAAAAAATCGTAAGTTTCTTTGAAGTTCATATCCAATAAAATCAATAAGTTAAGTTATTTGTGATTCAAATAAAAAAAACGAGAAGGCACAGATATTTTCTAAAAACGACCACGCCCCTAATCTGCCTGCATCCAAACCAACATGATTCAGGAGAACAAGCAATGACATCATCTAATGTTAAGGTTCTACGCTTACCCGCTGTCGCGCTCAAAACAGGTCTTTCCAGGTCCACAATCTATGACTGGATGAACCCAAAATCTCCCCGTTTTGACTCAACGTTTCCAAGACCAAGGTCTTTGGGGAGTCAGTCAGTGGGATGGCTAGAAGCTGAACTTGATGAGTGGATTCTACAACGAATCCACTCTGTTCCATGAAGATTTATATCACAGCAGGTGGATAGATTGGCATCTATGTCGTTTTACGCTGCTATTTTGCTATTAATAGCAAAATAGCAGCCCAAGCATGAGGCACAAGCCAAAAAAGAGGAGATTAAACGTTGAGTGAAAATGAATTCCCCACGGGAATGCTTCCCCTCTCAATGCAAGAAGTTATCCGTGAAGTAAGAAATTTGACTCAAGCACCTGTATCCATGATTGCAGTAACTGCTTTGTCAGTAATTGCTCTAGCATGTCAGGGGGCAATTGATGTTCGCAGAATGGAAGGGTTAGTAGGGCCTACATCTCTTTACTTCATTATAAAAGCCTTGTCCGGAGAGAGGAAAAGCACAGTAGAGAAAGTTCTGATGAGTGCAATATATCAATTTGAACAGGAGCAGCATGAGATTTACAAAAAAAACGTAGAAACGTACAACCAAGAAATGGAGATATTTAAGGTTCGAAAGAAAGCATTACTTTCGGAGCTAAGGGTAAACACCCGAAAATGTAGGAATACTTCAGATGTGGTTGAGCAACTGAGCGAATTACATAGGTCATACCCTAAGTCACCAGTGCGCTACAAACTGATATTCAATGATGTCACACCAGCAGCTATGAAAGAATATCTTTGCGGAGATTATAATTCTGTCGGTCTGATGTCCCATGAAGCAGGGAGCGTTTTTGATGGCTATGCATTGAGGGACTTACCTTTCATTAATCAAATGTGGGATGGGTCAACAGTATCAGTACAAAGGAAAAATGCGGATGAAATTCTGATAAAGAATGCAAGACTCACTTTATCTTTAATGACTCAACCCAAGCCCTTTAATAAATTTATTATGCGAAATGATGAAGAGGCCAGAGGGAATGGTTTTTTGGCTCGCTTCCTTATTTGCGAACCGGGTTCAACACAAGGCTATAGGCTCATTGAAAACCAAAATATATCAACTGAAAACCTAAAGTCGTTCCAGAATAGACTAATAGAGATCATAAAAAAAAGCACTGAGATACTTAATAGCGGAGAAAAGAAATGCCTGCGATTTACCAATGATGCAGAAAAGCTTTGGATTAAATTTCACAATGATACCGAAGTAGAAACGAGAGATACTGGTTTATTAGCGGACTTTAAAGATTATGCCTCCAAAATGGCTGATAACATGGCGAGAATTGCTGCGTTGCTGCACTACTTTTGGGGGTATCCTGGTGATATTTCATTAGATGCTGTCATTTCAGCAAGGGCTATTTGCTTATGGTTCGGTGATGAACACATTAGATTATTTAGTAAGAGTGGGGAGCAAAAGTTAATCATGAATGATGAAAACGAATTGTGGGAATGGATAAATAACTATTGTAATCATAACTTGGTAAAAACAGGAAAGCCATATATGAAGAAAAATGCAATATTACAACTTGGGCCAAACCGGTTCAGAGAAAAGACAACTCTTGATAATACATTAACTGCGTTGTTGCTCAATGGCAGAATTCAGGTTGGTAAGGAAGGACGAACCACAATAGTGAAACCTAAAATGATAAACAAAACTCCAGCAGAGTTACTGCAAGGATTAGACTTGTAGCAGTCGTCATTTTTCAAACCTAATTGCAGAGTTACTTTTAAATAGTCACCACAGGCTGGGGCTGACTTCATCTCAAATTTAGGTGTAGGAAAAGGTATTATAATGGCCATATCCTCTTACTACTTGTTAATAGTTAGCTAAGAGATATATTAACAGTCAGAACATAATAGTATTCCAGTACTAAGATCTGATACCAGTATATACCCCTAACTCTGAGTAAGTATAGCCCTGTCTGTGTGGCAATAACCAATACGGTCCCTTACAGACCGTAGGACCAACCACATAGGTATATATTATGAACACATACATTGGATCGCATGGATTACACAACGCAGACAATCTAGACACAATACTTGAGGTGCTCAGCTATTCCACTAACGAATATCCCAGCATTATGGCCGTACGTACTGATTACCATTACCCCCCCATACTGGAAGATACCGTCGGCTGTTTCCATAACCTTAAACCTGGAGCAATATCCCGGTCGATAAACGCGTTAAAAGAGATGTTGAAAAACAGTGAGCTGCGAAGAAAACGTAACGGTGCACGGGTTCACCCCAATAACCTGCGTAATGTGTGGGCTAAAGAATTCAGCCAGTCAGGGAAATGCCACTTCCACGTTTGCTTTGTGTTCAACGAACAGGCCTACAACAAGCTGGGAGATTATAATATCGACACCAGCTTACGAATGATGATCACCAGAGCCTGGTACAGTGCATTAGGACTGGAACTGGAAGACTACCCTGGGTTGGTTCACTTCCCTGAAAACTGCCGGTATATACTGGACCGGAATTCGGCAGATTATATCTATGAGTACGGGGAGCTACTACATCGACTGGACTATTTGACCAAACTTGATAGCAAAATTTACGAAGAAGGTGAACGCAACTTCGGAGGTAGCCGGAAATAGCCATGTGAGCAGGCCTTCTCTGTGTGGGAAGGCCTTTTTTACGTCAGAGTTAAGTAATATGCCCCACGATCGCACAAATTAACCGGTAATCAGTGACGTTGAAGATCTCCGGGCTATCAGCGCTTTGCTCACCGATAAAGAAGACCCAAGCCTTATCTTTTAATCTTTTTGCTTTAGCTTCCTGTGCCTCTGTCCGAGCTGCCTCCAACTCTTTACGTACCACAGTCCGCTTGGCTTTTGACCACCCACCCCATTTTATGTGGATCTGGTAACTTCGGGAAGGTTTACGCTTTCCGGATTCGTCTTCCGCCCACTCGCCAGACAACGGGATGATGAGTTTTTCATCATCTTCAACAAATTTATTCCAGAGTAGTTCAGCATAAAAGATCTTTGGCTCCGGGTAGGGCTGAATTTTACTTTGGAGCTTTTTAAACACCTCTGAGTAAGTTTGCCCCTTGATACCAGGAACGTTTAGCGACATTCCTCGATCATATGGGAAGCGGATGAAGGCACGGCAAATATTGCGGATAGCATTCACTTGACGCCGGGATTGTCGTTCGGGTGAATTACCTTCACCAGATGCTGAGGATGCTGAACGCGTCGAACTGGACTTGCTTTCATCACCTGCGATACCTGGTTCAACAACCGGGCGTTGTTCAATCAACTTTAATCCCGAGGGCATTAAACCTGGAGCACTGTCCAGTATGTTGCGGACACTCTCCTTCTGGCCTTGGCGAATTACTGTGCTTTCAGCATCAGCATCACATTCATGATGATGTTGAATATGGCGTTTCTTTTTAAAATAGGCTCTGACTTTTTTATCTTTTTCCCATGCAGCAGGATGCATGGTTATACCACATCCCCAGCACACGTAGCCTTCAGTATCAACGCTATCCAGCAGCCAGAGATCCTCAGCCTCGACGATCTCACTGGTGCGTTTATCGCGTGCAGATTCCATCACTTTCTCCTTATCGCAGAACGTTTGTATAGGCTCTTAGCCTTCATTCAAACCGTTGCTCCCTTTCACTATCTTCCCGTTGTTCACGCTCTTTTTGGCGTTCGACCCACTGACTCATTTTTTTACAAACTACTTTGGCAGGCTCAGAGATATCTGTACGCTCGTGTCCGATCAACATACTGATGACCCTTGATCTAGCTTGCATTATGTTCGCTAGGCTACCAGTCCAGGATGATGGAGTGATGCGCTCAGCAAAAGACTCCAGTACAGCTAGTGGTTCAGGTGAGGCCTCTAACAGTTCTATAGCAGCTTCGTGTAAGGTCAGTACACTCTGTTCACCATTCTTTGACCAAAGAGTTACGCCACCAGCTATAGCTGACCAAACACTGGGATCATTTCTGGCGTGGCACCATGCAATTAAAACGTTTGTATTTATCTTTGCAAGGGGATAAGAGCGTAAGCCACCACGACGAATAAAGAACTGCCTTCTTCGTTGCTGTTCCTCAGTGCCTTCAAAAATGCGATTGAGAAAAGCTTCAGGCATCAACAACACTGTCGTTTCAATGGTTTTATCAAAATCAAACATATATCCATAGAAGTCATCAATGACACTGAAAATTGTGTCCAACCACTCAATTTTTTTTGCCTCATTACCATCGAAACGCAACGCGGCATCGATAACTCGTTCCATACGATAATCAATTGTCCCCCTTTGGCCTCTGTTGCTGTTTTTAATCCTCTGGATTGCTGCAGCAAGACCGATTAACCGAAAGTCTGCACCAAGTGTATCTGCAGATTTATCTTGACCATACAATCTCATGGATAGTGCATGCAAAATGACATCATCTCCACCTACTTTACTTAGGAGCCGCTCAGCAAGATCCAGAACACGAACTCTCGGCAAATTGGCGTATTGTTCTCGCCATAGAATCGACTCATACATGAAAGGGCGAATGTCTGGATCATCCAAATGCTTCATGCAGCGATCCATGTCATTTACGGTGAACTGCCGCCAAGGATGTAAGCCTACTAACACTTGTCTAAGAATTGGATGTTGTGCACACTGGTCTAGTAAGTCCTGTGCTAGTGTTGGATCAACGGAGTCTACTTCTTCAATGAAACCACCAAGGACTCCAAAGTCTTTGTAAACATCTGGCTGCTTTTCTATTTGTCCAACAAGTCGCTGCCAGCTAACACGTAGATCATGTGCCCCTCGAGCAAGTCCTCGACCAAAGACGGCGCGATAGGGCATTCCACCGATGGAGAACAGCTCTGCCCCTAACTCCTCAAGCGTATGATTTGATAAGGAGAAGTCCACTCCCAATTGAAGTGCTTTGGCTTCCAGTCGTTTTTCGGCTGCGGTATATTTACCGGAGTCCCAATGCTCAAAATCCACATCCAGTGCCCAATAATCATGATTTGTACTCAACACGTATGTCTTTATTGTTGGAATTAGCTCAATGGGCTCCAACTCCTTCTCTAAGGCAGCAAGATTGTCCGGCAACGGCTCAACATCTTCTCCATCTCTACGCTTGGTATAGTCAAAATAGACCGTTGAACGAACGGCTTTCCAACCTTCCCCCCAAGGACTAAAAGCATTTAATGTACAGGCAGCATCGACGAGTTTGTCTCGCATCGCTTCTTGAAACCAAATTCCCCTGAATACGTTAGCTAGGATTGATCGAGCGGGCCCTTCAAGCTCAGGATCTCCGGATGTCCCTAATCGGACCACAACGTCAATAAAGGCACTGCGCCATTCTACAAATTCATCATAGTTGGGTTCGTATCCATAGTCCCTTGGTCGGGCTCCAAACTCATTCACCCCAAACCCTGACCACGGTGGGCCATCCAAGGCAGTTGACAGCATTTTGAAACCTAGAGATCTGCGCGCCACCATATCTGATGAAATGCATTCGTTCATTAAATCAATGCGCTGGCTCAGGGATGCGTGAGTACCAGACAGGTAAGCCTGGAAAAACCTTGGGACCATGTTTCGAGCAGAATCCTGGTCATTATTATCGGCTTCGTCGTCTGCGATTCGGATAAGGAGCCTGGCGCATCGCTCAAAGGCGTTCGGTTCGTATGCCAATACTTGTAAAAGACGGAGAACACTTCGCCGCTGCGGGTTGTAGCTCGGTTCCACACCTTTAAAATCAGATGAGGAGAGTACGGCCTCAATTCGGTTGAGTAATGCTTCAGGTGCAACTGGCCCGATATACTCAAGTATTCGTGCCGAAGCGTCATTTAGTTCGATTATACTCCCTAGCAGCCCTTCAGGCTGAAGCCAAGCTTCAACAATCTCTCTCGCAACAGGGTGGTCATGCAACAGCCCAAGCCGGTGTGCAAAAGACATTAATAAACGCTCACAATCCGGAGCTTCAAATGTCGTCCTAAGTTGATCAACCGGAATACTATTAAGTGCAGATGCTGCCAACTTGTTAGCAATGGCATGGGGAAGTATGGCTCTCCAGTGGGATCTCTTCTGAACAACATGACGTTCCATCAACTTCGTAACAGCTTTGAATAACTGGATTTTGGGATACCCAAAGAATTCACCCAATATTTCCAGTTCATCGGTAACAGCATCTGGACTAGAGACCGAGAACGAATATACCAGAGACAATATTTCAGCTTGCTCCCGTAAATTACCGTCGGGATGATTACGCTGTTCAAACAAGCGATTAAACAACTGCGCATCAGAAAGCAGAGCCAAACTCTCACCTTCCTTCCCCCTCTCCGCTATAGCCAAAGCAACTCTTGCATTTCCATCTGCAAACTCAGCAATTCGGCGGGCATTATTCTGACCAATAGAAGGGAAGCGACGGATAAGAAGTTGCTCTGCCACCTCCGGACCATCTGTCTCAATATGGATGACCTCTGTTGTCTGTGGTTTGTCATCTCTAATGTCGTACTCGATAGTGATGAGACTTACTTCTCTTCCAGAGGCTGATACTTTGCTGGCAAGTGAAGCGTGTAGTTCTGATGGGCAATTGTCGAGGATCATGATGGCTCGTCGGCCCTCAGCGATCAGCTTATCGAGCATCGCCGTTGCCGAAGGCACTGACTCAGATCCAGTATCAACATAAATAGCTACTGTTCGGTCAAGCGCATCTGTTCCAACTGTTTCATCGAAGAGTGCCTGAACGATCCTTGTCTTCCCAACACCAGACAATCCTGTAATACGAACGGCCTTATTCGTTGACCGGATAAGAGCTCGCATTGGGCTAATTGCTTCATCAATTTTGAGTTTTTGCCCCTTTCCCGATGGCAAAGTAATGGTTACACCAGGGGCTGAGATTAAAGTGTCCGTAACACCTTGTGGTGGATTGCTCCACGCACCGTATGGTTGCCAACCGGAATACCCTTGTCCAAGTTTCCCTTTTGTCCACAGCATGACTGATGGGTGTTGGCGCAACCATTGAATGAGTTTGGAACGGTCGTAGAAATCAAGATGAAGATTGCTTTTGTTAGGATTATCTTCTACTGCATCCCACATTGCTTTGAGACGGTCCGCTTTTCCTGACGGCGAGCAATCATCACCCAGGCTAACAATGATGTAACTGCCATGCTTTCTGGCTTGTTCAGAGATGATGGGGGAAAGCGCTTTGCCGGCGCCTATTTCCTTCTCAATTGCAGCCTTTGGCATCTTATGTTTCTTTGCCTGAAAGACCGTATTAGGCCTTACAAGAAAGCCAGCTTTCAGTTGATCAATTGGAACCTGAACATGGATATCAATTCCTCCGTCAGGGGCAGTGATAGAACCAGACCAATTTACACACGCAGGGCTATGACCATGCATTGCCACTTCAGCTTCCGCTAGCCGAGCAATCAACTCTTCAAGCTGAGTATCTGAGAGACGAAGTAATTCGTCCTTTTCAATGTCAAAGATTGCCACGCCTTCACCTTAGTAAAAAATTTCTGTCATGATTCTAACACTAGGGACACTTATTCATCCGTTCCAGGCTCTTAAGAGCAAGTAAGCGCATTTTGAGTTTTTCCGCTTTGCCGGGATGGAATCTAGCGAGTAAATGAACCTGGCCCAACGTTTGTGCATAAGGGCCTTTACCGAACTCGATAATTTCGCCCCTCAGGAAAGCCAACTCCGAATGATGCACGGCCGAGCGTATCTGGCTTTGTCTAGCAGCAGAGAGACCGGGCTTTGAATTCACCGAACGCCGAGTAACCTCCATTCGTTCTCCGAACATTTTGATTTCGTACATCGCTCGTTTGGCTGATTTCGTGCGAGTAAGGTATAAATACAGTCGCATCATCTTCGTATCCCTGAAATTTAACTCACTGAATTTTATTCAAAAATATCTGCTTCGCCTTTCTTCTTGAGTGCATCTGATGCGGCGACAACTTCTTCTTTCAACTTCTCATGCCACAACCAGAGTGCAGCGCTGTAGAGCAGACGTTGATCGCCTGGTGAAACAGCGATTATCGCCTGAGTGGCCTGTATCAAAGACAAGCTGGTGCACTGAATCGGCTCTAACAGCCCTTCATTGGATGGCCCACACAGCAAGAGATCTTTGTTTGAAAGCGATGTACCGAGCTTGAAGCCAATGCTGTCAATTCCTGCATGAATATATTGGTTGGCAAACCCATAGTGAGGTCGCAAAAAGTCCAGCTCGACAAACTCTTCAATATCGCTAAAGTGAATCCTTGTTCTTGCACCGGGTTCTTTTCCTAAAGCTTTTGCGGCCCAACCGAATTCATTGCCGAATCCCGCTTCATACTTACCAACGATGTTATTTCTTTCAAGATCAAACCGACTTAAATCTTCTGAGGAGAAGGAAGTAAAACCCAACTCTTCACTATATTTATTATAGCGATTAGCAGCTTTTCGCCTATGTACGCTCTGAAAATCCGTGAATCTTATCGCCAGGTCTTCGTCGCCTTCTGCGATAAATATCAATATCGCTGTGGTTTCGTGGAGCGTTCTCCAGCGGGCCATCGCACCGTCTGCAAATCCACCTTTTAGAAGGTGAGATATCTCGCAGGAAACCTGGACTGCACGTGCATGCAGTCGGGTAGCTATGTTCAGCTTTGCGGACCTTATGTCAGGACTAGTGCGATACTCGCTGTTTACCTCATCACTGATTTCAGTACAGCCATAAATTAATGCATCCAGCCGCTTTATAGGGGACTCCCAAGTTGTAAATAGCCTCTCTCTAAATGCCTCTAAGTTTTCGTAATGTTCCTTTAATACTTCCCCTTTAGCTTCATCCAGGTACTCGAACATTTTTAACGCAGCAAAATGCTCTATATCTTCAGAATGAGTGTCGATCAACTCAGTCACCTCTGCGGGAGACATATTGCCGCTATCAGTCACATCCTTTTTGAGAGAAAGTACTTTTTTGTTTATCACACTTAGTTCCTTAAAGAGTCAGTACTCCGTCGAAGCAGGCAGAGCGGTTTACGTCGACATTAGCGGGCCATCAATATGGGAGTCAACGAGCAGACAACCAGCTTTTTCGAGCCACGCGTGAAAGCTACGTAGAGATGCCGGGCATCCATCTCTTCAGGGGCGGTTATGACGGCCACCTCCGCTTCCAGTCCCTTCAGCAACAGGGTGCTGCCAATCGCACGGCGCGCAAGGGGCCGGCTTTCGTGGCGGTTTCGTTCGCGCTCCCGCACCGTGGCATCGGCAAAACTGCAGTTGCCTCCTCCAGCCATTTGCATCGCGCGCAGACAGCAATACAAAACATCCGGACGATAGACCCGGGCATTGTTTTGCCTGGTCAACGCGCGTAGAGCCTCGGCGGCCAAGGGGAAGCTTGGTGCATTCGTGAAAGCGAGCAGTGCGGCTTCTGCCTCAGTAGCAGGATTGTGTGCAGTCCCCCGGCTTAAGCTTCCCAATCGGTGTTGCAATGCAGCTACACCGACCTGCGTCATCACCTCCGCGGCAAACTCCACCAGACGAGTCAGTGCGTCGGTAGCCTGCAGGTTAAATGTCGTTCCAAACAGCGTTAGGTCGGCAAGGTCGACGGGCTCTACCGCAGTCGCTCCCGGTGTCTGACTGGCGATTTGCCGGCGGCCACGAGGATTGCGACTGTCGCCAATCACCAGCACGTCTCCCTCCCGCGTAACAGCCTGTGTTAACGCAGCGATGAGCCGTTGCTTAATGGCAGTAGCCGGCTGCAACTCGACCCAGACGACTTCGGCCGGCGCCTGGCGCAAATCAATGCCACCTCCTGCCAGGAGTATTCGCCGACACTCCAGAAGCCACTGACCAAATTCGGGCTTGCCTGCGTTCGTCCAGCGCCAGGGCTGATTCAGCTCGCCGATAGCAGGAAAATGCGGAAGCACGTGGGTATTCCAGTCCACCAGTTGATTACCGCGAAAGCCGAAGATAGCCTGCATCGGGTCGCCAAGAACGCAGGTGGGAAGTACCACGGAAAGTGCTGTCACCAGATCGTGCTGCACTAGATTGCAGTCCTGATACTCATCGACAATCAGATGGGCATAACTTGCTGCGAGGACCTCATTGAGGTGTCCGCTTTGGAGTAAATGCCTGGCAGCCAGGCGTATTGCCGGGTAGTCGGCTCCGGGGTTCCGGAGTAGGAGGACCGCAGCGGCAACAGTACTTCGCTGCGGAAACATCGCCACCAGCCGCATGGAAAAACCATCAATTGTGGCAATGTGGTAAGCCGAAGCTGGCACTCCGGCTTTTTGCATGCGCAGACGCAGTGTTGTGACACCAGCGTTGGTATGAGTGAGGATGAGTACCGGCGTTGTTCCGGTATGCTGGGTCAGCGTATCGGCGATGAGTTGCGTCTTACCACAACCAGCAGGGGCCGTGATCGCGCCTCGACGAAAAGCGAATAAATTGTACTCAGGCGGCATGAGCCCACCGGTAGAGGCGATTGATCAGAGCGACAAATTCTGGCTCTGAGATTTGGCTATAGGGACCAAGAATATCGCGTGCCACATCCTCGAATTTGGTGACCGATTTAAACCAACCGTTTTTACGATTACGCGCTGCCAGCCCCAGTAGCTGTCGCGTTGCGAGGGGATATGGCATACCTAGCTGTTGTCGCTGCAGCCGGATTTGGGCGAGAGCCAGTTGTCCGTTTGACTGAGTCTGGATATGCGCAGCCACCAGATCTTCTTCCACAAGGTCTATGGCTCGCTGAAGCAGAGCATCCACACCCGCATCCGGCAGACTCAGAAACAGTTCGTCCTCCAGAGCACGTCCTTCTCGCCAAGTGATGTACTCCCCACCAGCATCCACGTAGGCCTGTACGGTCGCCCCAGTGGGCGGCTTATCCGCATCAACCATGACCAGCACCCGGTAGCCAAGCCGGCGCAATGCGAGCCCGCGAACAAAACACCGGTCCGGCTCTCCGCCGCCGACATTCACAAACGCAGTCCCTGCGGCCAGCATTGACTGTCCGTTTATGTTCGTCCAGAAATGGTCCAGGCCACGGATCAGGCCGACCTCACTGGCGCCTTCGCAGACAATGACGCTTCGGGCGAGAAAAGCTTCCGGATCAGCCCTGACGGTGCTTTGAATATCATCAGCGACACCTACCTGGAGAACCTGATGTGCACCATCCGGAGACTTGCGTACCACGAAGAGCTGATTGCCGTTAAGCTCGCGAACAGCGACCGGGGAATGGGTGGTCAGAAATACCTGAAGGGGTTGGGGATTTTCCTTCGCACCAAGGGAATTCAACAATCGGGTAAGGCGATGCGGCTCCAGTCCGTACTCCACTTCATCGACCAAAGCGACAGACGTCTGCTGTGCTGCTGCACGCTGCATACCTGCGACGAGTAGACGGGATGAACCTGTGCCCAGTGAGCGCAAGGGCACACCTGTCGAATCGTGCAGCGCAATGGCACCGTCTCCGATGGATACCGCGTGCGCGTCCAGTAATGCCTGAGTACTACCACCGACAGGCACGCCAAGTTCATTGGCTTTCTGAGTCACGATTTGCAGTGTTGCAGCCAACTGTACTCCGGCCTGGCCGCCGAAACTGGTTCGGGCCTGGCGTGCTGCATTGGCCAATTCAGCACCAAGGTTTGGACGTTCCTCGGTCAGGCGATTGAGTACCGAACCGCGTGTCCATGACAGGTTGGAGCTGGCATAAGTCCCGAGCCGGGCTGGTGCTAACAGCAACCGATCCTTCCAGGCAATGTTGCGCTCCTGCCCTTGTGCCTGAGCGCGCTGTGATACCAACGACCAGACAGGCTCCAGTTCGCTATCCACCGTCAAACGTAAGCAAAGAACCGTTTCCAGACCCTGCTCAGGTTCTTCGGTGACCAACCCGTTTGCGCGGTTGAAGGCCTGTAAATAATTTCCGTACGAATCTAAGCGCAGCAGAGCATCGGGCAACGAGCCAAGCGTCAGCGTGATGCTGATGGGCCGGGTGACATCCAGCCCATAAAAATCAGTATCGGCGAAACTGATATTGCGGCGGGCACCAAGGCAAAGGTCAATCGCATCGAGAATAGTGGTCTTGCCGCTGTCTCCTGGGCCAATCAGGCAGTTGAGGCCTGGTGAAGGTTGCCAGTTCAATAAGCGGATAGTTCGGAAATTCTGGATCTCGACTTTGCAAATTCTGGTCACGGATCTGCTCCTTAATTCTCATTTTCTTCATCTGCAGCGTGATCGCAAAAGACATCCATGAAGAAAATATACAGCGCAAAAAATATATTACGCTCTCAATGAACAAGGATCTAAACAGGGATACCTACCTTACTGTTTTATCTGCTCGTTTCTTGATCTACCCCTCAATCTTGTGGCATATGCGAGGAATTTTGCTCGTTAAGTTTGCCGGTATTGGCTATAGAGGATTATTCGTGTCACTTAAGCTGGCCAGTGATTAAGAAACTCTAGCATTAGCCATGCCTGCTTCTGGCATACAGCAGATAAGCGCGTGACGCTGAAGGTCTGTGAGAGCGAAAAGTAGACCTTACGCAATCCTTTTAAAAGGATTTCTCGCTATGATGTTAAATACTATTACTTTTGTGGATTTTAGTCAGCGGGGAACTTTGTGTTATGAAGTCCAGAATCGGGCCAAACGGAGTGCATTTCTTCGATCGAAATACAGGTCTGAACGTCCTCTTAGACGAGTTGCACCCTCAGGAGACGGTTTGGTCGATGTCTCCTCGTCAAGTTTCAGTAGCACTCACTAACCTTTGTGATCTCCACTGTACGCACTGTTTTGCACCCAAGCACAAGGCATTGCTGCATACTGACCAAGTGCTTGGCTGGTTGAAGGAGTTGGATACTGAAGGATGCCTCGGCATCGGATTTGGCGGAGGGGAACCAACTATCCATCCAGATTTCGTCGAAATATGCAAACGGGCTGCGGGGGAAACTCAGCTTGCCGTGACATTCACGACCCATGGTCATCGTTTGTCGCAACAATTAGTTAAACACCTCAAAGGTTCGATTCACTTCGCCCGTATTAGCGTTGACGGGACAGGCCGTACCTATGAAAAACTGCGCGGAAAACCGTTTACCAACTTACTTAAGGGAATTGAATCGATTGCAAAATTGTCGCCCTTTGGAATCAACGTCGTGATAAACGAACGTACAGTCTTTGAGCTTGATGCAGTAACTGAGCTGGCGCAACAGTTTGGAGCTAGTGAATTGCTGTTGTTGCCTCAACAAGCAACTAACGCGGTCGCAAGTATGGATGAAGTGGTCGGCCGAGAGCTTAAGAACTGGGTCTCTAACTATAGAGGAGAGGTTCGACTTGCAGTAAGTGAAGTGGGAGCGTCAGGACTACCCATATGCGATCCTCTTCCTAATGAGATAGGCCTTCAAGCCTACGCACACATAGATGCTTCCGGCATATTGCGTACGAGTTCTTATTCAACCACAGGTATGGATATTGGCGAAACCGGTGTTCTGTCAGCACTTAAACGACTTCGAAATACCTTAGAGATTAAATAAGGGGCACAGTAATGAAAATTTGGAACGGATATGGTTCTGAGCATTCGATGAACTTAGTTCTCATCGGAAAATTCAAGCAAGAGCAAGATGCAAAGAAGATCGAGAAGGATATCAGCAAGCTCAGAACTCAAGCTGAGAAAGATGATTGTTACTCCATCCCTTTTGATGAGCCAAAGAATCAACGGTTTTCAGACGAGATGCTCTCGTTACTTTGCAGTTTAAAACTCAACACGTTAGGACCAACTGATCTTAGCCAATTCGTGTCGGATCATCATCTAAGTCGTGAAGGCGATAGAATAACAATAACAACTGATGAGGCAGAGGTATCCGCGTTCGTGAAACTGTTTATCGAAGCCGGGGCAAAGGTTGAAGTTTTCTCAGCGCATGACTATCCGTCCGATTCCGACGACGCAAACTAATAGGGAAATGCCGATGCCTGAAGCAAATTGGGATGTATTCAGCAACCTACCCGGTGCAGCAGATGAAAATTTTGAGAAACTTTGCCGTGCTTTGGTGCGTCGACATTACGGATGTTTCGGGCGCTTCAAGCAACTCGCAAACCAGCCAGGCGTAGAATTCCACCTTGAGTTGACCGAATCTTGTGCTCTCGGAACACCACCGCGCTGGATTGGATGGCAATGCAAATGGTATGAACTGGCAAATGGACAAGGTTTGGGAGCCCAACGCCGCAAGATAATCGTCGAGGGGATCGAGAAGACGCGCAAATATGTCCCGGGTGTAACTAATTGGAAACTTTGGACACGCCACACCCTGACAAAAGATGACCAAGAGTGGTTTTTCGCACTGGAGAAAGATAGTTTCCCTGAACTTAAGTTGGAGCTGCTGACTGCTGAGGATATAGAGGAACTTCTCGTCGGACCTGGAGCACTATTTCGAGAGACTTACTTCGGTGAGCTTGTTCTGACACCAGCGCTACTTGCTGAGCAGCATAAGCTCGCTGCAGCTCCGTTCAAACGCCGTTACCAACCAGAAGTTCATGTTGCCGTTGCAGCCGAGGAGAAGGTTCTTAGGCATTTGGGTGCCCAAAGTGTATGGAAATCGTTAGAGACGCTCGCCAGTTCCCTTAAGATAAATTGCTCGGATATTGCTTCATTAACATGTCAACTCAAAGCTGAACTCAAAGTCGAAGTTGACTCACTCTTGGCTAGAGCCAACGAATCGGCTGATCTGTTAGATGACCTAAACACAGCACTCGGTAGCGGTGACTTCGACGCCATAAAAAATATGCTGGCTGCTAATCCTCCTAAACCGGTGCGCTATGACAGGCTACTCTCGAAGTTGCGAGGAGCTCGTTCAGATGGAGCACCCTTAACCGCAAATCTGGTTGCGGATATCCATGTACTTTCATCGGTGATGCTCAGTCTGGAACAGTCGATCAGCGTTCGAGCCGTAGCCGTTCTTGCAGCTGCAGGAGAAGGAAAATCCGAGCTTGCCGTTAAGGTGACGGAGCCAGATGGAGATTTCCCCGGTGGTATCTTGCTACTGGGCAAGAACCTTCACGCAGGCCAGGGTCTTGATGATCTTGTGTCTGCTTTCAAAATATCTGGCAGACCTGCGGAAAGCTTCGACCGATTGGTTGAGGCCGTTGATGCGGCAGGTCAACGCGCAGGCAAGCGCATCCCTATAGTCATTGACGGTCTGAATGAAGCAGAAGACCCAAGAAACTGGAGAGATGAACTCTCCCGAGCGCAAGAGCTTCTGGAGGGCTTTCCGTATGTCCTGCTGGTTGTCACTCTACGTAATGAGTTCGCGCCGATGTGCCTGCCAGAGGACTTTCCTCTAGTTGAGCACAACGGATTCCAAGAAGCCCCGCAGCAGGCCATTGAGAAGTACTTTGAGTACTACAGGATCGATGCCACTGACGCGGATCTGCCAATCGAGTTCTTGCAGCACCCATTGACGCTGAAAATCTTCTGTGAGGTGGCGAACCCTCGGCGCCAGCACCTTGTCGGGGTGGAGGCGCTGCCCAGTTCGCTTACAAGCCTATTCGATGCGCACTTCGACAAGGTAGCTGCACGAATTGCTGAGCTTTCACCGGCGGCGCATCGTATCTATCAGGAAGAAGTGCAAGATGTACTACTGACGATCGCGGGGCTCCTTTGGGATGGCAACGCGAGAAGCGTGGAGTTCCAAACGGCACGGGCGGCAGTTGGAGACGTAGGCCGTTGGGACGTCAGCATCATTCGCGCGCTGGAGTCCGAAGGCATACTCGTTCGAACGACTTCAGGAGAAGGCGTCCAGGGCATCGGGTTTTCATACGACCTGATGGCCGGACATATGATGGCGCATCACCTGCTTGCTAAACTTGACTTGGTGCATTGGCTGAAAAGCAACGAGGGACTCGCGCAGTTTCAATTCCGTGAGTCTGGGTCGCACACTTTTGCCTATGACGTGTTTCGGGCTTTGGTGGGCCTCTATCCGCAACATCGTGGCCGCCGCTCGCTTTGGCAAGACTTGCTAGACGAGAATCTAATCATGAACGCCCTGTTGTTGACGGCACAATCGGACCCACGTCACATCAGTCGGGAAACGGTTGAACGGTTTGCATGCGCGATGCAGGAATCAAAGCCGTTTGCACGATTAGCTTTCAAGAGACTTCGGAGCACCAGGGCAGCAAGAGCGCATCCGTTTGACATGGATTTCACACATGGCGTGCTCTTGGCCATGCCAAATACGCAGCGAGACCTGTTCTGGTCTGAGTGGGTTAGAGAGAGACCTAAGGAAATTGAAGATGACTTTAATTTCCTGTCGTCCCGATGGAAATCGAGTGTTCTAGACGAGCGAGATACTCGTCGGGCACGATGGGTGATGTGGACGTTGACTTCAACGATCCGAAGCCTGCGCGACTTGGCCACCAAGACCTTGTATGAATTCGCAATCAAGCGGCCAGGAGAGTTTTTCGGGCTGGCTGTCGAGTCGATTGCCGTTTCAGACCAATATGTCCCCGAGCGAATGTTCGCCGCAGCCTACGGTGCGGCTTTGACCACTTGGTCGGATATGAATGCGGTGGAGATGCGTGAAGCACTACCCCAAGTTGCTCGTGAGATCTATGAATCGATGTTCGCACCTGGCGGGTCGCATCCTACTTGGCATGCCCTATATCAGCAGTACTGCCTGGGAACCATTGCCATCGCAAGGATGGTTGATCCGGCTTGCTTGTCTGAGGACGAGGCAAAGAACCTGCTTCCTCCGTTTAGCCATCTGCCTAATCCGTTTGATGTCTTGCCGCATTACGACTTGGCAGTGATCGAACGTGCAAAAGACGCAGCGATTCAAATGGACTTCGGCAACTACACGATAGGGAGACTTATTCCAGATCGCTGGAACTACGATGATAGCAACCCAGAATATCAACGGGTGCTGTCGGCAATTGTTTCGCGAATGCTGATGCTTGGTTATGACCCTGAGCAGTTTGAAGCTGTTGATCGGCAAATGTACTCCGGTTCTCGTATGGGAGATGACAAGCACAAAATCGATCGATATGGCAAAAAGTACGGCTGGATAGCTTACTTCGAGATGTGGGGAATACGATACGCACAGGGCCTCCTTTCCGAAGACCGCAGTGCTCGCCCATCAGATGCTGATATCGACCCAACATTTCCACTAGAGGCAGAGAGTATTGGTTTGTCACTCCCAGTCTTATTTAACGATCAGTCTGTGGATGATGGTGACTGGATCGTGGGAGGTCCGCTACCTGACTACCGTAGCATCCTTGAGATTACGGAGATTGATGGTCTGACGGGGCCATGGATCCTACTTGATGGTTTTGTTGAGCAAAATGCTACCTCGGATGACCGACAGATTTTCACTTTCCTGCGAGGAGTATTAGTAGATAGCCAAGAAGTTGACAATCTATGTAGGTTGTTCACTGATCTTGAATACCCTGGCAATAGTGCCATCCCTGATGCTCCTGGCTACTATTACACCTATGCGGGTGAGATGCCTTTCTCGTCGATTCCGGGGCTGCTAGTCGCAAATGAACAAGAGGATGATAGCGATGAAAATTTGGTGTCCGCAGAGAGATGGTCAGGCAATGGCGTTGCGGTAGATATCACAGTGCAGGACTACAACTGGGAGAGTTACCATAGCTTGGAGAACCAAAGCAGTGGTGCAAGCCTGCCCTCAAAGCAACTTTGTGAGGCTTTGAATCTCAGGTACCGTGCAAATAAATGGGATTTGCATGATGCTACAGGTGTGGCATCACTTTACCGCAAAGTTGGCGAATATGGTTCGGACGTCAGTGGCTCTGTCAGCTATCTACGTCGTGATCTACTTGACCGCTACTTGATGCAATCCGGTAAGGTATTGGTATGGCTTATGTGGGGAGAGCGTGATTTTCATTATCGGTCCAACAAGACGCGCAATTTGCACAAGTATTACGTGAATCACCAACATATTCACAAGCGTATTCATGTCCATCAGATTGGTTCGAGTACTAGCAACACTGATATTGCGAACACAGTCGCTACATGAGTTACGACTTCAGAAATCACTCACCCGCGGACTTTGAGGATATTGTTCGGGATCTAATCGGAAAAGAAGAGGAGCTTCGCTTCGAAATCTTTTGCCTGAGGTTAAATAGAGGCATTAACGGTAGACATGCACATACTGGCGGGAACGTCATCCCGTAGGCGAAGCATTATAGAGGATCGCCGTTCAGTAAACTGATGCCAGCAATAAAGCATTAGTATTTGTCGAGCGGCATGCTTTTAATGTTCATTTTTTGTACAGACCAATCTGTCAGCCAGACGCTCGAAAATCGTCATAACCGAAGCCATTGGTATTTGACTAGTACTCCAAATAATTTCAGACAGATATTATCCCAGTGAATCACCCCCGAAGCCTTCCTGGCTCGGGGGTTTTGTTTTTCTGTCTGAGGTTGTTTCATGAAGAAATCAGAAGGTCTGCAGGCCATCGAAAAGCCACTGGCGTCACTCCCCCATGTCATTGGAAAACATATTCTTGACCATATTCAAAAGCTCACTCACTACGAACCGGTCATCGGGATCATGGGCAAAACAGGTGCGGGAAAATCATCGCTCTGCAATGCGCTGTTCCAAGGTGAGGTCACTCCCGTCAGTGATGTCGATGCCTGCACCCGTGACGTACTGCGATTGCGGCTGAGCAGTGGTGAGCATAGCCTGATATTGGTTGACCTACCCGGTGTAGGTGAGAGTGAACAGCGGGACAGCGAATATGAATCTCTGTACCGCCGTATTCTCCCTGAGCTGGATTTAATCCTGTGGGTTATCAAAGCCGATGATCGTGCTTTCTCCATCGATGAACGTTTCTACCGGCGTGTGATGACTGACTACCAACAGCGGATACTGTTTGTCGTTAACCAGGCTGACAAAATCGAACCCAGCCATGAATGGTATGTCACCGGCAATACGCCATCACAGCACCAGTTGGTGAATATTGAGGCCAAGCTGGACTCCATTCGCCAACTGTTTTCACCGAACCATCCGGTGTGCGCCGTTTCAACAAGGACAGAATGGAATCTACCGTCAATGGTCGAAACCATGATGCGTTGCCTGCCTGACCGTGCCACCAGCCCTCTGGCGACGCAATTGCACGGGAGGTTATGCAGTGCACCGGTAAAAAAGCAGGCGCGTGAGGGCTTTGGCTATGCGGTGGGAGAGGTGTTTGATTCTGCTGAAGCGGCATCATTTATTCCCGCGCCACTAAAAGCGATCATTCGTACCGTCCGCGAGGCCGTGGTATCCGTTGCCCGTGCCGTTTGGGACTGGATTTTCTTCTGAGCTGGGGCACCTGCCGTTATCTTCGGGACATACCCTGTCCGTTATGACGTTTTATAAGCTACCGAATTTGGTATGTTTTCTCTCTAAGCCCCGTCACAGTTGATTTCGGCAACAGTAAAAAATACGTCTTCTTGTGTCCATTCCCTGTCCCTGCCTCTCGTTAAAATAACTGTTTTATTTTCAGCTAATTATCTCACTGGAGAACCTGTCTCATGACTCAGGCTGAACGCCGTCATGACCGGCTTGCCGTCAGGCTGTCGTTAATTATCAGCCGTCTGGTGGCGGGCGAAACGCTAGATTTGCGAACGTTGGCAACTGAATTTGGCGTGTCGGTTCGTACCCTGCGCCGGGACTTTCGGGAACGGCTGATGTATCTGGATCTAGAGTATCGCAAGGGTCAGTGTCGCTTGCTGTCCGGCGGCCGCCAGAGAGAGCTGGCTGTGATGACATTTGCCCGCCAGTCGGGCGTTGAAGCACTGTTTCCTGGTATGGATAACCATCTGGTCGCTTCACTGTTGAGCGGTCCTGGTGAGTCTCCCTGCCTTATCTGGCAGGGAGTGGCCCAAGCGTCATCCCCAGACTTGGGCGTGTTCACACGACTGGTGAGCGCAGTATCGGAACACCGGAAGGTGACGCTACTAGGAAGCGGTTGTCGCTGCACAGACCTTGCTCCCTATCGCTTGGTTCTGCGTGAGGGAGAATGGTATCTGACGGGTGAGCATCAGGCCCGGATTGCCGTTTTTCCCCTGACCGATATTCGGGCGGTCACGCTCCATAACGGCAGCTTCGCTCCAGATATAGCGATGCGCGACATCCTATCTCACCCGGATTTTCTTCAGGCTTTACCCCACTTTCGCTTTTTCCATTCATTGCTTGTCACAACTGACGACGGGCTTATACCTCAGAAGGAATAATCACAATGAAATTGCTTACCACTACAGTGCTGGCCGCCAGTTTTTGCCTTGGTGCTGTTTTTCCGGCTGACGCTGGAAACACCGTCGGCACAGTCAAAGCCTGGCAATACATGCAGGCTGACGGTTGGAAATCCGCCGATGGCATGGATGACAATAAGCTGCACAACATGCTCTATCAAGCCAGCGTGATTGATAACTACCCGTGGACGAAACAGTTTCTGCTACGTGTCCGTGGCGGCGGTGCAATTTTCCTGGCTGACAAGAAAGCTCACACCATCCGTCAGCTGAAATTGAATCCACTTAGCGGTAATTACAACGATATTGAAACGGTCTACCAGGGAGAGAATAACGGAAATGGATGTTATTTCGCCATTATTGATAACAAATTCTGGGCAAGAGACGAGGCCGAGCAGAATGTTCTCTATGGCTATCCTCGCGTCGAGAATGTGGAAAACGAGCTGGCTAAAATCAGGCAGCAATTCAGCCCACAGGTAGTTATGGTCATGCCGGATAACTGTGTGAATAAACAACAGCAGGCCGTTTTGGCTGCTAAACGTTCGGAAGAAGACCGAAAACTGCAGCAATGGGTGGCGCAGCAGAGCCTGGCGGAATTGTGTCGCCGCACGGGCAACTGCTGATCTCTTCTTAATAACAAACACTAAAGGCAAAGATCGATGGAAAAGGATTATCAGAAGGTGATCGCGATACCGACTCTCACGACGGCAAGGGTATGGGCAAAGTCTACTTACCGCAAAATCATGCCATCCGTGAGCCGATTGGTTAAAGCCTTACCTGTCATCGCCGGTTTAATGCTGTGTCACCTGTCATCCGCTTATGCTGACGAACAACGCTATATCAGTATCCGCAACACGGATACGGTCTGGGTGCCAGGCAATGTTTGCGTCTACCAGTTCCGTCTGGATAACGGCGGCAGTGGCGAGGGCTTCGGCCCGCTGACCCTTTCCCTGCGTCTGAAAGACAAAAGTGGCAACACACTGGCGATGGGGAATATGGAGGTAGCCGCGTTTGGTGACAGTGATGCCACGCGCTCTCAGGAGGCTTTTCTGGAGCATGAATGTGTTGAAAACGTCAGTGCCGTTGAAATCATGAAGGCGACCGAAGAGCGCAACGGCCATCAGGTTAGGCTGCCACTGTCCGTTTTCGACCCACAGTATTACCAGTCACTGCCGGTATCGGTTGCTGGGAATAAGACATCATAACTGGCTTAGCCTTGCATCTGCCAAACCTTAACTTAACACAATCCCCTAACTACACATCAGGCCATGCCTTCTTCGGGAAGCATGGCCTTTTCATTTTTAATCTCTGAATAAGGAACTAACCATGGCCCGATTAGCCAGCCGCTTTGGTGCGGTCAATCTTGTACGCCGTGACCGCCCGCTAACCCGTGATGAACTGGCGCATTATGTACCGAGTGTCTTTAGTGAGGAAAAGCATGAATCACGCAGCGACCGGTACACCTACATCCCGACTATTACCCTGCTCGATAACCTGCAGCGTGAAGGCTTCCAGCCGTTCTTTGCCTGTCAGACCCGTGTGCGGGACCAGAGCAAGCGTGAACACACCAAACACATGCTGCGCCTGCGCCGCGAAGGCCAAATCACCGGCAAGCAGGTGCCAGAAATTATTCTGCTTAACAGCCATGACGGCTCCAGCTCATACCAGATGCTGCCAGGGCTATTTAGATCGGTTTGCCAAAATGGACTGATTTGCGGTGAGAGTTTTGGTGAGGTGCGCGTACCGCATAAAGGCAATGTGGTGGAGAAAGTCATTGAAGGGGCTTACGAAGTACTGGGGATATTTGACCGAGTGGAAGAGAAGCGCGATGCCATGCAGTCGCTGCTGTTACCGCCACCGGCCCAACTGGCAATGGCAAAAGCGGCATTAACCTATCGCTTTGGTGAAGAGCATCAGCCGGTAACGGAATCGCAGATCCTTTCCCCCCGCCGCTGGCAGGACGAAAACAATGACCTGTGGACCACTTACCAGCGTATTCAGGAAAACCTGATTAAAGGTGGGCTGTCAGGGCGAACGACCAAAGGCAAACGAGCCCACACTCGTGCTGTAAAAGGTATCGACGGTGATGTGAAGCTTAACCGCGCTCTGTGGGTGATGGCCGAGAATATGCTGCAGCTTGCTTCATGAATCTTTTTGCCCTCACTCCCTTCAGGCCCTGTCGATAAACCGACGGGGCTTAGTGTTTTAAGGAACTGATATGTCTGCACTTCATCTATCCCCGGTATTCCCGGCAAACGAGCAGCGCATTATCCGGCGAGCCCTGCGCTTGCTGGAGAAATATCAACGCCAGCCGGGTGAACAGTTTACCGCCACCAGTGTTGCTAAAAGCTGGGTACAGCTACAACTGGCTAGCGAGGAGCGGGAGGTATTTCTCGTGATGTACCTTGATAACCAACATTGCCTGCTGGGGCACGGAGCGTTGTTTACAGGCTCCATCAGCCATACCGAAGTACATCCCCGTGAGCTGGTGAAAGCGGCTCTGCGCCACAACGCCGCTGCAGTAATTCTGGCGCACAACCATCCGTCAGGTACTACAGAAATCAGCCAGCAGGACAAACATGTTACTCAGCAGATCGTCAAAGCGTTGGCACTGGTCGAAGTGCGAGTGCTGGATCATCTTGTGGTTGGGAATGAAGTGGTTTCTTTTGCTGAGCAGGGGTTGCTTTAAACGGAGGTTTTCATGCCATTAACACCACCTCATGAATGGGGTTTACAAAGCAATATCACCCCACGATTTGGCGCAAGATTGGTTCAGGAAGGTAACCGGCTGCATTACCTAGCTGACAGGGCTCGGTTGACGGGGAGCTTTAGCCCGGAGCAATTACAGAAACTGGATCAGGCTTTCCCACTGTTTATAGATCAACTGGAAGCAATGCTGCATTCTGGTGAGCTAAATCCACACCAGCAACATCAGGTGACCATTCAGCTTGCGAGTTTAACCTGCATAGCTGATACCCGTGGTAGCTGCGGCTACGTTTACATTTCGATTTATCCAACCCAGTGACACCTCCTCACTTCTTCTTTTATTAGGACTCAACTCATGCACATTTCATCTGTACCGGCCACGGTGCCGGTTGCGTCACGCTTGTCGCCCGTACAGGTCTGGCAGCAACTTTTAACGTATCTGCTGGATCATCATTACGGTCTGACGCTTAACGACACGCCATTCCACAACGACGCGGTCATTCAGGAACATATTGAAGCAGGAATAACGCTTACTGATGCGGTAAATTTCCTGGTGGAACGCTATGAACTGGTTCGCACTGACCGCAAAGGGTTTACATGGCAGGAGCAGACACCATTTCTGACCGCGATCGATATTCTCAGAGCCAGACGAGCTACCGGGCTGTTGAGCACTTAAATCATGTTAGCCCTCTTCCCTACATCTCTTCTATTTCCCTTCAAAAAGGGGTGAAAAAACTTTTAGGCACCTAAATAGGCACCAGCGAAAAGTTGAACCAGTATTTACCAAATTAAATTCAATGAATTACATGACCAATTCAGACTCCCCCAGCCCACCAAATAGGTCGCCAGTGATACCAGATAGACCCGGCGACAGTGACGAAAAAGCCCGCAATTCACGTTGCGGGCTTTTTTGTGTTTGAAACCTACGCTCCTAGAAGATGAGGCTAGCGACTTTATGGAGGAAAATTTTAATGGGTGAGAATTTTCCTAATAACATCAAATAGCCTATCTAAACGTGTGGACCGCACTCTATCCCTTCCTCTATCTCATCGAAACTTAGAAAGGTAATCTTGCGACCAATCGGCAAAAGACGCGAAAACAGAGACCTAAACCAGAATACCCCTCTTCACTTCCTCTCGGGGCTGGAGTAAAGTCATTATTAAATTATTATAAAATATTCATCAGCACTCTTTCATAGCATCCTACCGCAATGATATCTCAGATAGCGTAGGGGTTAACAAGAACAATATGACGGACTAATAATTGTATGAATGATAACGAAGGGACACTATTTCAAAGCAATGCATTCTCCCTTGAGCAAAAACTTGAAAGAGCACGAGCGCAACTGCTTGATTTAGGTGCTAGAAATAGATTGCTCAACATTCCCAGAGCACGGACGTCAAAATTTCTTGATGTGTGTGATGAGCGCTCTGAAGATATTTATAAGCTATTAGTGGTTGAAGCTAAAACCTTTACCTTCCTGCATGGAAAAACTGGCAAAGATGATGATAGCCAGGAAAGTGAAGAAGTGAATGATGACATTGAAACATTTCTCTATCCGTTCAAAGAAGATGATACTCCAAAAGCACAGCATTTAGATACAAAACTCCAAACAAGGCTAACGGCTAAAGGGTTACAAAAAAGGCTATTGGACCTTTATCACGATTCTAGAACGTTAGAGGAAGAACAAGGTGTCAATATTCTTTATTTAGCACTGGGAACGTTAAAATGGATAGATCCTGCTAATAAAGAAAATATTCGCTATGCACCGTTAATTTTAATTCCTGTAACTCTTGAACGTGGCAATGTTGGTGAAAGGTTTAAACTACGAGCAAGGAACGAAGAAATTATCGCCAACCTTTCCCTTGAGGCTTTTTTAGAAAGAATTCACCAAATTACTCTTCCAGAGATGAGACTAGATGATAATCATGAATTAAATATCATTAGTTACATGTCAGATATAGCTGAAGCAGTCAGCCTTAAGCCTGATTGGCAAGTTCTAGAAAATGATATCTCTTTGGGCTTATTTTCCTTCGCTAAGTTTTTAATGTATCGCGATCTAGATCCTGCTAATTGGCCCGCCAAAGATAGTATTACCTCCCAACCCATTATCCGTGCACTGATGTCGGATGGGTTTGATGAAGATGACAGTCTGCTATCCGAAGATGTACCAATCGACCCTATTATTCCACCAAAAGATATGCTGCACATCATGGATAGTGACAGTTCACAAACTCTTGCGATTCATGAGGTCCGTCGGGGTAAAAGTTTAGTCATACAGGGGCCACCTGGAACAGGTAAGTCACAAACTATCGCAAACATCATTGCTTCTGCTGTAGCGGATGGAAAAACAGTTCTTTTCGTTGCTGAAAAAATGGCTGCTCTAGAGGTTGTTAAGCGTCGCCTTGATCAGTACGGCGTTGGCGATGCTTGTCTAGAGTTACACAGCAACAAAACAAACAAGCGCGCCTTCCTGGAAGAACTTAAAAGAGTTTGGGAATTAGGTTCCCCCCGCGGAGAATTCTCAGATACATTGATAGATAATCTGACCGAAGTTCGAGACCTATTAAACCAGCATCCTGCGAGGATCCATAAGGTTTATAGCCCTTCGGAGCTCACTCCATATCAAGTCATGGGTCACTTAGTCCGCCTACGCCAGGTTGGCCAAACCCCAACAAATTTCCGTTTGCACGGTATCGAATTATGGAGCAGCAATGATGTTACAAAACGCTTAGAGCTTACAAAAGAACTCTTAGATAGGGTAAATGATATTGGGATACCTGATAATCACCCGTGGCATGGCGTTGGTCTTGAAATAATAATACCCAGCGAGGTGGAACGTTTAGTCCCTGATATTAACGCAGTGCTAATCCAACTTGCAGATTTTTATTCTAAAACTGTAGCGCTAGCAAGAAATGTAGCGTTATTTCCTGCTCCTAACACCTTCAAAGATATTGATGAACTCGTGGTGGTTACGGAGCACATTAATAGCGCGCCAAATCTCTCTGTGGAAGCCTTAACCTCGCCAATATGGAAAAGTAAACTAGTAGAGATCAATAATCTAATTAATTTAGGCCTTGATTATCAAAGGAGCTTTGCAGAACTTGAGAGTGAGATTGTAGTTGGAAATTTAAACATGCCTCTTACTGAACTTGAGGTTGAATTAAAAGCGCTTCCGGATAGTTTATTACCCTCAGGCTTTGCCACTGCAATTCCTCTTCAGAGGTCGTTGACAAAACTGCTGGCTGAAGCACGTCAACTACAGCTTGAATTAGGGTCCCAAACAGGACGGGATACTTGCCAAGATATCAAGCAGTTGATCGAACTAGGTGAAAAAGTGGCCTCTGTGCCCGATGTCAGCCCCGAAGCCCTCATTGCATCCGTTTGGGAGCAAGGTGTTGAACAAGCTTCAGACCTCGTTAACTCGATAATACGATTAACCGAAACGTATTCTAATATTGAACACCAACTACAAGGGTTTGCCTGGGAAGCTGACGTTATTACTGCGAGAAACAGTTTAGCAGTACAAACAGATCCACTTCGGTTTTTCAGCAGTGAATGGCGAAAATCCCGGGCTTTTGTGCGATCCCTTATTCGCGACCCTTCAATGCCAATTCCATTGCAAGTTGAATTACTAGATAAACTGCTGGAAGTACAATCGTTAAGAAAAAAAATAAAAGAACTTGATGCATTTGGACAATCCGCATTTGGCAGTGATTGGCGTGGAGAAAATAGCAATAACCAACTACTATTAGCACTTATCGATTGGATGAAGACATTAAAAGAATTCAATACAGAAACTCGGGTTCTTGCTAGCCGCCTTGCGGATCGTGATTTAGTCAAATACCAAGTTGAACAACTTAACACCACATTTGAACAGGTAAGTGTTCAGTTAGATACTCTATGGAACGCTTTCGGCTCGACTCCAAATGAATTCTTTGAAAATAACTTTTCTATAAGTCGCGTACCTCTTAATTTTATCGATAAATATGTTAAAAAGTTAATCTGGGTTGACGAAAGATCTAGAGATATATTTAAAAACCCGCCAGACAACTTAAGTAAAAGGCGACACTTACTATCGAAAATCATAAAATTGAAGCAACTATCTCAGACAATAGACTCTTTTGATATTCTAGGCACTCAGGCATTTGCTAATAGCTGGATGAAAAGTAATTCCGATTGGAAATCATTGATGCAAGCATCCAACTGGATAGAGCAGCATCAGGATTTACGTTATATTGCAGCCAACATCAACGAACGAAATGAAATAGCGGAACTTGCAAAGGAATATCAACAGACAGGCATTAAACTTATCAACACTATCGATAACCTGTCGATAAGATTAGCTTCAAAAACTGAGACGCTGTTTAAAGTAGCTTCAATTGATGAGTTATCAATACTAGCAGCAGGCACTAAGTTGCTATTGTGGATGGATAATTCAGAACAGCTTTCCAAATGGGTTGCTTGGCAATACCGAGCTTCTTTAGCTAAAAAGCTAGGCATGAGCGAGTTTATTGAAAAACTTGCAAATGGAAGCCTTACGCAAGAAAACAGCTTCACCGCTGTTGAACGTACTTATTATGAATCCTTAATGGCATTAATGGTGGAGCAAGAGCCTGAGCTTGTTCGATTTGATGGAGAGCTTCACTCCCGAGAAGTGGAAAAGTTTTCTGACTTGGATCGTAAGCGTATCAAAGCAGCTAGCTTTGAAGTGGTTAGAGCACATCATCGTAGAATTCCATCTCAAATAGGTGGTGCGGGCCCTGTTGGTATTCTGCGTGCAGAAATGGCACGTAAGAGGGGGCACATGCCAATCCGGCAGCTAATGCTAAAGGCTGGCATGGCGATACAAGCTCTAAAACCAGTAATGATGATGAGTCCATTATCTATTGCACAATTTCTGGTACCTGGATGCCAAAAATTTGATCTTCTCGTGATGGATGAAGCTAGCCAGATCCAACCTGTTGATGCCATCGGCGCCATTGCAAGATGTGGGCAAGTGGTTGTCGTAGGTGATGAACGACAATTACCCCCAACCAGCTTCTTCTCTAGAATGACGGAATCGGATAATGAGGATGATGATGAACTTTCACAGGTGGCAGATATCGAGAGTGTATTGGGATTATTTGTCGCCAGAGGGTTACCGCAGAGAATGTTGCGTTGGCATTATCGTAGCCGCCATCAATCATTAATTGCTGTATCTAACAGCCAATTTTATGAGAATAAACTCTTTATAGTACCTAGCCCGTACACTCAAGAAGCCGGAATGGGGTTGCTATTTCATCATGTACAAAATGGTGTTTTTGAGTCGGGAAGCAGCAGCTCTAACCCGGTGGAAGCAAGGCGTGTAGCTACAGCAATAATGGAACACGCACAAAATCATAAAGGGCTGTCTCTGGGTGTTGCGACATTCTCGGTTTCACAGCGAAAAGCAATCCAGGATGAACTAGAGGTATTACGCCGCTTGAATCCGGAGTTGGAAGATTTCTTCCATGCCCATCCAAATGAACCATTCTTTGTTAAAAACCTAGAGAACGTTCAGGGAGATGAGCGCGATGTTATTATGATTTCCGTTGGCTATGCCAAAAATACCAATGGTTACATGGCGATGCGTTTCGGCCCTCTAGGTGCGGAGGGAGGAGAACGCCGCTTGAATGTTCTGATAAGTAGAGCAAAACGACGTTGTGAGGTTTTTGCGTCAATCACTGACGAAGATATCGATCTTGAGCGGGCAAAAGGCAAAGGTGTCTTTGCGTTCAAACTGTTTCTTCAATACGCTCGCACAGGACGTTTATCCCTGGCTCAAAAATCCGATCGTACAATGGATAGTGTGTTTGAGGAACAGGTGGCTGATGCACTTCAAAAGAGAGGTTACCAGGTCCATCCACAAGTTGGCATTGCTGGATTCTTTATCGATTTAGCCATTGCAGATCCTGATATGCCAGGACGATATCTGATTGGCATTGAGTGTGATGGTCGAGCCTATCATAGCTCTCGGTCCGCCCGTGAACGTGACAGATTGCGCCAATCCGTGCTGGAGGATCATGGGTGGATTATTCACCGAATTTGGAGTTCAGACTGGTTCCAGCGACCAGAAGAACAGTTGCAACGTACTGTCGAAGCAATCGAAACAGCAAAAAATGAACTTGCCCTTCGTTCGGAGCGCAGGAGTTCTGATACCAGAGCTGTGCCCATTGAAATTATCACTATTGAACGTGAGTCTGTAACAGAAATTGGTCTCGTCGATGCTGAACAGAGTCTTGAGAATGTTGATAATTATATCGAGTCTACCCCAGAGTTTCATGCCAATTGGCAGTTGCATGAAACACCAGCGAGCATTTTGGTAGACCTGATTGAAAAAATTGTTCAAACAGAGTCACCAATTCATGTCAGTGAAGTCGTTACACGCCTAAGAACCGCATGGGGGTTACAGCGTGCCGGGGCAAGAATAGAAGCGGCAGTAAATCAGGCAATCAATATCGCATGCAAAAAAGGAACGATATTGCAGGCTGGGAATTTCCTTATGTGTAGCACCTCAGAAGTCACGCTCCGAAATCGACAGAACGTTCAGTCATCTGGTCTGAGAAAACCTGAAATGATTGCTCCTGAAGAAATAGCCGTCGGCATCAATGCAGTGGTGATAAGAAACTTAGGGGCCACAGATGACGAGATCATTTCATCTGTTTCCAGAATGTTGGGATTCAGAGCAACAAGCAGCGTCTTGAGAAAGACAATATCTGAAGTCATAGAAGTTTTATTGAATGAAGGTATTCTGAGGAGAGAAAATACAATGATTATTGTTAGCGAAACAGTGGAAAATTAATGGCTGTAGACAGTTGCCCAAGGTCGCGAAAGCGGCCTTGGGGTGCAATGCCTGATATCAACACCCTCTTCTTTAGCTTTTGAGCTCCTGCGTTAAGCTTTAAAAAGCTGAACAGTCATACCAAAATATAACTCTAAACATCAATAAATTACCTTCAGTTATAGCGATATAGAATCTCCGCTGCTAACTTTAAACTCCCACTCAACCATCGAGCAAATACGCATGACCAACGAGTTTTCCGGCGGCTGCCTGTGCGGAGCCATACGCTTTAAGGCAACCAGCCCAGCAAACCCACACACCTGCTCATGCGATATTTGCCAAAAGCACACCGGTGCCCAGTCCGCGGCATGGATTGAGTTCTCGCCTTCCAATGTGCAATGGATCGGGGAAGGTGGCAAACCCGCAACCTACCGTTCCTCACCGGCCTCAAGCCGAGCCTTTTGCCCACGGTGTGGCAGTTCCATTGGTGCCATAGATGACGGCCCCGTTATTGCATTACTGAGTGGGGTATTTGATAACCCAAACGATCCTGCGCTGGCACCGGAATACCATTCGTTTGAAGATTTGAAACCAGAGTGGTGGCAGAAACTGTTTCCTGATAGCCCACCTTGACAGTGCGCAGAATTCATCCGATCTTGGGATAGTCGTGACACCAGCTAAAGGAAGATACTATGGTGATTTACAGTTTTTTCGTGAAGGACGAGCAGATTGTGGTACTGGATAACTCTGTACCCGATTTCGCAGATAATCAAAAGCACCTGTTAGATAAAGGCTATGCCAAGCAATTTGAAGAGTTGCAATCCACTTCCCCGCAAGCGGCCCTTGCCAGATTTAAAGACATCAAGGGTGAGGAATACAAAACAGCGCATGCCTTTACCACTGGAGGCGTGTTTACCTCACTGATTGGTGCCTTATTGCCTAAAGGCTGACAGCACAGCTTGCTGGGGGCTCAGGCGAGTGGCTTATGCCCCCACCCGCCAATCAAAGACTGTCCCAGTCCGGCAGCTTGTTTACCCTCTTGCGCCAATAGTGATATAGCGCCATCATCAAGCCAAACAGTCCACCAGCCAACAAGCTTGTCTGCAGCGCCATTATTACGCTGTAGCCTTCACTGTTCCAGATGGTAAACCACATAAACAGGCCCCACACAGCTCCAAAAAAGACGCCGAAGCAAAGCACATTCAGCCAGAACGGCATAAACGGTGGCGGTGGGATCTGGACGCCTAACTTCCACAACTGGCGCAGGAGTGGTGGAGCATAATTGCTACGCCACATCTTTTTCTCTGCCATCAACGCTAATGCCCGTTCTTTCTTTTCATCAAACGTCATAGTTGAGTCCCTTCACGAGCAACAAGTCTATTTTTTATCAGATCGAGCACAATTTGAGAACTGCTGCTTAAAGGTTTTTCACCGTTTAGATCCTCACCCTATAGTGGGCCTGATAGGGTTCTATCATTACTCAGTCGTGGATGTGATGAGATTCGCATCTCCGGCGCAGGACTAGCCATATCATTGGCGTTTGAGCGCAGAAAGGATAGCCGCAATGGATCCAGTACATGCAATCACCCTGACGATCGGCCTGTTTGTGTTAACGTTTTTTAACCCCGGCGCCAACCTGTTCGTCGTGGTGCAAACCAGCCTGGCTTCCGGCAGCCGAGCAGGCATGCTTACCGGGCTTGGCGTAGCGCTGGGTGACGCCTTTTATTCCGGGCTGGGCCTGTTTGGCATGGCAACGTTGATCACCCAATGCGAGGGGATCTTCTCGTTCATCAAGGTCATCGGCGGGTTATATCTTCTATGGTTTGCCTATAAGAGTATGAATAAGCAGGTAACGCCACACTCCCCTGCGCTGCAACAACCGCTCAGTGCGACTTGGTATATCTTCTTCCGCCGGGGCCTGATCACCGATCTCTCCAATCCGCAGACGGTGCTGTTTTTCATCAGTATCTTCTCCGTAACCCTCAGCGCCAATACGCCCGCCTGGGCCAAACTGAGTGCCTGGCTGGGAATAGTGCTCAGTTCGGTTATCTGGCGAGTTTTTCTCAGCCAGGCATTCTCCTTGCCTGCGGTACGGCGCACCTATGCCAGCATGCAACGGGTAGCCAGCCGAGCGATCGGTGTGGTGATTGGGGCTTTCGCCATTAAGCTGATTTACGAAGGCCTCACGCGCCGCTCCCTATAGCCGGTATATATCGTTGTGCATGAGCCCAAGTTTGGCCTTTGTCTGCCGCTTGAAAAAACACGTGCATTTTTCCGCCAATTACTTTAGTGTTTACTAAATTTAGCAAATACTAAAATAACGAATGACTGACGAAAACGCCTCGCTGCTTGCCAGCGCCAATGCCGCCGCGACGTTGCTCAAAGCCATGAGCAACCCCCGCCGCCTGTTGATCCTTTGTATGTTGGTGGACGCGCCAGGTACCAGTGCCGGTGAGCTGGCGTTAGCTACCGGGCTTAGTCCCTCAGCGACCTCACAGCATCTGGCCAAGATGCGCGAGGAAGGGCTGATTGAAAGCACCCGCGATCGGCAGCGCATCAACTACTCAATTAAAAATAGCGCCGTGCAGCAGGTCATCAGCACGCTAAAAGCCATCTATTGCCCCTGAGGACACCATGAACATAGAAACGATAACTGCCCAGCAAGCGCAAAAATTAATCATGCAGGGAGCGCAGCTGCTGGATATTCGCGGAAAGGATGAGTATGCCCACGAGCACATTGCCCAAGCCAGCTTGCTGTCGCTGACTGATATTGAGAAAGGTGGCAAACCGCAGGCCGTTAGTGAACAGGATGTGGTGATTTTTCACTGTCAGTCTGGCCGCCGTACGGCAGAAAACGCAGCGCTATTGGCAGGGGCCGCAACGCCTGCCAAGGTTTATCTGCTTGAAGGCGGTATCAACGGCTGGAAGCAACAGGGATTGGCTGTCATCAAGGGTAACAACCAGCCACTCCCCCTCATGCGACAGGTGCAGATTGCTGCTGGCTCCCTTATTCTGGCTGGGACAATCTTGGGGTATGTAATCTCTCCCCTGTTCTTCCTGTTGTCCGGCTTTGTCGGTGCTGGATTGCTATTTGCCGGCATCAGCGGATTTTGCGGGATGGCGACGCTGTTGGTCAAAATGCCTTGGAACCAGCCCAAATAACCCGATCACTCTTTTGTTGGGGCGCTGCATGTTGCGCCCGCTTAACCCCTACGCCCCTAGGCAAGATCCAACGAATAGACCCGTGACGACTCACCCCACGGGTGATAGCCAAGCCCATCAAAGCTGAAACCCAATTTCTCGTAATAACCCACATGATCGGTACACAGATGCAAACGGGGAAATCCCAGTTCGCCTGCGGCTTTGGCTACATGGTTGACCAACAATGCACCGCAACCCTGCCCGCGATAATGTTCATCGACATACAACGCACATAGCCACGGATACAGCTCCATGCGGCTGATAAAGTCATTGGTAATCAAACCCGCGCAACCCACAACGGTTTCCCCATCCAGCAACAAATACCACTGTGGCAGCGGGTTTACCGCCTCGATACAGCGGGTTATCGAGTCTTGATACAGCATCATGGTTTCTGGTGATGCCCACTGACGCTGGAAATAATCGATAGCCACATCGCGATAGGCTGGCTCCTGACGCACCGAAATAATATTCACCCAAACTCCTGATTTATTCTGTGGTCGCTACATTATGCCCTATTTTTGTTGGCAGTCAGTTGCTGAACGAATACCATTAATGCGCCGCGCTGTTATGCGGTTTATTTAATACAGGAGACGTTATGTCGCAAAATATCTATGACAATCAAACCTTCTTCGACGGCTATGCACAGCTCAGCCGTTCGGTGCAGGGTTTAGATGGCGCGCCGGAATGGTCAACCATCCGCAGCATTCTGCCCGATTTGCAGGGCAAAAAGGTGGTCGATCTTGGCTGTGGTTACGGTTGGTTCTGCCGCAGTGCTCGTGAGCAAGGTGCAGCCCAGGTGCTGGGAATGGATCTTTCAGAGAAGATGTTGGGCAAGGCAAAAGAGATGACCGAAGATCCGGCGATTGAATACCGCCAGCAGGATCTGGAGGCGCTACAGCTCCCGGCAGCAAGCTTTGATTTGGTCTATAGCTCGCTGACGCTGCACTATATCGAAGACCTCGGCA
Organism: Serratia sp. T13T92; assembly: GCF_047530105.1. Classification (NCBI taxonomy): domain Bacteria; kingdom Pseudomonadati; phylum Pseudomonadota; class Gammaproteobacteria; order Enterobacterales; family Yersiniaceae; genus Serratia; species Serratia sp. T13T92. Next base: position 11,349 of record NZ_JBLJAK010000032.1, on the reverse strand, counting down.
AACTGTTCGCAACCGTTTATCAGGCATTGGTGAATGGTGGGGAGTTTATTTTTACCGCCGAGCACCCAATTTATACTGCGCCAAAGCATCAGGGCTGGTTGGTGGATGAGGCAGGGCAAAAATCTTGGCCAATCAATGGCTATCAGCAAGAAGGGCAACGTATTTCCAACTGGCTGGCGGAAGGCGTGATCAAGCAGCACCGTATGCTGGGCACCTATATCAATTTGCTGGTCCAGCAGGGATTCACCATCCGCTATCTGAACGAGTGGGGTCCTTCGGCACAGCAGATTGCTGACAATCCGGCACTGGATGAAGAGAAAGAACGCCCGATGATCTTTATCCTGGCGGTACAAAAGCCCGCTGCATAATGGCTATTCGCTTTATTAAATATCGTTAAAACATCCAATATTGGGGAGGCTGCCTCCCCCCAATACTTTCCAAGCTTATTCACAGCAAACGGATCTGGGCAACTTCAGGACAACACCGTTTCACTGTCGATACAACTTACTCGCTCGTCATTTCACCTTCGTAGCTTTCCGGCTCTGGCTCGCTCTGAACCTCCTCAACCGGCGGCATCTCCAAACGCAGATCGATCCAGCGCCCTTCAGGAATATCCATCGGCTCCCCTGCAACGATCGCTGCGGTATCAATATCAAAGCGGCGTTTGCTGACCTTGACCGTGATCGTGCCGTCTTCGGCCACTTCGGTGGCGACGAAGCACAGGCGGTTACCGTTGACGTCCTGCGGGACCTCGATGTTCCAGCCTTCCTCAGCAAAGCCTAATGAGCCTTTAACCTCGTATACACCTAAATCGATGCGCTCTGTGGTTACACCTTGTGATTCATCGTTAAGGGTGCAGAAACCGTTACCCTGTAGTCTAACAATCGGGGATGCCACTTTTAAGAACCCGTTGGCATCAACAGTACTGTTGAAATCGGTCCAAACACGCTTTTCTGTAACAGCCATGAAACCGCTAGGCATAGTCGCAGTCCAGGTACTGGTCTCAATAGGTATTAAGCCTTGGGTTCCTGAAACAACGTTGCCAATTAATGAAATACTCGGCGAATTATAACCCGCTCCAGAAATCCATAATTCCCACATCGCTGTCGTAGGATTATATACAGCTCCAGCACTAATGTTACCACCTGATGTGAGACCAGTTCTCAATACTTGAAGACCTGTAGATGCCAATGCTGATGTTGTTGAGTTTCTCGCACTGAAATAGATATGCATTATATCAAGACCAGGATTGGCAGCTGCATAGCTCCGCCCACCGGTAATCATAAAATGCATACCTCTAGCTGAAACTGTCGTTATTGATTGCTCTGCAATTTTGCAATATCTGTTTCCGTTAGTGCCAGATGATAATAATGGAGGAACTATTTGAGCCTCTGTATTGTTGACAACAAGTTCATTCCATGCCCCTACAATATTATTTTTAATTCCACGAAATGCTATTTTATCATTATCCCTCTGAATTGATAGCTGAGCACAATATGATTTGTTTACATGACCTGAAATATTAAACATATGATTAGGCACATTCCCAAATGCATCTCTTGTATATGTATTTGTAACGTACCATGATCCATTAACCCTATAATCAGAGGCCAATGTAACATCAGGAACAAGAGGCAAAAAATCTTTACCAATACCATAATCCCCGACCTTTAATGCTGTTTTACCTGCGATTGTGAAGTCATTGAGTACTTGAGCGGTCCCAGTTCGAGCGTTTACCGAAAATACAGGGGTACCATAAGTCACGTTTGATACCAAGCCTGTTGTCGCAGTAGATACAACAGAGAAACCATTTGACGTTGCGATATTGGCATTATTAGGGTGAACCAAATCAGCACGATCGCCTCCACGAAATACAAATGGAAGTGCTCCTAGATCTGGAACTTTTTCAATAGTTGTAAATGCATTACCTAAGACCAGTCCATTAGACAAAGATACGAAACCATCAGGACGGAAAGACGCTGTATTTGTAGTACCATTCCAGCGGATATTCATGGCTCCAGTATCGGTCTGGGCATAGACAGCCCCTTTCTCTACTCCTGAGACATCTTTCAATCTTATCAACAAATTAGGTGTCGTTGCCCCGGCTTGCATAACTTGATCACCTGTTGATATGAAACCACCAACAGCAGTTATATATCCATTAGGGCTTATTTTTGCTGACAAGTTTGTAGTTGTTCCATTACTGTTCCAGAAGTTCCACCCACCAACTCCGTTCCCCCTATTGTTAATAAAATCTGTTGCACCATTATAACCTTCTGTATCACCCGCGCCAACACGACCCCAGCTAACCCATGCTCCCTGCGTTGATGGGGTAAACCCGATTGTCGCGATAGATGACAATCGGGTTGGTTTTGAAAGTAAGACCGTACTGGCAACTTTCTGATCTTCGGTCAATGTTCTGGATACTGAATCCGACTGGATCTTCGCCAACGTCGGCACAGTTAGTTTTGTACCATCATCCTTGGTAAAGGTCATATCTCCTGAACCAGTAAACCAACTCACCGTATCATTGCGGCTACCCTGGAAGAAAGTCAGCATCGCCGCAAAGCGAGCGGAGAACTGACTGATATCACCTTCATAGGTAGTGATAATCGCATAACTCTGCCCGCTGGCCGTTGAGCCTGCATAATTGCTGTTAAGGGTCAGCGAGGTATTGCTATTTACCTGTTTAACTTCATACAGCTTATTGTCCGGTGCCAGCAAAATCATACCTGGCATCACGCCAAACTTGGCATCGGCCCACGCGGTGCCTGTACCCATTACGGTTGCGTTATTAGCGATTAAATTGATCGTGCCTGTTTTGTACCACATATATTATTACTCCAAATAAAATAACCGCACATGGCGGATCATGGCTTTAAATTAAGTTACCTTAGTAACATCCAGGATTTATTTATGATTTTACTGCAAACACAGCGATAGCTTTTAAATAATTGCCATTATCAGCAGATGCAACATATTGAATGGTTACACTATTATTTGCCAGCAAAGAGAAAGAATAAGAGTCACTGTCCGTTGCCAACCGCATATTAGAGCTTGCCTTTACCGATATCGCTTTTCCAATAGAACCATTGACCAAAACGGATGCTGCAGCGGAACCGTAACTATAAACAGTATGGTTATTATTACTACCGCCTGTCTCATACTCCGTTGTATAAGCTGATGCCGTAATCATGGGTATAAAAACTGTTCGTGAAAATGGCTGGGGCATTATCACCACAGAGCCACCAGCACTAACCGGGATTATTTTTGCTATATCTCCCTCAATCGAACTTGCTACTACCCGTTCAATAGTTGCAGTGCCTTTTATAGTAACATTTTCAAGCGTTCCTGAAGTCGCCTCAACATGGCCTCTAGCAGTAACGTTATTAAAAACAGCACTACCATTTTTATCAATAGCCCAACCAGTTCTTTTATTCCAGTCGTAGTTATTTGACTGGATATAATTTCCTATCTTAGCATTAGTAATCGTTCCGTCAGCAATAAATGCAGAATTAATAAACGTCTGTCCATTCTGGATCGTGAATGGTAATGTAACCTTGGATGTGGAACTATCAAGGAAAGCAAATCTATTAGCATCAAATAAAACTTGCCTATCAACGGTTCCATCCGCACGCGTTTCGACTCCAATGGCCATTCCAGCGCTGTGATACTGCCCTTTATAATTCACGCCTGTTTTAATTGAAAACGTCGCTTTACCAATCCCAGCCATGTCAAAAACTGTTTGTCCACGTTTTTCAATCTCTGCTGTATTTCCCCCTACCGAGGTAGATAAGTTGGTAATTTGCTGTGAAGTTGATTTCTGGTTATCAGTAACGCTCTCCGACAGCGAACTGATAGCCGAGGCATTGCTACCTACAGCAGAATTCAACGACCCAAGCTCTCTGGCCGTTGCCGATTGGTTATCGGTCACGGTTTTCGACAGCGAGGTAATCGCCGAAGTATTGTCACCAGTAGCGGATTGCAGAGCACCAATTTGCTGAGCCGTTGCGCTACTGTTATCGGTAAGCGTTTGACTCAAGGCGGTAACCGAAGCCTCATTTGCTCCCGTGCGGCTGGTCAGATCGTTAATCAGCTTGGCCTGGGCGCTGTCTGTATCCACCAGCACCTGCAGTTGCTGATTGAGTTGGGCATTGTTGTCCCCCACGGTGCCTGCCAGCGCTGTCACCTGCTGGGATAACGCCTTGTCAGCTTCCGCACGCACCGTCTGTTCCGTCATCAAGCGCGCATCAACATCACCAAAGCTCGCGCGTAATTCGGTGATCTGCTGCGCCTGGGCGCGCTGATCGTCCGCCATCACGTTCTGCTGGGTCTTGATCGATGCGGTGACCACGTCATTGCTGATAACGTCTTCCGCCTGCTTTAACGACTGCTCGATATCCGCCTTGGCAATGGCTTCAAGCGAGCTGCTAAGTGAAGCCTGCGAACCTGCCGAGTCGCTTTGAGCCTGCTTCAGCTCTCCGATCGCCGCGCTGTTTTCGCCAGAGGTCGCCGTTAATGAACCAATCTGCTCTGCCATGGCCGAGTCTTGATTGGCCAACGTCTGTAGCCGATCGTTGATGGCCGCCGTATTTTGCCCGACGGTGGAGTCCAGCGAACTCAATTGCCGAGATAGCGCTTCGTCTGCCGTAGTCCGCGCTTGCGATTCAGCGGCGATCGCCGCTTTATTTTCGCCACTGGCTGCCCCCAGGCCAGTAATTAACGACGCTTGAGCACTGCCGCTATCCACCAGCGCCTGCAAACGCTGATTGACCTCAGCCTGATTACTGCCGACATCTGCGCTCAGATGGTCAAAGCGTTGCGACAACGCGCCGGTCTCGCTGGCCCTGGTGGTGATCTCCTGCTGCAACTGCGCAGACACATCACCAAAGTTCGCGTCCAGCTGCGTGATCTGCTGGGCCTGCGCCTGCTGCCGATCGGCGAAAACGGTTTGCGCCGTGGTTAACCGGGCGCTGCTCTCGTCCAGACGTTGAACATCGTTATCCTGCTTAAGCGCCTGTTCGATATTCGCCTTGGCCGTAGCCTCCAATGCCTGTTGCAGGCTGGCCGTGCTGCTTTCGGCTTCGGTTTGCGCGATACCAAGGCGGGTGATGGCCGCCGTGTTTTCCTGGCTGGTCGCCTGGATCACGTCAACCCGTTGGCTCAGCGCACCGTCGGCATCGGAACGGGATTTCGCCTCTGCCTGGATAGCCGCAGTGTTACTGCCCGTGCTGGCCTGCAAACCGGAAATCTGCTGGGCCTGAGCCGAGTCTGTCGCCGCCAGCGTTTTCAGCTGTTGGGTTACATCCGCACGGTTTTCGCTAAACTCAGAAGTCAGCCCACTGAGCTGCTGGCCCTGCGTTTTCTGCTGATCGGCCAGCGCTTCGGTTTTCTGCGTAACCTGCGAGTTAACCTTGTCCTGTTCCGTCTTGTTGCTGCCAATTGCCTTGGCATTGGCGGAAACGTTGGACTCCACCTTAGCCAAAGCAGAATCGGCATCGGCCTGCGCCTGCTCCAGCTTGATAATCAAACCCTGCTGATTATCCGCCGTGGCTTTCACCGAGCTGATATCCTTGGCTAACGCCCCATCGGCATCCACTCGCGCCGCTTTCTCCTGCGCGATTTGCGCGGCATTCCCCTCGGCCTTGGCAATCACCACGTCTAGCTTGCTGGCCAGTTGCTGATCATCATCCTGCAATTGAGTGATCTGCGAAGCGACCTCGGCCATGGCCGCGTTGGTGCCACCGGTAAGGGCATCGACCTTGGCTTGTAGTTCGGCATCTGCACGCGCCAAGTTGGCTCGGGTGCTGTCAATTTCCCCGCGCGCATCCTTGATATCGCTATTCAGCGCCTCCTGAGCCTGGGCGAGTTTTTGGCGGTTATGCTCGATGGTCAGACTGTTTTCGATGGCGGCTTTGCCCAGCTGCGTCAAATCCTGTTGCAGCACATCAACAGCATTGCTCAGATCGGCATTTCGGCCCGCCAGCTCGGCGTTAACCTTGTTCAGCGCTGCTTGCAGGGTATCGACATCCCCTTGCAACGCATCCCTGTTCGCCTCGATATCGGCCTGCGCCTGGGCGATCTTCTCGGCCAGATCCTGGACGTTCTGATCCGAAGGCAGGCTGTTGATCTTCTCCAACAGATCTTTGCCCAGTTCGGTCTCGGTAATGCTTTGTGCGATCTGCGCCAACACCACGTCCGCACTGTCCGAAGCCATCCCGCGCACAAACTCGCTCCAGTCGGACTGGTTGCCGGTTTTGTCGGTAAAGGCCGCGCGGAAGTACAGCACTTGCCCGGCACGCAGACCCTGCATGTCATAGCGATGCTGCGGATAAGGCACATCGGCCAGTAACCGTTCGTCGGCGAAATCCGCCCGGCTGGCTACCATCAGGGTGGTTTTCAGGCCGTCGGCAGAGTTCTGGCCAAAGCCCCAGGAAAGCTGGATGCCAAACACCACATCCTTGGTTGCCGTCAACGAGACAATCTTGGGCGGTACACCCGCTTTTCCTGCCAGATAGCTTGGCTCGGCATAACCCCACTGTGAGGAAACACCCACCGCATTCACCGCTCGTACCCGCACGTCGTAGTTACCGGCATAAATGCCGTTAACGTCAAACCCGAGTGAAGGCGTCGATCCCACATTCACCCAGTTGCCGTTATCTTTGCGCCACTGGGCTTCATAGGTCACCGCGCCAGCCACAGCACGCCACTGCCCCCGCATTGAGGCAACGTTAATTCCCTGGCTAACGTAGTCGTAACGCGAGATGGCGATATTCGCAGGAGCAGGCATCGCTCCTGGTGGCGTGACGGTGATTGGCGGCGCATCCAGGCGGATGCCGTTATCGATAAAGGCGTATTTATCCGGATCGTGCTCAACGGCGTTAATGGCGAAGGTGCCATCATCGTTGGACTGGACCGACACCACACGGAACTGCTGGATCGCCAGGCTGTCAGAATCGATACTCCAAACGGCTTCAGCCTCTGGCTGCTGGCGGAACGGTGCGGTCAGCGTCACCGTAAGCTTGTCTGCCGCGATACTGGCGATGGTACGAGTCTGCGCCGTGCCGTCTGGCAAATTGACGATCAGGCGATCGCCTTTACCAAATGCTACTTCACGATCCAGCACCACCACGCGATCCTGCGCAGAATGGATGCGCCCGCCGTTGGTCTTGCCTGCCAGCATGGCATCTGCAATGCCGATGATCCGAGCTGGTAGCGGGATATTGCCGTCCAACCCGACGGTAAAGCTGACGGTACGATCTTTGGCATTACTCAGGATTGCCCAGCGCCCACGGCGGTGAGCCTCGGTGCGCCGCGTGCAGCCAATGGCGGTGATTTCAGTCTGGTTAACGCCGTAGCGCTTCACCAGTTCGTTATCGTAAGCCGCTTCCACCGCGTCGGCATAATGGTTGGCCGGATCCCCCCACTTCACCAGCGCCGAGGTATAGCGATTCTTGTAAGACCCCGACGCATAGGCAAATTCACCACCGATGACGTTGGCCCGCGAATAAACGAAATCCACATCGCGCGGCATATCCGCGTAGGCAAACAGCTGATCGTTGCCCCAGTAGGTGATGCCGCGGAAGATGGCGGCGATATCACGTAATACGGTGTAAGCATCCTGCTGCGACTGGATGTATACGTCACAAAGGAAACGCGGTTCTTTACCGCCGCCACCCAAACCATCATCAATCAATTCATCGCAATACTGCGCGATGCTGTACAGCCCCCATTTGTCGATCTCGGCGGCGGTAACCCGGTTGCCTAAGCCGTAATTCTTGTCCAGCGCGATATCGTAAAACACCCAGGCCGGGTTGTTGCTCCAGGCCCATTTAAAACTGCCATCCCAATTGCCGCTGTAGGTCCGCGCCAACGGATCGTAGTTGGTTGGCACGCGGATGATTTTGCCCTTCGGCTTGAGCGTAATTTTCGGTACCGAGCTGAACTGCTGGGCATCGAACTCGATAAACAGCAAGGCGGTGTTGGGATAGCGGAACTTGGCGTCCACGATCTCGGTGTAGGTCTGGATCTGGGTAGTGTTTACCAGCTTGCTGCTGGTGGAGTCTGGGGTGATGCGCTTGATGCGCAGCGTCCAGCTGGTGGTTGCCTTAGGTAGATTAATCCGGTGATCGCGCTCGTACAGGCTGGTGGTTTTGCCCTTTAGCGTGCCGGTGACCACGGTTTTATAGGCTCCGCCGTCGGTGGAAAGCTCGATCAGGTATTCCACCAGCGAACCGTTCATATCGCCGTTATCTTCCTGCTGGAACAGCGCCGGGAAGCCCATGCGAATACGCAGCGCGTCGATATCGGTTCGGGTGAAGGTTTTGGTCCAGACGTTCGTGGTGGTCAGCTTGACGTTGACCGGCGTTTCAGACTCTACATCCGGCATGCCCTGGATATAATCCTGAGTCTGGGTACCGTTACGTACCTCCCACTTCAGGCCGGTAAAGTTTTCACTGCCATCGGGGTTATGTACCGGGGTGCCGTCGAGCAGAATGCGGGTGCCGTCTAACTCACCGGCAATTTCCCCTTCAGACAGCGCCAGCAGGATTTTGATTTTAGCGTTGGACTGCAAATCATCGGGAGCTTCAACCGGCGTATGCGCCGATCCACCACCGCCCTTGCGCCCATGAATAGTTAACTTTGTCATATTGCGCCCACAAAAAAGGTCGCGAATGCGACCTGTAGAAAAATGCCCTAAAGGGGGTTATTGCTGGTTTTCAGCGTAAATACCGGCGGAAATTACCGCGCCACCGATTTCCCGTTCGCCGTACAGCACCGGCACCGGGTAACCCTGCGCCGTGGTGTTGACCGGTGAGCCAAAAGCATAGGAGGGTTTGTTTTCTACCGACTGGGAAGAGGACATGCCGAAATTCGGCTGTGGCATCATCAGTTGCATGACACCACCGAGTACCATTGAAGCACCCATCATTGTTAAACCGCTAACAGCGGCAACCGCCGTGGCACTAAGAGTTGCTGTTGCGCCAGAGGCAGCCAACGCCGAAGTGTAAAGTCCTATCGTTCCGCCTGCGGTAAAGAATGCCCCTACCAGCGCTGCCACTCCCAAGATAATCTGAAACCCTCCGGCGCTTTTACTCCCGGCGATCACCGGCATAATGCGAATGTCGGCGCTGCCTTTAGAGGTAGCAAACTCGGCCAGGCCGATATTTTGTGGGCCATTGAAGAAGGCAAACTGCACGCCGTCCTTATGGGCATTCATCATAAAGCTCTCAAATCCGGGCAGCGTGATACACAGCGCGCGCAGCGCTTCGCGAGTATCCGCCACCACCAGCCGATGGGTTTTACCGAACTTTTTGCCCAGTTGGCCACCCAACCGGATCAGTCTTGTTGTTTGCATCATAGAAGCTCCTTCCTGCGGACTACGCGTACCGTCCGCTCCTGAAAATATCCGCTGTAGGGATAACGCTGGCTGAGCTGGCCGAACAGGTGATGCAGCATCATGCCGTCCCCCAGATATATACCCGCGTGGTTGGTGACCGGGGCTGAAACCTGCATCATGATCATATCGCCCGCACGCATTGGCCCCTGAAACTCCCGGAATCCTTCGGCGTACCAGTTATCGTCATATAGGCGGGTTTTACCGTCGATCCACCATTCATGCTCCACCGAGTAATCATTCAGCGCGATGCTGTGTTCCTGGCGATAGTAATCCCGGATCAATGACCAGCAGTCGGCATGGCCCAACAGCCAACTGCGCCCAACCAACGGGCGCTCACCGCGTGGTACAACTTCGGTGTAATCCCCTTCGGGCCACGAGACGATGCCCCAGACAATGCCCGAGTGATCGCACTGCAGGCGATCCATCTCCGAAGGGATCAACACGGGCACATCTGGGTGGCTATGGATGATGCGAATGATCTCGCCTTGATCCTCCGCCTGCGCGTATTCCTGAGGGGAAATGACAAAGTTATCCAACGCGTTTTCCGCCACATTGCGGCACGGCAGATAACGCGCCTTACGCCCGTTCTGCACCACAAAACCGCAGGACTCATTGGGATACTCCGCTGCGGCATGCTCACAGATCGCCTGCATGATTTCAGCCTGCATCATTACCTCCCCAACAGGTTGGAACCAGGGAACCCGCCAAAAGCCAGGGGTTGCGCGTCACCGAAGCGTTTTTTACAGGAGGACACCCGGCCACCACAGACGTCCAACGCCGGATCGTCGATCGGTTTATCGTCCTTATCAAAACAGGCTCCGCCGCTGTAATCGCAACCCCTGCCGCTGCGGTACCAACCCCGGATGCACCAGGTGCAAAGCCCGTGAATTTGTCGCGAGGGCAGTTGCTGGCCTTGCAGATCGAACGGTGTACAGAGCTGGAACTCCACCACGCTGTTGGTTTCGGTGCTTTTGCTGTCAATGTAGAAAACCTGCACCCGCTCCTGCGAAGCATCGGCAAGGGCGTTCCCCTCGGGGAAGTTGGCCGCATCCAGATATTTGGCAAAGGTGTCGTGTACCCGCACTTTCGCCTGCACCATATCGTTGAAGGTCAGGCACAGTGAGGACACCAGATTGCTGAGGTTAGCGACGCTGAGCCTGGGCGTTGGTTGCGAACCATCGCTGGTTGCTGCCAGGCCGGTGATTTCGTAGGGATAGGCTTCATACTCGTTTCCCTGCCACCAGATCGATTTTGGATTCAGCCGCTGGGCATCGTTGCCCGCCGCCGCGATCTCGGCCTGAGTGTGGGGAATATTGTGCGCATGAAAGCGCATGATGGCCGCGCCAAAGGCGGTGCCATCAATTTCAATCAGCTGGATCAGTTCCCCAGGCGCCAGCTTTTGCACTTCACTGTTAAATGACATGATTGCACCTATACGCCGAAGGCTTGTTCAAAGGCAAAACTCAACGCCTCCACATTGCGCGCAAGCGGCGTGACGGAGATTGAATCCGACTTGACGCGAAATAGCGCTTTCTTGCCGTTGGGCGGCGTCCAGAAAAAGGCGACGAGCACGTGTTGATTTAAAAAGGCCAGCATCGACTGGGTCACGGCCGGATGGCCGGTATAGGCCAACTGCCACTGCTGCACCGCCTGGTTAAGCCCATTGCTGCTGACCTGTTTATAGCCGTCGCCGAACTGCGCACTTCTGACGTTATGGACAAAGTTACCGCTAGGCGAGGCCTGGGTTTGCCATTGGAAAGTATCGATAAGCATAAAGACTCCGAGCAGTAATAACCGTCAGTCACCGGGCCAGAATTCCCCATCACCCTAACCCTTATGTCTTGATCTTCTCCGCCTTAGCGGAGAAGATCCCCGACTGATCATCGGGAGATAGCCGGTGAGCTCCCCCTAACCCTAGTGCCTATGAGCCCGTGGGAGAGATTGTGCCC